>DDSO01000141.1:3529-4527 GCA_002343425.1 Brevundimonas sp. UBA2388
ATTCCATGGGCAATCGTGTACTCACGAACATCCTCAACTCCTGGGGTCACAGTTTCGGAGGTGGAGGAGTGCCTCTGGTCTTCCGCAATGTATTCATGGTCGCGGCAGATGTACCGAGCACCACCCTGGAGCGCCATCAGCCAGGCGACCTGATTACCAAGGCAGCGCGCAACGTGGTTGTCTACTACGCTGGCGACGACAAGCGAATGGATGAGAGCATCCTGGCGAATGCAGTTCGGGGACCTTATGCAAGTGAGGACAATCCGATCGAGCAGATTGGCCAGTCCATTTACTTTTCTGGCGACACGAGCACAAGACTAGGCCATTTTGGCCCGGAGGATCCAGAGAAAACCCGGCGAAATGTCTATCGGATCAATTGTGATCAGTTCAACGACCATTTCGACGCCAAGGGCGGGCACAGCTACTTGCTGACCGACGGACCGGATGATCCGAAGGGCTCGGGTTTCCAGGTGACCGGGAATGTCAGCCCTGTGCTGCGGCACGTGGCGAACGCCATCATGACTGGCCAAGTCGTTGCGGACGAGCAGCGGGCCTATGATCTGAAGTTCGAACCTGGGGAACCCTGATTAGGTGCGGACAGGGCGCGGGGCGACGTGCAGCGAGGTGCCCGCGGGGCCTTCGTTGGCGCAACAGGCGCCTGATTTTCCGTAGCTTCTTTCTCAGAGAACCATGGATTTCCATTATGGGAGTACCTTATGAAAGTCGCTTTCACCTCGTGCTTTGATGTGCTCGATGACCCTTCACAGGAGGTGTGGCTTCGGGTTGCCGATGAGCAGCCCGATGTTCTCCTGTTGTTGGGGGATTCAGTCTACATGGATTTCGGCCCTCCTTTTCCTGGGTTCTCTCACCCCCTGGGCAAGCCCCAAGGATGGTCACCGGAGCGATTTGCCAAGGAAATGTATGACCGCTACGCGGCTCAATCTCGAGTGCAGAGCTTCCGTCGACTGGTCGAATCTGTATCCAGCGCGGGGGTGGGG
>DDSO01000163.1:0-124 GCA_002343425.1 Brevundimonas sp. UBA2388
CTGGCCGACATGCAGACCGAGATCTTCCTCGGCTTCGAGGGCGCCCTGGCGCTGGGCCGCCTGCTCGACCAGGGGGCCTGGGTGCCCGAGGCCATCTCGATGATGAAGCGCAACAACTGCGGCA
>DDSO01000163.1:170-9763 GCA_002343425.1 Brevundimonas sp. UBA2388
CACCTACGAGGGCACCCACGACGTCCACGCCCTGATCCTGGGCCGGGCGATCACAGGGCAGAGCGCCTTCTAGGGAGGCGGCGCTTCCGCCGGGGCGTCTTCCCGCGTCCCGGTGTTGACCTCGGGCACATAGAGGCCGGTGACCAGTCGCGTCAGGAAGCCGCCCGGCTGGTTCCGCGGCCCGAAGCGGCCGCAGGGGTCCGGGTCTGCAATCGCCCTCACCGGCCGGTCCGCGGGCGCAAAGGCGTCGCCGACGGCGTCGGCGAAAGGCTCGGCCATCTGCAGGGCGTCGCCCACGCGCGAAAGCGACGGTGAATCGGTCCCCAGAACATTGGCGTCGCGCGCCCACGCGAGGGCGGCCGTCTGCACGCCCCTTGCGTCCAGCAGCTCCGCCTCGGCCGCCAGCCCACCGGTCGTTCCGGGCACCCGCACCGTGCCGGGGCCCGGGATGAAGGCGTTGGCGACCGCCGCCACGGCGGACCCGGCCGGCGCCGTCGGATCAATCCGCGCAATACCCGTCCGCACCCTGGGGGATCCCTCAGGCGATGCGGCGAGGGTGAACCGCTCGCTGATCTCGTAGCAGACCTGCCGGTCGACCTCGCGCAGGACCATCGCGCGTTCTTCGGCGGTGAGCGCCGCTCCGGCTTGTCCGATCAGAGCCGTCGGCTCGATCCAGACCTGGTCGATCGCGGAGGCGGCGGTCTCGTCGCGGTGTTGCCGGATCGAGGCGCGCACGGTGCCTTCCTGCGTCTTGAGCCGGTCGTAGCCCGACAGGAAACCGCTGTCCGGTTCAGGCGCGGTCTGACATGCGACGAGGCCGCAAGCGATCAGCAGGCCGGCGGGAAGAAGGGATTTGGCGATCATTGAGGCTCCTTGGCCTCAAACTACGCGCCGGGAGCCGTTCCGGATGCATCCGGAACGGCGGAGGTCTCAGCTGCGTCAGGAACCGTCATTCCGTGCTCGGGGGGCCAACCCCTAGTTTGCGCGAACGCGGTCCGTTGAGCATTGTCATTCCGTATCAACGCCGTATCGTCAGCGAGGGGTGGAGTGGCGGTCATGGACGGAGAAGCGGCAGGCATCGAAGGCGACGACCCGTTCGCCCAACTGCGCGATGTCTTCTCCGGTCGCCGCGCACTGCTGCTGGAAGACGATCCCGCCCTTTCCGAACACGTCGCCGAGCGGCTCCTGCGGGCCGGTTTCGAAGCCGTGGAACGGGTCGACAGCGGCGAGGCCGCGATCGCCGCCGCCGCCGCGTCCTTCGACGTCCTCATCCTGGACCGGCTGACCGCCGGACTGGACGGACTGGAGACGCTGAAACGCCTGCGCGCCGGCGGGGGTCCGTGTGCGGACGCCCCGGCCCTGATGCTGACGGCGCTGGGCGGCGAGCGGCAGAAGGTCGAGGGGCTGCTGGGCGGCGCCGACGACTATCTGTCCAAGCCGGTCGGCGACGAGGAACTGCTGGCGCGCATCGCCGCCCAGCTGCGTCGCGCCGCCCGCCGCGCGGCCCCGGTCGGCAACGATCTGGTCAATGGTCCATTCCGCCTGGCCTTCGGCGCCCGGACGCTGAAATTCGACGCCGCGGGCGCCTCGCGGCTCATTGACCTGTCGCCATTGGAATTCGCGATCGTCTGTGAACTGATGACCGCCCGTGGCCAGCCCGTTACCAAGACCATGCTGTGGGACCGCTGCTGGGTCGAATGGCGCTTCCTGCCGGATAATTTCGTCAACATCATCGATGCGCGGATCAGCGCCCTGCGTCGCCGACTCAAGGAACAGGCCCCGGAACTGGGAGAAGAGCTGCACCCCCTGATCGTTTCGGCCCGCAGCCAGAGCCTGATCTTCCGCGATCTGTCCGCCTGGACGGGCTGAGACCGCCGTGCCCCTCCGCTTCCTCCGCCTGCGCGCCTGGCTGGGACGGCGGACCTCGACCCAGCTGGCGGCCGGCATCGCCGTTATGGCGGCGGTGGCCCTGACCGGCTCGCTGATCGCCACCGGCGCGGCGGTGCGGATGGACCAGCGGGAAAAGGCGGCTCTGGCCGCGCTCGACGACTACAGCACAATGGTCGAGAAGCTGCGGATCGAGGCCAGCCTTACCGCCGCCGACATCACGCCTGCCGACGCCGCCTATCTTTCGGCCTGGCTGAGCGCTTTCCAGGACGGTCCTGCCCGGGACGCGGGCTCTCTGGAGAAAACCTGCAGTACGGGGCAGGGCGGTGCGGGCGTGCGCTTCATCCGCGCCCCGGTCGGCAAGCCCGCCGGCCTCGCCGCTCTGGAGACCACGCGCGGCGAGCGGGCTCCCCGCCTCGGAGAGGGCGTCCATGTACTGCGCCTGGATCGCGGCGTCCTGTGCCCGGCGCGGGCGGTCGAGGTCGTGGTGGTGCGCCGTTCGGTCGGGGCGCTGGACATAGCCGTCGGCCGGGTCGTCGACCGTTCAGGCGGCGCCTGGGGCTGGGCCGTCGCCGCGGTGGCCGCCGCCGGCGTGCTGCTGCTGGCTTTCGGCCTGACCGCGGCGACCTTCGCCCGCCGCCGCCTGACCAGCGCTGTGGCCGATGTCAGCCGGGCGCTTGATCTCGCGTCCGTCGGAGACTTCTCGGTCCGCGCGCCCGAGACCGCCGTGGCCCCGGAACTGACCGAACTGACCGGCCGGGTGAACCTGACCCTCGACCGGCTCGAAGAATTGCTCAGCTGGTTGAGGGATTCGGCCGACCAGCTCGCGCATGATTTCCGCACGCCGTTGGCCCGGGCCTCGGCCCGGCTGGACAGGCTGAAGGAGATGGCCACGACCCCCGAGGCCCGGGCCCTGGCCGAGGAGGCCCGCTCCGACCTGACCCGGCTGACCCGGGCGATGAACGAAGCCATGACCCTGCGCGATGGTGAGGCCTGGGTGTTCGAGACGGTGCGCCTGGACCGGTTGGCGGCCTCGGCTGCGGAACTCTATCAGCCGCTTGCCGAGGAACGCGGGGCGATGATCCGGGTCGAGGCTTCACCTGTGTCTGTCCTGGGGGTCAGGTCCCTGTTGCAGCGGGCCGTCACCAATCTGGTGGACAATGCCGTCAAGTTTTCACCGGACGGCGGCGTGGTGACCCTCACCGTACGACTGGAGGACGGCAAGCCCGTCCTTTCGGTCGCGGACCAGGGTCCGGGGCTGGATCCCGAACTGCTCGACGATCCCGCCCGCGCGATCTCAAGGGCGGCCGACGAGGGGCGCGAAAGCCACGGCATGGGCCTGGCCTTCGTGCGCGCGATCCTCAAGCGCCACGGGGCGGCCATGACGATTGATGACGCCGGTCCGGGGGCAGTCGTCACGGCGCGTTTCTCGCGCTAGGGTCCGTCCAACAACAGGGGATTGGCGATGCGTTCCATCATCCGGGCCGGCGGCCTGTCCGTGCTTGCGCTTGTCGTCGCGGTCCCTCTGCTGACGGCCACACCCGCCGTCGCGCAACAATCCCCCGTGCCGTTTGACGCCCAGCGCGGCGTCTTCACCTTCGCCTCCGGCCTCGAACGGGCCCTGCCCGCGGTGGTCCAGGTGACCACGCTCGGTCAGTCCGAGGGCCCCAGTTCCGGTGAAAACGAGCCGCGTCCGATCTCCAGCGGCTCGGGGGCCATCATCGACGCGCGCGAAGGCATCGTGGTCACCAACAACCATGTGGTTGAAGGGGGGCGGAAATTCACCGTCGACATGACCGACGGCCGCATCTTCGACGCCGTGCTGATCGGCACTGACAAGGCCACCGACCTTGCCGTGCTCAAGATCGAGGCGCCCGGCCTGTCGCAGATCGACGTGGTCAACTCCGATTCGCTTCGCACGGGCGATCTGGCCTTCGCGGTCGGCTATCCGCTGGGCCTCGACCAGACCCTCACCATGGGCGTGATCTCAGGCATGGGCCGTTCGGGCATGGGTGACCGGATCGAGGACTATATCCAGACCGACGCCGCGGTGAATTCCGGCAACTCCGGCGGCCCGCTGCTGGACAGCCGCGGCCGGCTGATCGGCATCAACACCTCCATCCTGTCCGGTGGCGGCGGCGGCAATGACGGCATCGCCTTCGCCGTGCCCAGCCGGATCCTGATGTATGTGGTCGCCCAGCTGCGTGAGCACGGCGAGGTCCGGCGCGGGACCACCGGCGCCATCTTCGGCTCGCTCAACGCCCAGCGCTCGCGTGATCTCGGCCTGGGCATCGTGCGCGGCGCCGTGATCGAGGATGTTGCTCCGGGATCGTCGGCCGAGGCCGCGGGCCTTGAACGCGGCGACATCGTCACCCGCATCCAGAACCGCCCGGTCTCGAACGCGGGCACGGTGGCGGCCACGATCGGCATCGCCGCGCCCGGCGCCCAGGTCGAGGTCGTCTATCTGCGGGAGGGCCGGGAGGGCCGTGCCGCGTTGACGGTCGAGACGCCGTCCGAACGTCTCGTCACCGTCGGCCCGGACGCGGTGATGGCGCGCGGCGCTGCCATGCGCGCCGTCGCGGATGGTCTGCAGGTCTTCTCTGTGGAAGGCGGCTCGGCCGCAGCGGCGGCGGGTCTTCAGGCGGGTGATCTGATCCGCTCGGTCGACGGCCGATCCGTATCGGACCTCGGCGGTCTGGCCGCTGCCCTGGACGGCGACTCGGGCCGGACCCTTTCCGTCACGCGCGGCGGTGAAACGGCTGAGGTCGTCCTGCCCTGAGACCCCAAGGCCTGGGACTCCAGGCCTGATCCTCGCCGGATCCCGGACAGCAAAACGCCCGCTCTGCCGGAGGGGGGAGGGTGGCTGAGCGGGCGTCTCTGCTTTGGAGGAAGCATCGGCCCGCCGGAGCCCTTGGTGGAGTGATCCAGGAGGGGCTGGGGGGGCTATTCAGGATCCGGAAACGCTCCGAACTCCGACGAGCCGATGGGTCAGATGTCGCCCCCCAAGGGGGCGGGCGCTGGGCGGAAGCGAGGCGATTTCATGTTCGTCGCGATTTGTTCGCGTCGCGGCGTTCCAGACACAGTGTTCGGCGACGCGACTGCTTTGGAAGGGCGCTGGCCCACTGGCGTTTTCAGGATGGCGGCGTAACCTTCCCAAGATGAGCGACGCCGCTGATTTGCAGTCCGTTCCCGGACCGGTCTTTTTCGACCGGCGCGAACTCGACCTGATCCTGCGGGTCTATGGCCGGATGGTCGCCGCAGCCGAGTGGCGCGACTACGCCATGGTCGGCCACAAGGATGTCGCGGAGTTCGCCGTCTTCCGCCGCTCGGGCGACGCCCCGCTCTATCGCATCGAGAAGCGTCCGGCGCTGCGCCTCAAACAGGGTCAGTGGGCGGTGATCGGCGAGGGTGGGGTGGTGCTGCGCCGGGGCCGCGAACTGGCCCAGGTCCTGCGCGTCTTCGACAGCCGCAAATTCACGATCGTGGAATAGAAAAAGGGCCCGGATCGCTCCGGGCCCCTCCGTCTTCCGGATCGATGATCCTATTCGCGGTTGCCGCCCATGAACATCAGCAGGAACTGGAACAGGTTCACGAAATTGATGAACAGGCTCAGCGCGCCGAAGCCGGTGGCCACGCCCATCGCCGCCTTGTCGCCGCCCAGGGCATAGTAGGTCATCTTAAGCCGCTGGGTGTCGAAGGCGATCAGGCCCGAGAAGATCAGCACGCCGATGGCGCTGATGATCAGGGCCATCATGCTGGACTGCAGGAACATGTTGACCACCATGGCGATGACCAGGCCGATCACGCCCATGATCAGGAAGCTGCCGAGGCCGCTGAGGTCCTTCTTGGTCGTGTAGCCGAACAGGCTCAGCCCCCCGAAGGCGGCGGCGGTGACGAAGAAGGTCGAGGCGATCGACTCGTTCGTGTAGCGCAGGAAGAGGATGCCCATCCCGGCGCCGATGGTGGCGACCACGGCCCAGTAGAGCAGGTTCACCCCGCCCGCCGTCGGGTTCTTCATGAAGAACATCGAGCCGAACAGCAGCACCAGCGGCGAGAACTGCACGATCATGCCCAGCATGGTCAGGCCGACGCGACCGTCCGGTCCTGCGGCGAACAGCAGCTGCTGCACGGCCGGGACGTTGCCGGTCACATAGGCCAGAGCGCCCGCGACGACGAGGCCGAGGGCCAGTTTGTTGTAGACGCCCAGCATGAAGCTGCGCAGGCCGGCGTCCACCGACATGTCGGCAGTGGCGGGCGCGGTGGTGTAGCCGTTTCTGAAATCGCTCATGGCGAGATCGGTCCTCCATCTGACCGGGGTTTCCCGGGCTTGGCGCAAATATCGGGCCGAGCGGCCCCTTCCGCAAGGAAAACCGGACTTGGGCCCGGCGTTCAGAGCCGCTACCAAAGGCCGCATGATCCGGCTGTTCACCGCCCTGTCCGTGCCTGATGAGGTCGCCGAGGCGCTCGCCCGGCGCCAGACCGGCCTGCCCGGCGCCGGCTGGCGATCCGCCGACCAACTGCACATCACCCTGGCCTTCTATGGCGAGATCGACGAGCGCCGGGCCGATGACCTGTCAGTCGAGCTGGAACGGGCGGCGACCGGCGGGCCGTTCGAGATCGCCCTGTCCGGCGTCGGCGCCTTTGGCGACGGCCACCGCACCCACGCCATCTGGGCCGGAGTCACGGCCAGCGAACGGCTGTCCGTCCTCGCCGGGCGCTGCCGCAGCGCCGCCGAACGCGCGGGCATTTCCATCGAGCGCCGCGACTATCGCCCGCACCTGACCCTGGCCTATCTCAATGCCCAGGCGGATCCCGCCCGCATCGGGGCGTGGATAGCCGACCACAACCTGCTGAAGTCTCCACCGATCCGGATCGACCGGTTCGGCCTGTATTCCAGCGTCCTGACCCAGGGTGGCAGCCGCTATGACCTCGAGAGGGAGTACGTCCTTTGACCGGACCTGTGCTGGAGACCGAACGCCTGATCCTGCGCCCCATCGCGCTGGAGGACTTTCCGCGCTGGGCCGAGATGATGGGCGACCCCGAGGCGGCGAAATTTCTCGGCGGAGCCCAACCGGCGGCGACCGCCTGGCGCGGCTTCATGAGCATGGCCGGGGCATGGAGCCTGACGGGCGTCTCCATGTTCTCGCTGGTAGAGCGCGACACCGGCCTCTGGCTGGGCCGGATCGGCCCGTGGCAGCCGCACGGCTGGCCCGGCACGGAAGTCGGCTGGGGCCTGCATCCCGACGCCCAGGGCAAGGGCTACGGCGTGGAGGCGGCGACGGCCACGATCGACTACGCCTTCGATGTGCTGGGCTGGACCGATGTGATCCACTGCATCGACCCGGACAATACGCCCTCACAGCGGCTGGCCGAGCGGCTTGGTTCGTACAATCAGGGGCCGACGCAGATGCCGCCGCCCTTTCAGGACCTGCCCGTCGACAAATGGGGCCAGAGCCGCGCGGAGTGGCGCGCCCGCCGCTAAGCGGCGGTTCGGGCGAAACCGCCGCCGAATACTGACACTTTGACCGATCCGCGCGTTCCGCTAGTCAGGGTGCAGGAAACGACGAGGGTAGGCGATGCGGGTTCTGGTTCTGGGCGGCGACGGCTTCTGTGGCTGGCCGACGGTGCTGCATCTATCGGCGCAGGGCTGGGACGTCTGCGTCGTCGACAACCTCAGCCGCCGCAACATCGACAATGAGCTGGAAGTCCAGTCCCTGACGCCGATCCGGACCATGGGCGAGCGGATCGCCGCCTGGAAGGAAATCACCGGCCGAAACATCGACTTCGTCAACATGACCGTCGGCAAGGAGTTCGACCGCCTGGTCGCCCTGATCAAGGACTGGCAGCCCGACAGCGTCGTGCATTTCGCCGAGCAGCGGGCGGCTCCGTACTCCATGAAGTCGGCGCGGCACAAGCTCTACACCGTCGACAACAACATCAACGCCACCAATCACCTGCTGGCGGCCATCGTTGAGAGCGGGCGGGACGTCCACCTGGCCCACCTCGGCACCATGGGCGTCTACGGTTACACCACCGCCGGACTGCGCATCCCCGAGGGCTATCTGAAAGTCACGGTCGACACCGACTTCGGCCCGGCAGAGCAGGAGATCCTGTTCCCGCCGAACCCGGGTTCGATCTATCACATGACCAAGACCCAGGACGCCCTGCTGTTCCAGTTCTACGCCAAGAACGACGGTGTCCGGATCACCGACCTGCACCAGGGCATCGTCTGGGGCGCCCAAACCGAAGAGACCCGCAGGGACGAGCGGCTGATCAACCGGTTCGACTATGACGGCGACTACGGCACGGTGCTGAACCGCTTCCTGATGCAGGCGGCGGTCGGCTATCCGCTGACGGTGCACGGCACCGGCGGCCAGACCCGGGCCTTCATCCATATCCAGGACACGGTGCGCTGCGTCGAACTGGCCCTGAAGAACCCGCCGAAGACGGGCGAGCGGGTCAAGATCCTCAACCAGATGACGGAGAGCCGCCGGGTCCGCGACCTGGCCGCCATGATCGCCGACATGACCGGGGCCACCGTGCACAACGTCCCCAATCCGCGGCTGGAGGCGGATGAGAACGAACTGGTCGTGGCCAATGACCAGTTCCGGGAACTGGGCCTCAAGCCCATTACGCTCGCCGAGGGGCTGATGCAGGATGTGACCGAAATCGCCCGCCGCTATGCCGACCGTGCCGACCTCTCGAAGGTGCCGTGCGTCTCGACCTGGAACGGCAAGCGGGCCGAGGCCGTGAAGGCCCCGCCGACCGTGGTTACGCCGCCGACCGCCCCGGTGCGGGCGCGCACGGCCTGAGCCATGGCTGACGCCGCCGCCTCCCCCTCGCTGCTGGTCTACGGCGGCGGCTGGCTCGGCCGCGCCGTGGGGCGCGAGGCGGTCCGTCGTGGCGGCCGCGCGATCCTGACCAGCCGCGACGCGGACCGGCGGGCCGGGCTGACGGACGAAGGGCTCGTCGCGATCGACCCGAACGACGCACCGGCTCTGACCGAGGCTGTCGCCGGCGCCTCCGCCATCCTGATCAGCGCCCCGCCCGTGGCGGACGGCTGTCCGGGCCTGAAGGCCCTGACGCCGGCCCTGGCGGCCACGGAGGTCTGGCCCGACTGGATCGGCTATGTCTCCTCGACCGCCGTCTATGGCGACCGCGCCGGCGGCTGGGCGCTGGAGGACAGCGAACTCAACGCCGCCTCGCTGGAAGGCGCGCGCCGCGTGCGGGCCGAGCGCGACTGGCTCGACGCCGGTCAGGGCATGGGTCTGACGGTGCAACTGTTCCGCCTGCCGGCCCTCTACGGCCCCGGCCGCTCGCCGCTGGACCGCCTGCGCGACGGCACGGCGCGGATCGTGCGCAAGCCGGGACAGGTGTTCAACCGCGTTCATGTGGATGATGTCGTGTCGGGCCTGTTCGCCTCCATGGCCCGCCCCCGGCCCGGCGCCGCCTACATCCTGTGCGATGATGAGCCGGCGCCCGCCGATGTGGTCATGGAAGGGGCCGCGCGGCGGCTGGGCCTGCCGATGCCGCCCGAGATCGACCTCGACGACCCGTCAGTGTCCGACGCCATGCGGCGCTTCTACCTCGATTCCAAACGGCTCTCGAACGCGAAGGCCAAGGCGGAGCTGGGCTGGCGGCCGAAGTACCCGAGCTGGCGCAATGGGCTGGAGGCGATGCTGGGTGGTTAGTGATTAGTGGTTAGT
>DDSO01000163.1:9860-10055 GCA_002343425.1 Brevundimonas sp. UBA2388
GATGCCGTCGGCGCGCTGGTAGTTCACGCCCAGGCCGCCGACCAGATAGGCCGTGCCTTCCACGCCGGGATAGCGGCGATAGATCATGTCCGGGTGGTACAGGCCGTACACCAGGGTGAAGACCCGGCTGGCATTGCCGCCGACATCCCAGCCGATCGAAATGCCTTGCCAGAACACCTCCTGCGAGGCCGACAG
>DDSO01000045.1 GCA_002343425.1 Brevundimonas sp. UBA2388
GCGGAAGCCGTCCACATGCATTTCGGTGACCCAGTAACGGAGGCTGTCGAGGATGAGGCGGAGGGCCGGGGGGCTGGCGGAGTTCACGGCATTGCCGCAGCCGGTGACATTGATGTAGCTGGCGCCGTGCTCGTGAAAGCTGTGCCGGTAGTAGAGGCGGTCGTCCAGGCCGCGGAACATGAGCGTGGGGCCGCGCTCGTCGCCCTCGGCGGTGTGGTTGTAGACGACATCGAGGATGACCTCAAGACCGGCTTCGTGAAGAGCGCGGACCATTTGTTTGAACTCGCGCACGCAGCCTTCGGGGTCGCGCGCGGCGGCGTACTCGTTGTGCGGGGCGAAGAAGCCGATGGTGTTGTAGCCCCAGTAGTTGGTGAGGCCTTTTTCGAGCAGGAATTGGTCGTCCAGATGCTGGTGGACGGGCAGGAGCTGGAGGCTGGTGACGCTGAGGTCCTTCAGGTAGCGGATGACCTCCGGGCGGGCCAGCCCGGCGTAGGTGCCGCGCAGACTGGCGGGCACGCGCGGATGGGTGCGGGTGAAGCCTTTGACGTGCAGTTCGTAGAGCACGGTGTCCGCCCAGGGGATGAGCGGGCGCTCGTCGCCCCGCCAGTCGAAGTCGCCGGAGATGACGGCGGATTTCAAGGCGGTGGGGCCGTTGTCCACGGAGCCCGGCCCGGTTCCAGGACCGTGGGTGTTGAGCATTCCGGTGCGTCCGTCCGGAACACCGGCAATGGCGAGCGCGTACGGATCCAGCAGGAGCTTGTTCGGATTGTAGCGCAGCGCTTTGTCAGGCATCCACGGGCCGTGGGCGCGGTATCCGTAAAGGGTGCCGGGGCGCGCGCCTTTGACAAAGACGCTCCACAGGTCGCGCTCGCCGCGGGTCATGGAGTGCCGCCCGGTCTCAGTGTCCGGGGCGAAGGGTGAGTAGAGGCAAAGCTCGACCGCCGTGGCATGCCGGGAGAAGACCGTGAAGTGCGCGCCGTTTTTGGTCAGCGTCACTCCGGGGGGCAGGGGATCGGGAAGGATGGTTTTTTCCTGGGAGAAAAGCACGGCTTCGTCTAGCGCAGGGATCGGGCCGGGGCGAGAAGGGAATTTGAGCCGCTGAGGCCCGGAAAGCGGCGGCATGTGTTTCCGGTCTTTGCCAAACCGCGTATCCGTTTTATTCTCCGCGCCCCATGACTGCCGCCACCATCCTCCCGCTTCCTGTGCTGCCAGACGCCCACGGCCACTTCGGCAAATACGGCGGCATGTTTGTCCCCGAGACGTTGATGTCGGCTCTCACCGAACTATCCGGCCATTACGAGAAAGCCAAGGCGGACCCGGCTTTCCAAAAAGAGCTCGACGGCCTGCTGCATGAGTATGTCGGCCGCCCCACGCCGCTTTACTTCGCCGAGCGCTGGACCGAAAAGCTCGGCGGCGCGAGGATCTACCTCAAACGCGAGGACCTGCTCCACACCGGCGCCCACAAGATCAACAACGCGCTCGGCCAGATCCTGCTGGCGAAGCGCCTCGGAAAAAACCGCATCATCGCCGAAACCGGCGCCGGCCAGCACGGCGTGGCCACGGCCACGGTGTGCGCGCGCTTCGGCTTCGACTGCACCATTTACATGGGCAAGGTGGACATGGAGCGCCAGGCGCTGAACGTGGCCCGCATGAGGTTTCTGGGGGCCAAGGTCGTGGCCGTGACCGCAGGTCAAGCCACGCTCAAGGAAGCCGTGAACGAGGCCATGCGCGACTGGGTGACGAACGTCGAGAACACCTTCTACATCATCGGCACCGTCGCCGGCCCGCACCCCTACCCGATGATGGTGCGCGACTTCCAGAGCGTGATCGGGCGCGAGACCCGGGCCTCCATGCTGGCGCGGCGCGGCAAGTTGCCTGACGCGGTGGTGGCGGCCATCGGCGGCGGTTCGAACGCCATCGGCCTGTTCCATCCCTTCATCGACGACGCCGGCGTGCGGCTGATCGGGGTCGAGGCGGCCGGGCGCGGGCTGGACGGCCCGGACCATGCGGCCAGCCTGCAGGGCGGGCGGCCCGGCGTACTGCACGGCAACCGCACCTATCTGTTGCAGGACGACGATGGCCAGATCCTCGAAGGCCATTCGATCTCCGCCGGCCTCGACTATCCGGGCATCGGCCCCGAGCATGCCTGGCTGAAGGACATCGGCCGCGCGGAATATCGCGCCGCCACTGACATGGAAGCCCTCGAGGCTTTCCAGCTGTGTTCGCGGCTGGAAGGCATCATTCCGGCGCTGGAGCCCAGCCATGCGCTCGCCCGGATCGGCGAGATCGCGAACGAAGTGGGCAAGGGGGGCGATGTCGTGCTCAATATGTGCGGACGGGGCGACAAGGACATCTTCGCCGTGGCGAAGCATCTGGGCGTGGAGTTGTAGAGATGAAGATCGTGATGATGGCCGCCGTGACGGCCCTGCTGGGGACGCCGGTGATGGCACAGACCCCGGCGCCCCTGCAGGTCGATATCCCGGAACTGCCGACGGCGGTCGCGGACCCGACCTGCGGCGGCAAGGTCGGCCTGGCCCAGCAGGCCCTGTGCGTGATGACCACCCAGGGCGCCATCGGCGGCCTGGTCGACACCTACAGCGAGGCGTTCCGTCTGCAGAACTGGCTGGCCGCCGGCGGAGATGACAATCGGGTCGTCTATGTCAGACGCCGTCCCGAAGGTGGTTGTGACGGTTTCCAGATGCTGGCCTTTGCCGATGAGGCACGGGTTCCCGGTCCGGCCGAGCCGGCCTGGCTGGCCTTCGCCGCCATTCCGGGCGACGTCTGCGCCGCCCCGCCCGCGGCTGCGGCCACGCCTGCCCCGACCCAATGACAACAGCGCGTATCGACGCCCGCTTCGCCGCTCTGAAGAGCGAGGGGCGGGCCGGATTCGTGGCCTATGTCATGGCCGGGGACCCGACGCGGGACGAGGCGCTGGAGATCCTGCGGGGCCTGCCGGCCGCCGGGGCGGACCTGATCGAACTGGGCTTTCCCTTCTCCGACCCCATGGCCGAAGGGCCGCCGATCCAGCGCGCGGCGCTGCGCGGGCTCAAGGCCGGGTTGACGCTGAAGGGGACGCTGGCGCTGGCCGCCGACTTCCGCGCCGGGGACGCCGATACGCCGGTGATCCTGATGGGCTACCTCAATCCGATCGAGAGCTACGGCTATGACGCCTTCGCCCGCGATGCGGCGGCAAGCGGTGTCGACGGCCTGATCGTGGTCGACTGCCCCCCGGAAGAGGCCGGGCCGCTTTCGGACGCCCTGGACGCTGCACAGGTCTCGCTGATCCGGCTGGCCACCCCGACCTCGGATGACGCCCGGCTGAAGATCATCGCCGAGCGGACCTCGGGGTTTGTCTACTATGTCTCCGTCGCGGGCGTGACCGGGGTCAAGGAGGCCCAGACCCTGTCGGTGGCCCCGGCGGTCGAGCGGGTGCGCAAGGCCTCGGGCCTGCCGGTCGCCGTCGGTTTCGGGGTCAAGACGCCGGAACGCGCCGCGAGCATCGCTCGAGTCGCCGACGCAGTGGTCGCCGGCTCGGTGCTGGTGGACGAGGTCGCGGCGGCGCTCGAGGCGAACGAACCGGCAGCCCCGCGCGTTCTGGCCAAGGTGAAGGCTCTCGCGGACGCCGTCCGGGGTGCGCGGGTCGCGGAAACGGTCTAAAGCGCGCCCATGGCTGACAAGAATCCTCCCAAACCCCAGGAAAAGCGCGGCGGTTGGCTGAGCCGTTTCGCGCCCGGCGTCCGCAAGATCGTCAGCCGGCGCGACACGCCCGATAATCTCTGGGTCAAGGACCCCGATTCCGGCGAGATGCTGTACCGCCCGGACCTTGAGGCCAGCCTTTGGGTCACGCCGTCGGGCCGGCATATGCGGATCGACGCGCCGACCCGTCTGCGCGCCACCTTTGACGATGGCGACTATGAGCCCATCGAAACGCCGGAGGTCCCTGAGGACCCGCTGAAATTCTCGGACGGCAAGTCCTACAAGGACCGTCTGGCCGCCGCTCGCAAGGCGGCGGGCCGCAAGGACACCATGGCCATCGGCTTCGGCGAGCTGGACGGCACGCCGGCGGTGGTCATCGTCCAGGACTTCACCTTCATGGGCGGGTCGCTGGGCATGGCCGCGGGCGAGGCCTTCATCGCGGCCGCCCGCGCGGCCATCGAACGCGGCGTGCCGCTGGTCTGTTTCACCGCCGCGGGCGGGGCGCGGATGCAGGAGGGCGCCCTCAGCCTGATGCAGATGGCGCGCACCACTCTCGCCATCCAGGAGCTGAAGGCGGTTCAATTGCCCTTCGTCGTGGTGCTGACCGACCCGACCACGGGCGGTGTCACCGCAAGCTACGCCATGCTTGGCGACGTGCATCTGGCCGAGCCGGGCGCCCTGATCGGCTTCGCGGGCCCGCGCGTGATCGAGGCCACCATCCGTGAGAAGCTCCCCCCCGGCTTCCAGCGCGCTGAATACCTTCAGGAAAAGGGCATGGTCGACCGCGTCGTCGCCCGCGCCGACCTGCCGGTGGTTCTGGGCCAGATCCTGTCGATGCTGATGGGCGGGAAGCGCCGGGCGGCCTAGACTCCGCCCGATGGATCCGATTTCCGAACGACTCCGCGCCCGGCATCCGCAGCGCATCGACCTGTCGCTGGAGCGGATGCGCGTCCTCTGCGCCGCCCTGGGCGATCCGCAGCACCGCCTGCCGCCGGTGATCCACGTCGCCGGCACCAACGGCAAGGGCTCGACCGTCGCCTTCATCCGCGCCATCGCCGAAGCGGCGGGCCTGACCGTCCATACCTATACCTCGCCCCATCTGGTGCGGTTCAATGAGCGCATCCGGCTGGCCGGCCGACTGATCGAGGACGGGCCGCTGAACGGCATCCTCGACCGCATTGAAGCCGTCGGGACCGAGGCCACGGTGTTCGAGAGCACCACTGCGGCCGCCTTCGTCGCCATGAGCGAGACGTCCGCCGATCTGGCCATTGTCGAGGTCGGGCTGGGCGGGGTTCTGGACGCCACCAATGTCATCGAGCGGCCGCTGCTCAGCGTCATTGCACCCGTGGACCTCGACCATGCCGAATTCCTCGGCGACAGCCTGCACGGGATCGCGGTGGAAAAGGCCGGAATCCTGAAAGCGGGCGCGCGGGGGCTGATCGCCCGTCAGGCCGAGCCCGCCATGGCGGCGATCGAGGCGGCGGCCCGGGCCGTCCACGCCCCCCTGACTGTCATGGGTGTGGATTTCGACGCCTGGGCAGACCGCGGCGGACTTTCGTTCCAGGATCAGGAGCGGTTCCTTGACCTGCCGGCGCCCGCTCTGAGCGGCCCGCACCAGATCGACAACGCCGGACTGGCGGTCGCGGTCGCGCTTGAACTGGACCTGCCCGAGGCGGCCATCGCCGAAGGTCTTCGGTCCGTTCGCTGGCCGGCCCGGATGCAGCGGTTGACGGCCGGGCCCTATGGCGAGGCCGCCCGGGCGGCGGACGCCGAACTGTGGCTGGACGGCGGGCACAATCCCCATGCCGGCGCGGCGCTGGCTGTGGCCCTGGCCGAACGGCAGGCGAAGGCGCCGCGACCGTTGGCCCTGATCGTCGGCATGCTGGTCAACAAGGACGCCGGCGGATTCTTCGAGGCGCTGGGCCAGTCAGGCGCGGCGGTCTTCACCGTCCCGTTCGACGGCGCGGCGGCGGAGCCGGAGGCCCTGGCGGCGGTGGCGCGCGGCCACGGGCTTGGCGCGACGCCCTGCGCCTCGGTTCAGGAGGCGTTGGCGCGCGCCCTGGGGCTGGGCGCCGGTCGGGTCACGATCTGCGGGTCGTTGTACCTTGCGGGCGAGGTTCTGGCCGCCGCGCGCGAGACCTGGCCGGACTAGCCGTTCGGGCCGCCCGGCGTCGCCATGGCGCCCTCGTCGGGCAGCCGCATCCGCTGCATGGAGCGCATGAACTCCCGGGTCTGCTGATCCTGGACGCCGGCGCGCGGAACGTCCCGGCAGACGCGCTGCTGCATGTTCGAGCCCGTGGCGCGCTCAAGCCGGCAAACGCGGCGGGTGTCGCCCTCGGGCCCCGGCGGAGCGCTGGTCGGTCGAACCTCGGCGGGCGGAGGCGTTCCGGCGATGACGGCGACCTGGCCTCCGTCAAGCAGCAGGGTGGCGGCAAACAGGGCGACGGTCAGCATGGTGACGCTCCAGCATCCGTTGAGACGGGCAGGAGCAGAACACCGATCGCAGGATGGGGCAAGTTACAGTCGCGCAGGTCCGAACCGGTTCAGGCGGCGGTCTGGCCGATGCCGGCCTCGGCCAGCCATTCGACGATCTTGCCCTTGGGCATGGCGCCGACCTTCATCGCGGCCATCTGGCCGTCCTTGAACAGCATCAGGGTGGGGATGCCCTTCACGCCGAGCTTCGAGGGGATCATCGGGCTGTCGTCGATATTGACCTTGGCGATCACCACCTGACCGGCCAGTTCATCGGCGATCTGTTCCAGTGCGGGCCCGATCTGTTTGCAGGGGCCGCACCACTCGGCCCAGAAGTCGACCAGAACGGGGACGGACGACTTGAGCACGTCGGTTTCAAAGCTGTCGTCGGTGACCTTGACGGTGGCCATAAGGAAATTTCTCCGGATCGGCCGGTGATCATAGGGTGATTCCGGCGCTTCGACAGCCGATGTGGGGCGCGCCGCCGATCAAATCAACGGACGATCGGCTCAGATCGACAGGGCGGCGTCCAGCATCGCCTGCGGAAC
The DNA here is from genome assembly GCA_002343425.1 of Brevundimonas sp. UBA2388. GTDB lineage: Bacteria > Pseudomonadota > Alphaproteobacteria > Caulobacterales > Caulobacteraceae > Brevundimonas. The sequence goes on from DDSO01000045.1 coordinate 6,717, forward strand.
CGCCATCAGCCGGGGTCCGTCGGTCCACACCAGGGCCGCCTCGACAGCCCGGTCGGGATAGAGATCGCGCAGGATGGCGGCATAGATCGCCAACTGCAGCACATAGGCCGGGTCGGCGTCCTCGATCCGCGCGGGCGCGGGACGATTGGTCTTGTAGTCGATCACCAGAACCCGGTCGGGCGTGACCACCAGCCGGTCCATCCGCCCTGATACCGGCGTCGTCCCGACCGATCCGGTCAGAGCCACCTCGGGCCGGGAGCCGACGCCGAACACCGGCGCGAACCGGTCGTCATCCAGCACCCGGAAGGCGGCGTCTATCATCTCCAACCGCTGGTTTTCGTTCAAGTCTCGCTCACGAGACAACATCCGGACCGCTGCGTGCGGGCGCTCGGCGACGGGAATGTCCGGCAGCCGTTCCAGCAGGCGGTGGATCAGATCCCCGCGCCGGAACCGTCCCAGCGGCGCGCCCGGCCCGGCCGTGGTCGCCAGCGGCGAGGGGGCGGGGACGCGCAGGGTCTCGTCCATGCGGGAGGGGGCGGCAAACCGGGCCGAGGAGTCCGGCGCCGGCGAGGTCCGGGCCCAGGCCGGGACCGGCGCAGGCCCGGTTGCCGTGGCGGCGGCGGCCGCGAGAACTGCCGGATCGACACCGAACCGCAGGACGCCGCCGCCGATGTCGCGGACATTCAGCGGATCGTCCGCGGCCAGCCGCTCGAACGTCCCGGCGATGACGCTCCACCAGCTCTGCAGCTCAAACCCTTCTTCGGGCCGTTTGACGGCCCGCCCCATGATCACCAGCCGGTCTCGGGCCCGGGTCAGGGCGACATAGAGCAGGCGCAGCGATTCGGCGTCCGTCCGGGCCGCGCGAGCCTCGCGGGCCGCCTTCGAGGCGGGACAGTCGTCCTTCGCCGAGCCCGGGCACATCAGCCAGCCCTCGCCCTCCTCGCCGTCGTCGCCGGCGGCGGGCATCAGGGTCGGCCCCTGCGGCTTGGCGCGCGAGGTGGTGTCGGGAAGGATCACAATGGGCGCCTCCAGCCCCTTGGCGCCGTGGACGGTCATGACCCGCACCTCGTTACGGGCGCCCTCCATTTCGCGTTTCACCTCGACGTCGGCGGCCTCCAGCCGGGCGACGCAGGTCTCCAGATCAATACCCCCCCGCCCCTCGGCAGCGAGCACCTGGGCGAGGGTCTCGTCTATGGCCTCCTCGGCCTCACGGCCCAGTCGGGCCAGAATGCGGGCGCGGCCCGAGACGCCGGTCTCGTCAATCCGGTTCAGCAGGCCGGAGAAGAAGGCGAACGGATCGCGGTCGCGTGCGTCCAGCGCCGCCTGGGCGAAGTCCCGGGCGCGGCGCCATTGCGGTTGTTCGTCGGCCCGCTGTTGCAGTTCTCGCCACAGCGACCGGCCGCCGCGAACCTCCGCATCGGCCAGCGGATACAGGCTGTGGGGGTCGCCGAAATCGCTAACGTCGCAGAACGGGCTGCGCAGTATCTCGGCCAGGCTGAGGTCGTCGTCCGGATAGAGGGCGAAACGGGCGACGGCGATCAGATCATCGAAGACGATGTGGCTGCTCAGCTTCAGCCGGTCCGCCCCGGCGACCGGGACGGCCTCGGCCTTGAGCGCCCGGATGATCTCTTCGAACAGGGCGTCGCGCCGGCGGACGAGGATGAGGAAATCGCCCCAGCGGGCCGGTCGCATCGCCGGGTCAGTCTCCGATCGGCGATGATTGTGAACCGCGACGCCGGCCTCGACCTGACGGCGGATGTCCCGGGCCAGCGCCTGGGCCAGCTGTTTGCGGCCGCTGCGCGAGTCCTCCCTGTCGACCGGCGCATTCCAGGCCTCGCGGTCGGGCGTGATGGGGTCATGAAACAGAGGCCACAGGTCGACGGCGCCGCGCTCGTCGGTCCGGGCCGGCTGGTGCGCCGGGATGTCGCCCCGTGGACCGACAAGGGCGCGGGTGTGGTCGGGGCCGGCGAACGCCTTATCGACGAATTTCAGGACCTCCTCGGTAGAGCGGAAGGAGGTGTCGAGCGGCACCTCCTCGAACCGGCTCCCGGCGCCATGGGCGAGGGCGGCATAGGTCTGGGCCTCCTGCCGCAGCCGCTCCGGCCGCGCGCCCTGGAAGGAATAGATCGACTGCTTCTCGTCGCCGACGGCGAAGACGGTGCGCGGGATGCGCGGCGCCTCATCGACCGGGCGCGGGGCTCCGGCGCCCGAGAAGAACTCCTCGGTCAGGGCCTTGAAGATGGCCCACTGGTCCGGCGCCGTGTCCTGGGCCTCATCGACCAGAACGTGCTCGATGCCCCCGTCCAGTTTGAACAGCACCCAGGCCGAGGTCGCCCGTTTGGTCAACAGCTCGACGGTCCGGACCACCAGATCGGAGAAGTCGAGCGCGCCCTGCCCCGCCTTGGCCGCCTCGTAGAAGGCGGCATGCGCCCGCGCCAGGGTCAGGGCCTTGACGGTGTCGTCGGCGATCCGCGTTGCGCGCAACACGTCCCGGACCGCCAGATATTTGAGCTGCAGGTCGGTCAGCCAGCCGACGGCCGCCGTCGGAGCGGACTTTGTCCCCATGGTGGTGCGAGGGTCGCCGTCCTTCTTGAGGAAGACGTCGGCCATGGCGGCCACGCTCCATCCGGGCGCCGCGGCGGCCCGCATGGCGGCGGCCAGCTTCTGGTCATTGGTCGAGCCGGTCTGCATGGCTTCGGCTACGCGGTCCCATTCCGCGCCGTCGATCCAGTCGAGGAAGTCGCTCTCGATCGCCTCGGGCGATGCATCGGGATCGGCGCCGACGAGGGCGTGGGGGCCGGGCGCGGCGCCGGCTTCAACCCGGTCGATCCAGGCCGTCAGCTTGCCGCGCTCCGACTCGATCATGGCCAGCAGGGCGTGGAAGGCCTTCCAGTCCAGCTCCACCGCGAAATGGGCGTAGGCGGCGCCCAATGTCCCGTCCGGATCGGCGAGGGCGGCGCGGGCGAGATCCTCGCGCGCCTCCTTCGACAGGGCGACCGCCGCCTCATTCTCCAGCACCTCGAAGGCGGGCGACACGCCGGCCTCGAGGGGGAAACGCCGCAGCAGTTTTTCGCAGAAGGCGTGGATGGTCTGGATCTTCAGCCCGCCCGGCGTCTCCAGCGCGCGGGCGAACAGGCGGCGGGCGTCCGACAGGTCGGCCGCTGTCAGGGTCGCCGGGTCGCGGCCGTCCAGCTGGGCGAGGGACTCCGACAGGCGGGCGTCGTCCATCACCGCCCAGGCCCCCAGCTTGTCGAACAGCCGGGCCTGCATCTCGGCGGCGGCGGCCTTTGTGTAGGTGACGCACAGGATCTCGCCGGGCCGCACCTTGCCCAGCAGCAGGCGCGCCACGCGGTTCACCAGGGTGGTGGTCTTGCCCGAGCCGGCGTTGGCGGTGACGAACACCGAAAGCCGGGGATCGGCGGCGGTGATCTGGTGGGCGCGGGCCTGTTCGAGGGGAGAGAGGGTCATTCCGGCGCCTCGTCCTCGCCGCCGACAACGTGCCATTCCCAGACCCGGGCCAGATGGTCGTAGTTGCCGCCGAAATTGCCCATGATCTGCGGCGCCGCCCATGAGACATAGGGCGTGGCCTCGTCATCGAAGGCGGCGACGCCGTCGATCAGCCGCGCCAGCTCCCGGTCGGCCAGTTCGGCGGCGGTCAGGGGCTGGTTGCGGCTGACCTTGCCGACGTCGATGGCCTCGCCGGGCGTCTTGCGTCCGGTGACCTTGATGTAGAGCAGTTCGGACGCCGGCGTCGGCGGCGCGTCCGCGAAACCGCCGTCGGCGAGGATGGCGGCGGTCAGGGTCAGCTGGGGCGCGAACCCCTGCGCCACCTGTTTGGCGGTGGGCGTCGAGCCGGTCTTGAAATCGATGACGGCCGCGCCCTGCGCGTCCAGTTCGATCCGGTCGGCGCGCGCGGTCACGGTGAAGGGGCCGAAGGGGGCGTCGAAGGTCATCCGCCCCGACTGTTCGATCAGCAGGGTGGCGCCGCGCGCCCGCCGCTCGCCTTCCCAGTTCGCCAGCCATCGGGCGCAGTTTCGCGCCAGCGGCGACTCGCGGGCCATGGCGTGATCCTCGAAACCGGCGGCGTCCAGCGCCTCGAGCAGGAAGGCCTCGATCTGGTCGGCGCAATCCTCGGGCAGGGCGTCAGGCCAGGTCAGGACCGCTCGTTCAATCGCCTTGTGTATGGCGTCCCCGCGCGCCATCGCTTCGGCCGAGGCGCCCGGCCGGTCCAGCTTGCGCAGCCCCAGAATGCGCTGGGCATAGACCGCATAGGGGTCGCGCACCCAGCGCTCGACGCCGGTCACCGGCATCTCGCGCGGGCGGCGGCGCACCGGCGGCGTCGGGGCCGGACGGCGCTGATAACGCGGCGGTCCCGCTATCGGGACATCCAGCGTCCGGGCGGCATCCAGCAGTGGGGACGGGCGTTCCAGCGTCACGGGCGTTTCCGGCGCGTTCGCGCCGCGCGTCAGCATCTCCAGCCGCCAGAGCCAGCGCGACTTGACCGCCGGCTGTCCGCCCCGGCGTTCGGAATGAACCAGTATGACCTCCTCGGCGCAGGCGGCCTGGACGAAGTCCTGCGCTGTCTGACCGAGCCGGCGCTCGGGCGGCGGCAGACCAAGGGTCGCGCGCATCGGTCGGGACAGGAAGGGATCGGTCGGGGCGGCGTTGGGCCAGACGCCTTCCTCCAGCCCGGCCAGGATCATGCGATCGGCCCGGACCAGCCGGGCCTCGATGGCCCCGAGAATGCGCAGCCGGGGCTGATTGGCGCCGCCGGTGCGGACGGTTTGCTCGTTCAGCAGGTTGCGAACCAGTGCGACGAGGTCGGCCGGCGAGACCGCTCCCATGGAAGCCCCGCCTTCGATGAGGGCGGACAGCAGGCCGGCGGCGGCCTCGCCGTCGGATCCGGCCCACGCCTCCTCACCAGCGACGGCCTCGACCAGCCGGGTCAGGGCGCGGGCGGCCTCGTCGAGGGTCGCCTCCGGCCTGAAGGGCGCGCCGACGTCATTGGACAGGGTTTCCAGCCGGTCGAGCAGGATGCCGGCGGCGGCCAGCCGGACGAGGCTCGCCTCCGACGGCGCCTTGCCGTCGTCGCGGGGTTGACCGGCCCTGGTCAGGGCGGCGCGGGCGCGGGTCCAGTCGCGGCGGCGCGGGCCTCGCAGAACGGCCTGCTCCAGCGCCCTGACGGCGACATCGAACGCCGTCTCGCCAAGGTCCAGACGGACCAGCGGGTGTTTCAGCAGGCCCAGCAGGGTGTGCGGGTCCAGCGGATCGGCGACGAAACGGGCGCACAGGTCGACCAGCCGGCCCGCGGTCATCCGCGACAGCGGCTGGCCGGAGGAAACGTCGGCGCTGATCCCCCAGCGCTCCAGCCGCGCGGCGACGCGGCGGCTCAGTGCCAGATCGGGCGTGACGAGTGCGCAGGTCTTGCCCGGAGTCTCCAGCGTCTCGCGCATCATCAGGGCCAGGGCGGCGGCGGCGTCCTCCTCGGCGCGCACCGTCACCACGGACAGACCTTCAAGACCCTCGGCGATCGGGTCGGCGGACTGGCTCCGGAAGGCGGTGGCGCGCAGATCCCGGATCAGGCTGCGCCAGTCGTCGGTGGCTTCAGCCGGACGCAGCGCCTCGTTGAGCAACCGTTGCCGGGCGCGGCCCCGCGCCTCGATCGCCGCATCCTGCGCCGGGCGGAACCAGGGCCGGACACCGCCGCGCGGGACCGAATGGCGGTCGAGCAGCCGCCACAGGGCGTTCTGCGGATGCTGTTCATTGTCCCCGAGCTGGTCCCAGACCCCGGCGTCGAGATCGAAATCCAGGCCGGGCAGAACCACGCACCCGCGCGGCGCCGCGGCCACGGCCGCCAGCACATCGGCGGCGGCGGGGGCCGAACCGGTCGAGCCGGCGGCGATCACCGTCTGCGTCGGCGGCCGTTCGGTCCAGGCGTCGGCCAGCAGGCGCAGCAGCCGCGCCTTTCGCCAGGCCGGGTCGACCAGCCCCATGGCCTCGAGTCGCTTCGGCCAGGCCTCGACCGCAAGGCCCAGGAATTTCGCCGAGTCCTGCCAGTGTGCGGCCAGATCGCCCTCCACGAGGGTGGCGACGCGGGCGATGTCCTCGACCTCCTCCAGCTGGCAGGAATCGAGGAAGCCGCCCAGGGCGTCGGCCAGCTCCAGCGCCCGCAGCGGCGACAAGTCGGGACTGAAATCCTCGACGATCATCCGCGCCATCTCGAACCGGCGGGTCAGGGGGGCGATGGCCGGCGGCAGGTCGAGACCGAGCTCGCCGGGGGCAAACGGCGGCTCATCCTCCTCCAGATCGCCCAGCGGCCGGACTTGCGGCAGCAGGATGGGCCTTCCGCCCGCCTGTTTCGTCAGGGCGGCGGTGAAGGCCCGCGCGGCGCGGCGATTGGGCAGCAGGATGACGGCGTCGGACAGGGTCTCGGGCGGATGTTCGCCCAGCCAGTCCAGAACCCCGGCGGCGAGGTCGTCCAGAAACGGGCGCTGCGCCTCGATCGCGTACCAGCGCGGACCCGGCGCGGAGAAGGGATCGAAGCGGGCAGTCATCGGGCGCCTACCGCTCGACGCGCGGCGTCTCGCTGCATGAGGCGCGAAGAGCTCATCCGCCCGCCAGTTTCGCCTCGGCCGCGTCGCGGGCCTGCGGGTCGCCGACATGCATCCAGTCGCCGTCCAGCACGCACCCGTACAGCCGCCCCGCCGCCGCCGACCGCCGCCAGAAGCCGCTCAGCGAGAAGGGGCCTTCGGGACCGTCGGCGACATAGTCGGGCCGGCAGATGTGGACGCCCATATAGGCGAAGGGCGCCTCGGCGGCTTCGCCCCGGAAGGTCAGCCGCCCGTCGTCGGCGAGGAAGAAATCGCCGCCGCCCTCGAAGCCGATCGCGCCTTCGCGCCTCGCGAGAAGAAGGGCCGCATCCATGATTGACGGATTCCACAGCCGCGCGAGTTGATTCAGGGCGCTGTCGCCCGGAGCGCCATTGTCGGTCCAGACGCTGTCGATATTGGCCACGAACACCGGGTCTGGCCCGAGTAGCGCCGAGGCCTTCTTCAGTCCACCACCCGTTTCCAGCAGTTCGGCGCGTTCGTCGGAGATGATGATTTCGGGACCGTCCGCCCGCGCCGCGAGGTGCGATTCCAGACGTTCGGCGAACCAGTGGACATTGACGACGGCCCGCTCGACGCCCGACTCGCCCAGACGGCGAAGGACATGGTCGATCAGGGCCGATCCGGCGACCTCGACCAGGGCCTTGGGCCGGTCGTCGGTCAGGGGCCGCATTCGGGTGCCGAGCCCGGCGGCGAGCACCATGGCGGTCGTGGGAGCACTCACGACCGGTTCTCCGCGACCCGCGCCTCGGCCGGAACGTGACGGTCGAACCATTGCTTCAGGCCGTGCAGACCGCCGACCTCAAGGTCGCGCTCGAGATGCCGCCAGGTGCGCGGCATGAAGGCGGTGTAGCGGTCGCGCCGGAACAGCACCTCCTGCCGGGCGAAGACGCGGCCGAGGATGCGGGCCGCGTTCAGGGCGGCCAGGGCGCGGTAGTCGTGCAGGAAGGTCTCGCGATCCAGCGCCGGGCCGCGCGCCGCCAGATAGCGGTCCAGCATCGCCGTCTCCAGTTCGGGCGCGACGTCCCGGCGGGCGTCCTGCAGCAGATGCAGCAGGTCCCAGGCCGGATGGCCGCTGACCGCGTCCTGGAAATCGATCATCCCGACCCGCGCCAGTCCCGGCCGGTCGGGCAGCCACAGCAGGTTTTCGGCGTGATAGTCGCGGTGCACGAAGACCGGCGCCGCGGCCTCGCCCAGGGCGATCACCGGCGCCCACAGCTCCGACCATTCGGCCCGCGCCTCATCGGACGGTGTCGACAGTCCGGCGAAGGCCGGCCACCACTCCAGGAAGGGGTCCAGCCCGGCCTGATAGGCGAGGGCGTCATAGCGATGCAGCGGCCAGCGCTCGCCGTCGGCCTCGATCACCCGTGGCGGCGGCGTCTCGTGCAGACCGGCCAATGCATCGACCGCCGCGCCGTAGATGGTCTGCAAGTCCCGGTCATGGGACGCGAAGATGTCGTCCCCCAGATCCTCAAGCACCGCCAGGCCGGCCGCTGTGTCCCGCGCGCCGATAGCGGGCGTCGACAGGCCGCGCTCGCGCAGCCAGCCGGCGATGGCGACGAAGGCCGCGACCGATCCGCCCGCCAGCCGCGCCTCGGCATTGTAGCCCAGGGCCCGGCGCTGGTCGGCATCGGCGTCCTCGGGCGCGACCGCGCTCTCCTCGGCCGGCGCCTGGTCCATCAGGATCAGCTTCCGGCCATCGGCCGTGGTCAGCCGCTCATAGCGGCGCGTCGAGGCGTCGCCGGCCAGCGGGATACGCACGGCGTCGGCGAGGCCGGCCGTCCGGAGGAAGTCGAGGCGCTGGCGTTCACGGTCAGACATGCAGATCCTTCAGCTTCCCTTCCCACGCCCCTACGCCAGAAACGGTCGCAAGCCGCCCGTCGCCCTGTTCGGCGAGTGTGACGGTCAGCCGATCCGGGCCCAGCCACGCCGCCGGATCGTCGCCCAGCCGCTCGGGCCATTCAATCACGGCGCAGCCCTCGTCCAGCGCCTCGTCCAGACCGATCTCCGCCGCCTCCTCGGGGCGGGTCAGGCGGTAGAGGTCGAAATGGGCCACCGGCGGCGTGCTCTCATAGAACTGGACCAGGGTGAAGGTCGGCGAGGGCACGTCCTCATCCGGCCGGGTCTTGGCCCGGATCAGGCCACGCGCCAGGGTCGACTTGCCCATGCCCAGCGGGCCGTACAGCAGCACGGTCTCACCCGGCGACAGGCGTGGCGCGATGGCCGCTCCCAGCCGGGTCGTGGCTTCGGCGTCGGCCAGCACCCAGTCGCGTGTCCCACTCATGCGAATTCAGCGTCCGGCTGACTGGGCAGGACCCGTTCGGTGAAGGCCTTCAGCCCGTAGGTCGCCTTGACCGCATCAATATCGAGCCGGGAGGGCGGGATCGGCTTGCCGACCTTGAGCTGGAATGCCGTGCGTCTCTTGTTCAACAGCTCGTGGAACAGGGTGATGTCGCGCAGCTCCTGCGACACCCGGTCGAACAGGTGGAACAGGGTGGAGTCCGGCCCGGCGACATGGATCGGCACGACGGGGGCGTCGTATTTGCGCGCCAGCGACGCGGCCGTTGCGGCCCATTCCGGATCGGTCAGGGAGCCATCCTTGGCCACGCGCGACAGCCGGCCGGCGGGGAACATGACGACGCAGCGATCGGCCTCGAAGGCCTCCTTGGCCGCCAGCAAGGTGGCGCGGGTCTTCTCGCGCGTCCGTTTGGCCACCACCCATTCGACCGGGATGACGGCCTCGCCCAGCCGGGGCGAGACGCGCAGCGCATCGGCGTTGGCGAAAAAGACGGCGTCGGCCCGGCGGGCGCGGATGGCGTCGAACACGGCGATCCCGTCGGCGATGCCGGTCGGATGGTTGGCGACGACGATGCAGCGCCCGCTGGCCGGAATCCGCTCGGGATTCATCACCGCGACCCGCAGGTCCATCAGGTCGCTCATATAGTCCAGCGCCCCGGCCCCGGTCAGCGGCCTGACTGCATCGGCCATGCGCACTGCCGCCCGATAGTTGAGCAGTTTGTAGAGGATGGGCCTGATGACCGGCCAGAACAGTGATCGTGTCAGACGCGGCGCGCGCTCGGCGATCAGCACGTCGCAGATGTGCGGATCCGGGCGGGTCGGCGGGGGGGCGACGATCTCGGTCATTCGTTCCGGTTGTCGCCGCTTGCGGCGCGCACGGCAAGCGGCTTGGCGGGCGCGATCGCCGTGTTAAGTCTGGGCGATCACAGGGGGCGGGGCGAATGATGATGCGGATGGGACTTCTGGCCGGCGCGGCGGCCCTGGCGCTGGCGATCAGCAGCGCGGCCCTGGCCCAGACCCCGCCGGCCGATGCCGGACCGGTGGTCGCCCCGACCGCGGCCGGGGGGCTCAGTCCGGACCAGCTGGCCATGCTGGAGCGGGTCTCCGACCCCCGTCTGTCGCCTGACGGCCGGCGGGTGCTCTACTCGGTTCGCGCCACCGACTGGGCCGGCAATCGCGGCGTCAGCTCGGCCTGGGTGATCGACCCGGATGGTCCGCCCCGGCGGCTGGCGGCTTCCGACGGCGGCGTGGCCAGCGCGCGCTGGGCGCCCGACGGCCAGTCGATCTATTTCCTCTCCTCGCGCGGCGGCTCCAGCCAGGTCTGGCGCATGGACCGCGAGGGGATGGCGGCGGTGCAGGTCACGACCCTGCCGGTGGACGTCACCGCCTTCCGCCTGACGCCGGACGGCCGGTCGCTGGTCGTGGCGATGGCGGTGTTCGTGGACTGTCCCGACCTCGCCTGCACCCGCGACCGGATCAGGGCCCAGGTCGCCTCGGTCTCGACCGTGCGGGCCTATGACCGCCTGCCGCTGCGTCCGTGGGACAGCTGGCACGACGGTCGCCGCAATCATCTGTTCGCCGTGTCTCTGAATGCGTCAGGACTGGCGGCGGGTGAGCTGCGCGATCTGATGGTTGGGGTCGACGGGGACACCCCCTCGCGGCCACTGGGTGACGACGGGGAGTTCGTCATCTCGCCTGACGGCCGCCGCGTCGTCTTCTCGACCCAGATGCAGGGCCGGGCAGAGGCCTTCACCAATGATCTCGACCTGTACAGCGCCTCGATCGAGGGCGGCCCGGCGGTCAATCTGACGGACGGCAACCCGGCCCCGGACACCAATCCCGCCTTCTCGCGAGACGGCCGTCGCCTCGCCTGGCTGGCGGGCCGGCGCGAGAACGTCTTCGGCGATCAGGCCGTGATCATGATCGGCAATGTCGACGGCTCGGGTGCCCGCGCCCTGACGCCCGACTGGGACCGCGGCCCCGGCGCCCTGCGCTGGCGCTCGGACGGGCGGGCCCTCTACGCCACGGCCGCCGAGAACGGCCAGCAGAAGCTGTTCGAGATCGACGCCCGCACCGGCGCCGTCCGCGCGGTGACCGATGAAGGCACGGTTTCAGCCTTCGATGAGGCCGCAGGCCGGCTGATCCTGTCGCAGGAAGGCTTCGGCGGCCCGGCGCAGATCGTCGACGCCTCGGGCGAGGCGCCGCGCGCCCTGACCAACCACAACGCCGCCGCCCTGGCCGGGACCGACCTGCCCGAGGGCGAGAGCTTCACCTTCGCCGGCTGGAACGGCGAGGCGGTGCAGGGCTGGGTGTTCAAACCGGCCGGCTATGTCGAGGGGCGGCGCTATCCGGCCGTCTATCTGATCCACGGCGGCCCGAAATCGCCCTGGACCGACGGCTGGAGCTATCGCTGGAACCCGCAGATCTACACCGGCGCGGGCTATGCGGTGGTGATGGTCAATTTCCACGGCTCGCCCGGGTTCGGACAGGCCTTCACCGACTCCATCACCAGCCACTGGGGCGACCGGCCGCTGGAGGATCTGCAGAAGGGGTGGGAGTCCGCCCTGGCCTCCAACGCCTTCATCGACAGCGACCGGGCCTGCGCGCTCGGGGCCTCCTACGGCGGCTATATGGTCAATCTGATCGCCGGCAAATGGAACGGGCCGTGGCGCTGTCTGGTCAACCACGCCGGGGTGTTCGATGTCGGCCAGCTGATGAACGCCATGGACCTGGCCACCTTCATCGCCGAGTTCGAGGGGCCTTCGTGGGAGCGCGCCGATCTGTACCGCGACTTCAGCCCCAACACCTGGGTCGGGGACTGGTCGAAGCCCATGCTGGTCCTGCACGGCTCGCGCGATTTCCGCGTCCCGGTCGAGCAGGGACTGGCGACCTTCTCGGCCCTGCAAAGGCGCGGCATCGAAAGCCGGTTCGTCCATGTGCCGGACGAGAACCACTGGGTGCTCAAGCCGCGCAACTGGGTCGACTGGCAGCAGGAGATTCTGGACTGGACCTTCTCCTTCACCAATGAGGCTTCGGCGGCTGCCGAGCGGGCCGCGAACGAGGCTGCGGCCGCCGCGCGGCCCTGAACTTTCGCCGCCAGGCGGGCGGTGCTACCCCAGGGCCCTGATCCGCGTCTTCGTCGATAGGAAACCGCCATGCGTCACCGTTCCCTGCTCACCGGCGCCTGCGCCGCCTTCGTGCTGCTGGCCGCCGTTCCGGCTCTGGCCGATACGCCGCCGGCGATGGTCGCCGAAGCCCCGGCCGCCGCGGCCCCCGTTGTCGCGAACGAGGCGCTCAACAACTTCACCTGGCAGGACATGATCGCCCTGAACCGGCTCGGCGATCCGCAGGTGTCCCCGGACGGCCGCTGGGTGGTCTATTCGGTGACCGCCACCGACGTCGCCGCCAACCGTCGCTCGGGCGCCCTGTTCATGATGGATCTCAACGAACCGGGTGAGCCGGTGCGGCTGGCTATCAATGAGGGCGGCGCCAACACCGCCCGCTGGGGTTCGGACGGCAAGCTGTATTTCCTCTCGGGCCGGTCGGGCTCGAGCCAGGTCTGGCGCGCCGCGGCCGACGGGACCGGGCCGGTGCAGGTGACGAACCTGCCGCTCGACGTCAACGCTTACCGGCTCAGCCCGGACGCCTCGAAAGTCGCGGTCTCGCTGGCGGTCTTCCCCGACTGCGCCGACCTGGCCTGCACCGTCGACCGGACGAAGGCGATCGCCGACGATCCCGCCACCGGCCAGGTCTATGACCGGATGTTCGTGCGCCACTGGGACACCTGGCGGGACGGGACCCAGAACCACCTGTTTGTGGTCAATGCCGACGGCTCAGGCGAACCGATCATGGTCACACGCGGCTTCGACGGCGACACCCCGTCCAAACCCTTCGGCGACGAGAGCGAGTTCACCTTCGCCCCCGACGGTCAGTCGGTGGTCTTCTCGGCGCGGGTGGCGGGCCAGTCGGAGCCCTGGAGCACCAATTTCGACCTCTGGCGCACCAACGGCCTGAGCGGCGACGGGACCTTCGAGAACCTGACCGACGACAATGACGCTTGGGACACCGGCCCGGTCTTCTCGCCGGACGGACGGACGATGGCCTATCGCGCCATGGCCCGGCCCGGCTTCGAGGCCGACAAATACGGAATCTTCCTGCGCGACATGGCCACCGGACAGGTTCGCCAGATCGCGGCGAACTGGGATCGTTCGGCCGACACCCTGCAGTGGTCGCGTGACGGCCGGACCCTCTACACCACCGCCGGCGACGTCGGTCAGACCCGGATCTTCGCCGTCGACGTGACCAGCGGCTCGGTCGTGCCGATCACCGGCGAGGGCCACGTCTCGGCCTTCCAGCAGACGCCCTCGGGCTTCGTCTTCGCCCAGGACACCCTGACCCGACCCAGTGAGCTGTTCGTGAAGACCTTCCGGGGTCGCGAAATGCCGCGCCGGATCACCGACGTGAACCCGTCGCTGGACAATGAGGTGTTCGGCGAGCCGGAGCAGTTCAGCTTCCCCGGCTGGAACGGCGAGACGGTGCACGGCTATGTCATCAAGCCGGCGGGCTATGTCGAAGGCCGGCAGTATCCGGTCGCCTTCCTGATCCACGGCGGGCCGCAGGGTTCGTTCGGCAACAGCTGGTCGTACCGCTGGAACGCCTCGACCTACGCCGGGGCCGGCTATGCGGTGGTGATGATCGATTTCCACGGCTCGACCGGCTACGGCCAGGCCTTCACCGACTCGATCAGCCGGCACTGGGGCGACCGCCCGCTGGAAGACCTGCAGAAGGGCTGGGCCTTCGCCCAGGAGCGCTATCCCTTCCTCGATGGCGACAACGCCTGTGCGCTAGGCGCCTCCTACGGCGGCTATATGGTCAACTGGATCGCCGGCAACTGGGCCGGCGAGTTCAAATGCCTGGTCAACCACGACGGCATCTTCGACACCTTCGGCATGGGCTATGCCACCGAAGAGCTGTGGTTCACCGAATGGGAGAATGGCGGCACACCTTACGATAACCCGCGCGGCTACCAGGAATTCAACCCGGCCAACCATGTGCGCAACTGGCGCGATCCGATGCTGGTGATCCAGGGTGATCTGGACTTCCGCGTCCCGACCACCCAGGCCCTGTCGACCTTCACCGCCCTGCAGCGGCGAGGCATCGAGAGCCGGCTGGTAGTCTTCCCCAATGAGAACCACTGGGTGCTCCGACCCGCCAACAGTCGCCAGTGGCACACCGAGGTGTTCGGCTGGCTCGACAAATATCTCAAGCCGGCCGAGTAGCGCTGGACCCAACGGCGACCGAAAGAGGGCGCGTCCGGCGACGGGCGCGCCCTTCGCGTTGCGGCCGATGGCGCCAACTGCCACGTTCGCGCGTTGTCAGGGGTTCGACGGAGTCCGTTCTTGCCCAACCCCTTGAAAGACAATCCGAACTGGCTGGTCGTTCGGGACCGGGCTCTGGTTCCCGCCGGCGCATGGGCGCGCGAGCGGCGGGACTGGGTCGTCGCCCATGATCCGGTCTATGGCGGGCTGCGTCGTCCGGGCCGGCCTGAGGCCATCGCCGCCGGGGCGACCGTCCTGCTCCTCGTCCTGTTCGTGGTCTTTCTCGCCCTGTTCCAGTGGAACTGGCTGCGCGGCCCGATCGGCGAGTGGGCCTCGGCCAGATATGACCGCGAGATAGAGTTGAACGGCGACCTCGACGTCAACCTGTTCAGCATGACCCCCTCGGCGCAGTTGCGGGGGTTGCGCATCGGCGGTCCGGACTGGGCGCTGGAACAGGACACCCTCAGGGTCGCAGACCTCCAGGCCTCCATCCGGCTCGGCGCCCTGCTGACCGGCCGGATCGAGATGCCGAGCGTGCTCATCACCAAACCCGAAGTCGTGCTGATCGCCACCGACGACGGCCGTCTCAGCTGGGTGCTCGATCCGGACGCGCCCGCCGACGACAGCATGAGAATCCCGCTGATCAATCACCTGGTCATCCGCGACGGAACGCTGAGTCTCGATGAGCAGAAGCGCGACATGACCCTGCGGGCGACGATCTCGGCGCGGGAGGGCACGGACGCCCGGGCCGGCTTCCATCTGGACGGACGGGGCACGATGAACGGCACGCCTCTGCGACTGGAGGTTCGCGGCGGGCCCTTCATCAACATCCGGCGCGACCGGCCCTATGCCTTCAAGGCCGAGCTGTCGGGCGTCGGTTCGACCCTGATCGCCGACGGATCGATCACCCGGCCGTTCGATCTGGGTCAGTTCACGGCCACACTCAACCTTCAGGGCCGCGATCTGGCCGACCTGTATCTTCTAACCGGCATCACCACCCCCAACACGCCGCCTTACCGGCTGAGTGGAATGCTGACGCGGGACGATGAAGTCTTCACCTTCAGCGATTTCTCGGGCCGGGTCGGCACGTCGGACCTGTCCGGCGATCTGAAGGTCGACAAGGTCGGCGACCGCCGCCGGGTCGACGCGGACCTGCGCTCGCGCCTGCTCGACATTGACGACCTTTCCGCGGTGCTGGGCGGTACGCCGCGGGTCACGGCCGGCGGCGATACGGTGACCACCTCGGGCGCCGGCGCGAAACTGCTGCCCACCGCGCCGCTGAACGTCGAACGTTTGCGGGTCATGGACGGGACCCTGCGCTACCGGGCCGCCCGGGTGAAACGCAACGAGCTCGACATCCGTCAGGTCGATCTCGGCGCCGATCTGAAGGACGGCATCCTCAGGCTTGATCCCGTGTCCTTCGACTTCAATCGCGGCTCGCTGAACGGAACCGCGCGGATCAACGCCAACCGGGATGTGCCCTATACCTCGGCCGACTTCCGGCTGAGAGGCTATCCGCTGGAGTCCATCATCCCCGCCCGCGACGGCGCCCCGACGGTCACCGGCGCCGCCTTGGGCCGCGCCAGGCTGGAGGGTCCGGGGGCGTCGGTGCATGATTTCGCCGCCAGCTCCAACGGCACGATCAGCCTGGTCGTGCCGCAGGGACGGATGCGGTCGGCCTTCGCCGAACTGCTCGGGATCAATGTCACCGCCGGTCTCGGTCGGCTGCTGTCCGGCGACCAGGGCTCATCGGAGATCCGCTGCGCCGTCGCCGATTTCACGGTCCGTCGCGGCATCGCGACGGCGCGGACCTTCGTGATCGACACGACGCCCGTTCTGGCCAAGGGAACCGGGACAATCGATCTCGGCGCCGAGACCATGAATTTGCGCATCGATGGCGAGACCAAACAGCCGCGCCTGATCCGGCTCTGGTCGCCGATCACCGTCGTCGGGCCGCTGACCACCCCGAGGGTCGGCATCGAGGGCGGGGCGGTCGCCGGTCAGGTGGGCATCGGCGCGGCCCTGGGCGCCCTGATCAACCCGCTGGTCGCCCTGCTGCCCTTCGTGGATCCGGGCCTGGCCGAGGACGCCAACTGCGGGGCCCTGATCTCGTCGGCGCGATAGGAGCGCGACAGGTTGAGCCGAAAGCGGGTTCCATGCGTATCTTGGGGCCTGTCGCCCTGTCGCCCACAAGGACCGCATGACCCGAAGAGGCCTTTTCGCCCCCGCGCTCGGACTGCTTGCCGCGGCCTGTTCGCCCCTGGCCCTGCTCAACACCTTCGGGCCGCGAGACGGCGGCGTGCGCCGCGCCGCCCGCGACATCGCCTATGGCGACGACCCGCGCCAGACCTTCGACGTCTTCGCCCCCATGGAGCAGCGGGAGCGGCCGTGGCCGGTGCTGGTGCTGTTCTACGGCGGCGGCTGGGACAGCGGGGACAAGACCCACTACGCCTGGGCGGCGCAGGCGCTGGCGGCGCGCGGCTTCGTCGTCGCCCTGCCGGACTACCGGCTGGTCCCGCAGGTGCATTTCCCCGCCTTCATCGAGGACGCGGCCCTTGCGACGGCCAGGGTGGGCGAGATCGCCGGCCGGTACGGCGGCGACCCGGCGCGGCTGGGCGTGATCGGCCAGTCGGCGGGGGCCCATCTGGCCCTGATGATCACCCTCGACCGACGCTATATGGCCGCCGCCGGCGCGCCCGGTCTGATCAGGGCGGCGGTCGGTCTGGCGGGCCCCTATGACTTCCTGCCGTTTGATGTTCCGGCCTCGGTCAACGCCTTCGGGCGCGTCGCTGACCCGACCCTGACCCAGCCGGTGACCTTCGCCCGCGCCGACGCGCCGCCGCTGTGGCTGGGCCATGGAACCGAGGACGTCATTGTCCACGCCGAGGACACCACCATCCTGTGCGAGCGGATGCGGGCGGTCGGCGGCCGCTGCGAGTTCAAACTCTATCCGGGCCTCAATCACGCCGACCTGATCTCCACCTTCTCGCCCCTGTTCCGCAAGAAGGCGCCGGTGCTGGACGACGCCACGGCCTTCCTGCAGCGCGAACTCGCCTGACGTCAGAAGGCGTCAGTAGGCCGCGCCCGCGCGCGACGGCAGGGTGGCGGCATGGGGAGATCACGCATGCGCACTCTGGCCGTTCTCGCATTGGCGACGCTGACGCTGACGCTGGCGGGGGCCGGCCCGGTGGTCAGCCAGACGCCGACCCTGGAGCAGGCCCTGCGCCGCGCGCGCGAGGCCACGCCCCTGCCGCTGTCCCTGGCGCGGGATCAGGCCGACTGGCGCGCCAGCCACGATGAACTGCCCGAGGGCATGGATCCGGCGGACGACATCCAGTCGCGGATCGAGGATCTGACGATCCAGGCCGCGCGGGACGAGCGCCTCGGCGCCATGGTCTTCACGACGCCGCCGCTGCTGGGCCGTGAGTGCGTGGCGACCGGCCTGAAGGGCTGCAGCTCTCCCATGGGCGGCTATCTCGCGCTCCGGGACGGCGGCCTGCAGTGGCAGCTGCAGGAGGGGTTCACCGACGAGGACGGCATCTCCGGCGGCATCGTCTTCTTCGGCGACGCCGGCGCGGCGCGGATGGGGCCGACAGCGCCGATCGCCTGGAGTTTCGACGCAGCGCGCTTCGACGCCCCCGTCCTGCTCACCGGGCCGGAGTTCGACGGCGCCGCCTATATCGCCGTGCCCGGCATCCATGCGGGCTCGGGGGGCGGGAATGCGGACGTTCTGTTCCGCTGGGACTTTCCCGACAGCCGTCGCCTGACCCAGATCGACACCTGGAGCTGGTGGGATGATCTCGCCGAGCGGCTGCCCGAGGGGCTTGAGGTCTGGCAGGGTGTCCGTTTCGACTGGCCCAATATGATGGCGGTCACCCCGCTGTGGCAGGACGGCGACGGCAACTGCTGCGGCACCGCCGGCACGGCCATTCTGTCGTTCGAGATCGAGGGCGACCGTCTGCTGCTCTCCAACATCACGGTCCGCGACGCCGTCCTGGAGGGCGCTGCCCGCACGCCGACGGCGGTCTTCGACTATGCGAGCCGTCGACTCGGCTGCGACCATTTCGGGGGCGAGGAGGGCTATGACGCGGAACGCCGGGCACAGATCGCCGCGGCCGTCGCCGAGCTCAGTTGTGACGCGCTCGACGCCGAGGCTGCGGTGCTGAAACGCAGGCATGCCGACAGTCCGCGCCTGTTGGCCCTGATCACGCGCGCGGAGGCGGGGGGCGAGTAAGCGCCACCGTCTCGCCAAGGTCACGTTCTTCCGCTAGACGAGGCCATGACAGAAACGATGACAGCACAGGCGGCCCTGGACCGCCTCGAAACCCTCTACAATCAATCGGTCTCGAACCTGCGCAGCGCGGTGGGGACTTTCCTGCGGACCGGCGAGCGCGCCGATCCCGATGCGCGGGCCAGGGGCCTCTTCGCCTATCCGGAACTCCGGGTCAGCTGGTTCGGCGACCGGCCCCAGAACCTTGAAACCCGCGCCTACGCCCGTTTGTCGCGGACCGGCGTCTATTCAACGACCATCACCCGCCCCGACCTGTTCCGCCCCTATCTGACGGAGCAACTCAGCCTGCTGCAGGCCGACTATGGCGCGACCTTCGACGTCGGACCGTCGCAGCAGGAGATTCCGTTCCCCTATGTGATGGACGGCTCGGACGTGGCCCTGGACCGCAGCCAGACGGCCGCCGTCGCCCGCTATTTCCCGACCACCGACCTGGCCCATATCGGCGACGAGATCTCCGACGGCATGTTCGATCTGGGCAAGGACTTCCCGCTGGCCCAGTTCGACGGCCTGCGCACCGACTTCTCCCTGGCCCGACTCCGCCACTACACGGGCACCCCGGTCGAGGACGTCCAGAGCTACATCCTGTTCACCAACTACAATCGCTACGTCGATGAGTTCGTGCGCTGGGCCTGCGCCCAGTTGCAGGATCCGGACAGCCCCTATGAAAAACTGGTCTGCGCCGGCGGCATTGTGATCACCCGCGACACGCCCAGCCCCGAGACGGCGGCCATGGACGCGGCCTGGAAGAAGCACCAGATGCCGGCCTATCACCTGACGGCGCCGGGCTGGAACGGCATCACCCTGGTCAACATCGGCGTCGGACCGTCCAACGCCAAGACCATCTGCGACCACCTGGCCGTCACCCGTCCCCACGCCTGGATGATGATCGGCCACTGCGGCGGCCTGCGGCCCAGCCAGAGCATCGGCGACTACGTCCTGGCCCACGCCTATCTGCGCGACGACCATGTGCTCGACGCGGTCCTGCCGCCGGACATCCCCATCCCGAGCATCGCCGAGGTCCAGCGCGCCCTCTATGACGCGGCCAAGATCGTCTCCGGCGCGCCGGGCGAGGAGGTCAAACGGCGCCTGCGCACCGGAACGGTGGTCACCACCGACGACCGGAACTGGGAGCTGCGCTATTCGAAGTCGGCCCTGCGCTTCAACCAGAGCCGGGCCGTGGCCATCGACATGGAATCCGCCACCATCGCGGCCCAGGGCTACCGCTTCCGGGTCCCTTACGGCACCCTGCTGTGCGTCTCGGACAAGCCCCTGCACGGCGAGATCAAACTGCCGGGCCAGGCCAACCGCTTCTATGAGGGGTCGATCTCCGAGCATCTGCAGATCGGCATCCACGCCATCGACCTGCTGCGCGCCGAGGGCTCCCGCCTGCACTCCCGCAAGCTGCGGGCCTTCGACGAGCCGCCGTTCAGGTAGGTTTTTTCAGCCGCTTCGCATTGTCCACGGCGGTGCGGTGGATCGGGCGCATGGCGTCGGCCTGACCCTTCAGCATGGCGCTGTTCAGGGTCAGCATCTGCGCCGCCGCCCGGCTCCACCAGCCGACGGCGTAACTGTACTGCGCCTGCATCGCCGCCGCGGGGGTCGCGGCCGCAGCGATCGAGGTCGCGGCCTTCGAGGCGTGCTCCGCCTCGGTCATGACGCCCGAGCCCAGACGCCCGCCGATATCCCCGAAGGTCTTCGCCATGGCCGATGCGGAGGCCGACAGCGCCTCGACCTTCTCCGAGCTCATCAACGACAGTTCCGTCAGGTCGATCTTGCGCGGATCGGCCATGCCGGCGGCCATGATCTCCAGCCGGGCGTTGATGACGTCGCCCGCGGCCTTCATCATCTCGCCGCCGGACAGGGCCGTACTGGTCGCCCGCGCGCCGTCGCGGGTCAGGCGGCGGCCGGTCTTGATGGCTTTTTCGAACTCGGTCATGCCGCAGCCTTGGGCCGGTTTCAGACCTCGGGCAAGACCTCGTTGGAGAAGTCGGCGACATCCTTGAGCAGGGCGGGAACCGCGGCCTCGATGATGGTCCGTCCGTGCTCCGGGCTGGCCTGGGCCGGGTCCGAGCCGATCCGGCCGTCCGGGAAGCGGGCGCGATAGTCCAGGGCGTCGCGGATCGGCCCTGTCGGCGCGATCTGCGGGCTGTAGTCGGCCGTCTTGATGTGGTCCGGATAGGCCGCCTGGGTCACGGCGATCTCGGACGGGGTGGCGTGCATGCCGTGGCCCGTCGGGAAGATGCGGTTGCACAGGCTGTTGACCCCCGGCAGGTCCCACCAGTTCTTCAGCTTCAGCACGAAGGGCGGCTGCTCCTCGACGAAACTCCACTCGGCGTAGATTTCCGCAAAGGTCGCCTCGATGGTGGCGACATTGCCGCCGTGCCCGTTGAGGAAATAGATCCGCTCGAAGCCGTGCCGGCTCAGCGACGACACCCAGTCGGTGATCGCGGCCATGAAGGTCGAGGGGCGCAGGCTGATGGTGCCGGCGAAGGCCAGGTGGTGCTGGGCCATGCCGATGTTGAAGGTCGGGGCGACGACGAGGCTTGCGTCCTGCTTCTCGGCGGCGTGGGCGATGATCTCGGGGCACATCCAGTCTGTGCCCAGCAGGCCGGTCGGGCCATGCTGCTCGTTCGAGCCGATCGGCACGACCACCGTCTTCGTGGTTTTCAGTGCGGCGTCGATCTCGGGCCAGGACGACAGATGGATCAGCATGACGGGGACTCCGGGACGATCTGCGCGGTCTAGGCCGATTGGCGCCCCAGGCCAACAGTCACGGGGAGATACCAGCGGTACTTGACCGTAGCCCCGCGCGGGTCTCCACATACGGCCAAGCTGACCGGAGAACACCATGAAGCGCCTCGCCGCCCGTTTCGCCCAGCCCGCCAGTCTGATGATCCTGAGCTGCACCATCCTGTTCGGCCTGCCGTTCGCCGTCGGTCTGCTGGGCATGATCATCGGCGCCGCGGCCCTGTTCATTCCTACGTCCTGGGAGGCCTGACGCCCTCCCGGTAAGGACCTGCGTCTGCTAACCGGTCGGGATGAAGCCGACCAAGGTCCGTCCCGGGGCCCGCCCGAAAGCCGCGCCCAAACGCCCCGCCGTCATGACCGGGGCGATGGTCCCCGTGCTGGGCTGGCCGCCCGACGATGACCGGGTCGAGGCGATCTTCGAGCGGCTGGCGCGGATCATGCCGGAGCCGAAGACCGAGCTCAGCTTCTCAAGCCCCTATACGCTGGTGGTCGCCGTCGCCCTCTCGGCCCAGGCCACCGACGTTTCGGTCAACAAGGCCACGGACAAACTGTTCGCCGTCGCCGACACGCCCGCGAAGATGCTGGAACTGGGGGAGGCGGGGCTGGTCCCCTATATCGCCTCCATCGGCCTGTATCGCGGCAAGGCGAAGAACGTCATCGCCCTGAGCCGGATCGTGCTGGAACAGCATGGCGGCGAGGTGCCGCTGAACCGCGCCGACCTCCAGGCGCTGCCCGGCGTCGGCCGCAAGACCGCCAGCGTGGTGCTCAACGAACTGGGCATCGAGGCCGCCATCGCCGTCGACACCCATGTGTTCCGCGTCTCCCACCGCCTCGGCCTCGCCAATGCCGCCACGCCGGACAAGGTCGAGGCACAGCTGTTCCGCGTCGTGCCCGAGCACTGGCTGCCCAAGGCCCACCACTGGCTGATCCTGCACGGCCGCTACACCTGTACGGCGCGGAAGCCGAAATGCGGAGGGTGTGTGATCAGCGACCTGTGTCCGTCCGGCCTGTTGTTGGGGGCAGGCTGACCACATGTCGCCGCCAAACGGCGCATCCGGGGGGGATGCTGCGGCGTAAATCAGAACAACAACCTCCAATCAAGGAGCCCTGATCATGCGTGTCGCCTTGTCCGCCGCCCTTTGTCTGTCGCTGGCTGCCGCCGCGGTCCCGGCCGCCTATGCTGCGCCGGCCCAGTTGTTTTACTCGACCAGCAACACCAGCATTCCGCCGTCGCAGAGCTTTCTGCTGGGCGGTGATCAGCGCCGTCCCTTGCGAGTGATCGGAACCAATACCGGTCCGGTTGCGGTTGATGTGGCGGCTGTAACCGCTTCGGGCGAGACCCTGATTGCGCGCGTGGCGCCGGGCGAGGGTTTCAACGCGGTCTTCCCGCGCGAGACGACGGCGCGGATCACCAACCTGTCGTCCGATGCTGTCGCGCGAGTACAGGTGCGTTTTTCGGCCGATACCTCGGCAGTCGGGATGCGCTACATCGGGCCCGGCGCGGGCACCGCCGACTAGACAGGGAGGCGCGCTCTCACCGCCTCCGCAAACCGTCTCCCGCCCTCCGGCGCCGATCCCAGGTAGAAGTCCGGCTCGATCAGCTCGGCCTCCATCAACAGCCAGCCGCCGTCGGCGTCCGGGGCCATGTCGATGCGGGCGTAGAGCAGGTCCTCGCCGATCGCCGCCAGCGTCTGTTCCGCCAGCGCCAGCGCGCCCGCCGGCGGCTCCGGCAGGGCGACATAGCCGCCGCCGTACTGGACCTGGACCCGGAACTCGCCCGGAACCGGCCGCTTGTTGACGACGTGGCTGAGCCGGCCGCCGAAGAAGAGCAGGGAGGTTTCGCCCTCGTTCTCGATGCTCGGCAGATAGGGCTGGATCATCGCCGGCCCCTCAGGCGCCCCGACCATGGGCTCGCCCCGCGCCAGCCGCAGCGTCTTGTAGGCCCCGCCCGAGACGCGCGGCTTGACCACGATCTGGTCGGCCCCGAACCGGTCGAAGGCGGCGTCGGCGTCCGCCTGTGTCGGCCCGTCGATCCAGACCGTGTCGGGCATGGCCACGCCCTGCTCCGCCAGCCGCCCCAGATAGGATTTGTCCGAATTCCAGCCCAGCACGGACGGCGGGTTCAACATCTTCACCCCCGCCGCTTCCCAGGTCGCGCAGGCCTGCATCCAGAGGGCGTGATCCCGGTGATAGCCCCACGCAATCAGCGGCAGGACCAGCGGAAACCGCGTCAGGCCCGAAGCGTCTTCGATGTGGTCCGTCCAGGCCGTCGGAACCGCCGTCAGCCCGGCCGTCGCGAGGGCCTCGGCCAGTCGCTCCAGCACCCCGGGCCACTGGCCGGCATAGGAGGAATCGGCGGCGTCGGGGGTCAGGACGGCGATCTCGGTCATGAGCGGCTCAGACCAGAAAGCCGCCCGGTCCGCAACATGGCTCTGCTTGTCCGTCCATAAGGGAAAACCGGCCCCCGACTGGCCATTCCGCCGCGCGCCCGCTATGGCCCCCGCTCATGACCCAAGCCCCCACCTACGACGTCTGCGCCGTCGGCAACGCCATCGTCGACGTCCTCGCCCCCTGCGATCCCGCCTTCCTGACGGCCCAGGGCCTGACCGCCGGCTCGATGCAGCTGGTCGATGCGCAACAGAGCGCCGCCCTCTACGCCGCCATGGCCGCGGGCGTTGAGGCCTCGGGCGGGTCGGCGGGCAATACGGTTGCCGGCGTCGGCAGCTTCGGCGGCCGTGCGGCCTATATCGGCAAGGTGGCCGACGACATGCTGGGCGGCGTCTTCACCCATGACATCCACGCCGTCGGCGTCCATTTCGAGACCCCGCCGCTGCACGACGGGGCCGCCATGGGCCTCGCCACCGGCGTCTGCATGATCAATGTCACGCCCGATGGCCAGCGCACCATGTGCACCTTCCTCGGCGCCGCCAACCAGCTTGAGGCCGCCGACATCGACGCGGACCTGATCGGCGCCTCGGCCATCGTCTATCTGGAAGGCTATCTGTTCGATCCGGCCCCGGCCCGCGTCGCCTTCGAGGCCGCCGCCGCCGCTGCCCACGCCGCCGGCCGCAAGGTCGCCATCACCCTGTCCGACACCTTCGTCGTCGCCCGCTGGCGCGCCGAACTGCTGGCCTTCATCGAGGCCTCGGCCGACATCGTCCTGGCCAATGAGGGCGAACTGGCCGCCCTGTTCGAAACGGACGACTTCGACGCCGGCGCATCGCGGCTTGCGTCAATGGTTGACGTCGCCGCCATCACCCGCGGAGAATCCGGTTCGGTGGTCGTCTCGGGCGATCAACGCGTCGCCATCGCCGTCGTCCCCGTCGACAAGGTGGTCGACACCACCGGCGCCGGCGACCAGTACGCCGCCGGCTTCCTGCTCGGCCTCGCCCGCGGCCTGTCGCTGGAAGATGCCGGCAAGCTGGGGTCGTTGGCGGCCGCCGAAGTCATCGCCCACTGGGGTCCGCGGCCGATGACGTCGCTGGAGAAGCTGGCGAAGGATGCGGGGCTGACGCTGGAGTAGTGGTTAGTGGCTAGTGGCTAGTGGTGGGTGCCAGGAGCCACCAACCACTAGCCACTAACCACTCAGTTCCTCCGGATCGTCACATACAGCGCACCGTCCCCGCCATGATGGCGGGCAGCCGAGGCGAACCCCGACACGACCCCGCGCAGGGCCGGGCCCTGCAGCCATTCGTGCACCGAGGCGCGGATGACGCCCGTGCCGCCGCGCCGGCCCTGTCCCGTTACGACCAGCACCGAGCGATAGCCGCGCGCCTGGGCTCCGATCAGGAAGGCCGTGAGGGCGTCCTGGGCCTGGAAGCGGCCATAGCCGTGCAGGTCGATCCTGGCCTCGATCGGATCCCGCTCGCGCGACAGCCGCCGCTGGCGGCGCGGTTCCAATTCCTCGGGATGGCCCCGGGGACGGGCGGGCGCAGAAACGACGGGGGAATACGGGGTCGGGACCGCGCGTGGCTTCGCCGGCCCCCGGGGCAGGGGCGCGGCGGGGGGATCGACCACGGCGGCGCCCGGGGTGACCAGGGCCGCCTTCTTCGGCCTGCGGGGGGTGACCGATCCGGCGACGCGGGCCCAGATGCGGCGGTCGTCGGGGCTCAGGTCGTCGCGGCGGCTCATGTCGTGCCGGGGGCGTTCCCGTCCGGATCCTCGTCCGAGCCGACGTCCTGCGGCCCCGGCGTCTGAACCAGCAGGTCGCCCGGCTGGCAGTTCAGTTCACGGCACAGCGCGTCCAGGGTGGTGAAGCGGATCGCCCGCGCCTTGCCGGTCTTGAGGATCGACAGATTGGCCAGGGTCACGCCGACGCGGTCGGCCAGTTCGGTCAACGACATGCGCCGTTCGAGGAGAATGCGGTCAAGCTGTACGCGGATGGCCATGGGGGATGCTCTAACTCAACACGCTCAGATCGTCAGTTCAGATTCGCGCCGCAGCCGGGCGCCTTCGCGGAAGACTTCGGCCAGGACGAAGACGACCAGCACGGAAAAGGCGGGGGTGACCAGGTCGAACAGGCTGGGCGGCTCCAGGGCGCCGCGCACCAGCCGCGAGACCAGGGTCTGGCCGATCCAGGCGCCCCCGGTCACCGTGGCCAAGGTCAGGCCGATCTGTTTCAGCCGGCTGACGTTGGCGGGCTGGAAAGGGTCGCCGATGCGCAGCGAGTGGACGATGCGGCGCAGGTGGCGAAGGATCAGGGCGAAACCGGCGAAATAGCCCGCGAAGGCGCCGACCCCGAACAGGAAATAGGCGCGCGGAACGGGCACGCTGGTGCCGCCGTCTTCCGAGGTCGCGATCAGGTCAAGCGGACCCATCGGAACGAAGGCGATGAACAGAAAGATGAGGATGGCGCCGAGCGTGAGCAGCGCCAGGATCCAGAAGGCGGCCCCGAGGGCGACGCCGAGAAGGCTGGACATGGATCCGGGACCGAGGGCCGGAAGGGCCGGGGTCCGGACGAAAGGCACGCGGATCCCGATCGAAGACGACTTCGGGAAGCGCATTGGTCGACCTTTCTGGATCAGGGGGCCGGTCGGCGGGGCGAGGATGCCGCGCGGGGTCCGGCGAACCCACACGCGGTCTTATTCATCGCGATTGTCATGCCGATCGTCAAAGCTCCTGTGAGACTTTTCCGTGTGGCCTGCCGCCCTTCGGGCTATTTGAGGCCGGACTGTCAGGCTGATCGCCGTTCTGGCCAAGCGTGGCCAGAACGAAATCAGAAGCTCTGGACCAGGGTGGCGACCAGGGCGGTCGGCAGGGCGGCGAGCAGGAAGGCGTTGAGGATGCCGTGGCCGACCTTCTCGATGAAGTTGGTAGCGCTCATGGTGTTCATAGTCGTTCTCCGTTGGACCTGAGTGAGGATGTTTTCACCCTCGTTATGTTGTTCCGCTGCATCGATCTTGCCGGTATTGGCCCGATCGGGGAACGTCGCGGCGTCCGTCCTTGAAGACATAGATAGGCCGTGCTCTGAGAAAAGGCACGTTACATATCGTTTAACGATATTAAACTTTGGCAATGGATTGTTTCGGAGCGCGTGATCGGGATGAAACTGAAGCTTATCAAGGGGATGCGGCTGGTCGTCGCGACCCATAATCCCGGCAAGGCCGTCGAGATCGATGCGCTTCTGGGCGGACATTACGCGGTGGTCACCGCCGCCAGCCTGAATCTGCCCGAACCGGACGAGACCGAGAGCACATTTGTCGGCAACGCCCTGCTGAAAGCGCGCCATGCGGCCGACCGTTCGGGCGAGGTCGCCCTCGCCGATGACTCCGGCCTGTCGGTTGCGGCGCTGGACGGGGCGCCGGGCATATTCTCCGCGCGCTGGGCCGGACCCGACAAGGATTTCGCCTTCGCCATGCGCCGCGTCGAGGAGCGGCTGGAGGAGACCGGCTCATCCGACCGCCGCGCCTGGTTCACCTCGGCCCTCGCCGTGGCCTGGCCCGACGGACCGGCCGTGGTGGTCGAGGGGCGGGTCGACGGCCAGCTGACCTTCCCCCCGCGCGGAGACCGCGGCTTCGGCTACGATCCCATCTTCATCCCTGACGGCCGCGACCAGACCTTCGGCGAGCTTGACCCGGCGCTGAAGGATTCCATCAGCCATCGGGCCGCAGCGTTTGCGAAGCTGAAGGCGGCTTTGATGGAGTGAGTGGCGAGTGATTAGTGGTTAGTGGGTAGTGATTGCCGCATCTCTGCCAGCGGAAGGGCGGCGCCGCCCGCGCTGTCGCACAGCTGCTGGCCAGCCACGAACCACTAACCACCAATCACCGACGGCCCCCATGCCCTCCGTCCCAGACCCCGCCACCGACCTCGCCCTCTACGTCCACTGGCCCTACTGCGCCCGCATCTGCCCCTATTGCGACTTCAATGTCGTGCGGGACCGGGGCCGGGTCGAGGAACAGGCCGGTCTCGTCGCCGCCATCCTTGCCGACATGGAGGCGCAGGCCGAACTGACCGGTCCGCGCCGGCTGGCCTCGATCTTCTTCGGCGGCGGCACCCCCTCCCTGATGGCGCCCCACGCCGTGGCCGCCGTCATCGACCGCGCCCGGATCCTGTTCCCGCCGCGAGGCCCGATCGAGATCACGCTCGAGGCCAATCCCACCGACGCCGAGGCGGCCCGGTTCGCGGCCCTGGGCGAGGCCGGGGTCAACCGCCTGTCCATGGGGGTGCAGGCGCTGGACGACGCGGCCCTGGCCTTCCTGGGCCGCAACCATTCGGCGGACGAGGCCCGCCGCGCCGTCGCCGTCGCCGCCCGCGCCTTTCCCCGCCTGTCCATCGACCTGATCTACGCGAGGCCGGACCAGACCATCGCCGGCTGGCGCGCCGAACTGACCGGGGCCATCGACATGGGCTTCGAACACGTCTCACCGTATCAGCTGACCATAGAGCCCACGACCGCCTTCGGCCGCGCCGTCGCCCGCGGCGCCTGGGCCCCGCCGGATGAGGACTTGTCCGCCGCCCTCTATGAGGCCACCCAGACCGTTCTCGAGGCCGCCGGCTTCGACGCCTATGAGGTCTCCAACCACGCGCGGGGCGAGGCAGCCCGGTCGGCCCACAATCTCCACGTCTGGCGCGGCGGCGACTATCTGGGCGTCGGGCCGGGGGCGCATGGGCGGCTGACGCTGGCCGGCGCACGGACGGCGACCGTCGCGCACAGGGGTATCGGGGCCTATGTCGCCGGAGTCGCGGCGGGGTCGCCCTGGAGCGAGCGGGCGGCGCAGTCGGATCGGGACGCGGCCGAGGAGAAGGTGTTGCTGGGCCTTCGCACGGTCGAGGGCGTGGCGCTCATCGATCTGGCGGTGCTGGGCCGGACGGCTGAGGCCGAACCGCTGGCCGGGTTGATCGGAGATGGCTTCCTCGAAACCGAAACAGGCCGCCTCAGGGCCACGGCGGCCGGCCGGCCTGTACTGGACGGGGTGCTGAAGGCCCTGCTGGTCTGACGCTCAGCGGCTGCGACGCCGCACATGCCGCGCCGACAGGCCGGCGATATCCGGCACGCCGGCCAGGGCCAGGGTCCGCTCGAACTCCTCGTGCAGAAGGGTCAGGGCCCGGTCCACGCCGCGCTCGCCGCCCGCCGCCAGACCGTACAGATACGGCCGGCCGACCGAACAGGCCGTCGCCCCCAGCGCCAGCGCCTTGACCACGTCCGAGCCGCACCGCACCCCGCCGTCGCAGATGATCTCCGGCCCGTCGCCGAGCGCCTCGCGCACCGCGGCGATCTGGTCGACCGGCGCCGGGGCTCCGTCCAGCTGCCGCCCGCCGTGGTTGGAGATCATCACCCCGCTGGCGCCCGAACCGACGGCGCGCCTGGCGTCCTCCGGCGTCATCAGCCCCTTGATCGACAGCGGCCCGCCCCATTCGGCGGCCAGCCATTCAACGTCCCGCCAGGTCAGGGACCGGTCGAACTGCCCGCCGATATAGTCGAACAGGGACATGGATCCCGACGCCAGGGCGTCCACGCGATGGCTGACGTTGGCGAAGTCGAATTTCGATCCGGTCAGCGCCGGCAGCGACCAGCCCGGATGCAGGGCGAATTCCATCATCGAACGCAGGGTGAGTTTCGGCGGCAGGGAAAGGCCGCTGCGTCGGTCCCTCAACCGGTTGCCCGCAACCGGCGTGTCCACGGTCAGGATCAGGCCGTGCCAGCCCGCCGCCTTGCATCGCGCGACAAACTCCCGCGTCAGCCCCCGGTCGCGGAAGATATAGATCTGGAAGACCAGCGGGGCCGGAGAGGCCAGGTCCTCGATCCGCGTCGTGCCCATGGTCGACAGGCTGTACGGCAGCCCGTGCCGCGCCGCCGCCCGCGCCACGGCCGGCTCGGCCTGCGCATGGAACATCCGCGTCAGCCCTGTCGGCGACAGCAGCAGCGGCCAGGCCGCCGCCTGGCCGAACAGGGTCGTCCCGGTCCGGATCGCCGAAACATCGGTGAGGACGTCGGGCACGATCTCATAGTCGTCGAAGGCCGAGGCGTTTCGCCCCAGCGACAGCTCCGCGCCCGCCCCGCCGTCCATATAGTCGAAGATCGGCCGCGGAAGGCGGCGGCGGGCCATGGTCCGCAGATCCGAAATCTCGTGCGCCCTCGCCAGCCGCGCCGCCGTCATGCGCCGGGGCTCCCGCCGTCAGGCGAAGAGGGGAGGTCGGATGCGAGGGGTCGGCGGGTGCTCACGCCCCGATAGGTACAGCCAAAGCCTCTGCCGGGTCGAGGGTCGGTGTGCGCCTAGAACGCCCGCGTCAGCGACAGCGTCGCCTGGCTGTAGTCATAGCCCTGGCCCGAGGCGACCGGGGCGCTGCTGTGCAGGACGGTCGCCTTCACATGCCAGTCGCGGCTGATCGGCGGGCTGGTGACCGAGGCCTCGAAATGCCGCGCCGACCGCCAGTCGGAACCGGCTTCACGCTGGGCGCCCAGACCCACCGCCGCCTGATAGCGCCAGCCGCCGTGGAACCGCTGAATCTGCACCACCGGCAGAACCTCGACGTACCATTCGGGTGAGAAATAGTCGGCCTCGGCCGGGACGCTGTTGTGGAAATACCGGGTCCGCAGCTGGACGCTCAGGCCCCACTCCGGCCTGACCACATGGATGGCGCGGGCCCGCAGGTGGGTGCGGATGTTCTCGCCGTCGAAATCCTGAACCCCGACCAGCGCCGTCAGGGTGTTGCGCTCATCGACCGGCAGGTCGAAGGCCGCCCCGGCGAAGGTGGAATAGAGGTCCTGATCCAGCCCCTGCGCCGTCTCGAGGCGGTCCCGCTCGATGAAATACTCCTGCCGGATGCGGTCGTCATTGTGAACGCTCAGCGAGCCGAGGACGGTCTCGCCATTGGTCCCGACCATGCCGTTCCACGACCAGTCCTCGCCGGGTCGCGCGAACCGGTAGTAGAGCCGCTGCTCCTCGAGGGCCGGACCGGTCGCCGGCGAGAAGCGCGCCGCCTCCAGCCGGACGCCCTGATAGTCGGTGGGGTCCCGATAGAGCCAGTCGGCACTCACGCCGGCCTTCACCGTTTCCGCCCCGTCCGCGTCGGTGGAGACCAACAGGTCGGCGCCGACGGCCTGCCAGTAGGGGATTTCCTGGGCGGCGGCGGCAGGGGCGAGAGCAAGCGCGATCGCCGCCAGCATCATCGCGATGATGCGGTTCATTTCGTACCCCAGTTCTTTCTCAGGCCGGCCAATTCAGCGAAATAGCCGCCGACGCAGACCGGTTGCATCAGCAGGCTGTAGGCGAAGACATAGAAGAGGAAGCCGTCGGCATTGGCCCGGACCCGCATCCCCTGGGCGCGGAACATCTTCCGCTGCACCCGATAGATGAACCCGTTCCAGACGGCCGCCAGCGGCAGGACCAGCAGCGTCAACGGCCCGG
This sequence comes from Brevundimonas sp. UBA2388, assembly GCA_002343425.1. GTDB lineage: Bacteria > Pseudomonadota > Alphaproteobacteria > Caulobacterales > Caulobacteraceae > Brevundimonas. The sequence goes on from DDSO01000045.1 coordinate 37,828, forward strand.
CGATCCAGTAGAGGCCGAACAGCGCCAGAATGAGCCCCGGTATGAAGGCGAAGGTGTAGACGAGGTCCAGCGGCAGGAAGAACAGGTTCCACCAGATGAACAGGGTGGAGAGCCGCCATTTGAACAGCAGCGGCCAATGCGCCTTGAACGCCTCGATCAGGCCGCGCGACCAGCGGCGGCGCTGCCGGGCGAACTGTTTGAATTCGTGCGGCACATTGGTGAACACGAGCGCGTCCTCGGCATAGCCGACGCGATAGCCCGCCTTCAGCAGGGCCCAGGTGACGACGATGTCCTCGCCGACGCAGGGCGGCCAGCCCCCGACCGCGTCAAGGCCCCGCCGGGTGTAGAGCGAGAAGGCGCCCTGGGCGACCAGGGTGCCGTGGTACATGCTCTGCATGCGTTTGACGGCGGCGATGCCGTGGAAATAGTCCCACTCCTGGGCGCGGGTCAGGATGTTGCGGCGCGAGTTGCGGACCAGCACGGCGCCGGCGACCGCCTCGGTGCCCGGCGGATCGGCCAGCAGCCGCTCGACGATCCGGCGCAGCGCGTCGGGCCGCAGCCAGCAGTCGCCGTCCACGGTGGCGACCAGATCGTGCGTCGCGAACGCCAGCCCCCGGTTCAGCACCGTCGACTTGCCGGCGTTGACCTCGAAATTCATCAGCCGGAACGCGCCACGCGAACGGGCCTTGTGCCGCCCGACCGCCCGCGCCGCGACAAGGGCGGTGTCGTCGTCCGAACCGTCATTCAGCACGATGATCTCGAACCGTCCGGGATAGTCCTGACGGGCCAGACTGTTCAGCGTGTCCCCGATGTTGAGCGCTTCGTTGAAGCAGGCCACCAGTATGGTCACCGGCGGATAGACCGCCGGCGGCGCGTGCGGCGGCCTTCGATCCAGAATGATCGTGCCAATCATGAAGGCGTTCATGAAGCCGGGCACATAGGCGATGAAGCCGATGATGATCAGGGCCATCGGCCAGGACACGATGTCGGCGAGGTCCGCGAGCCAGCGCAGCGACAGAACAATGCTCAGCGCCGCCCATGCGATGGCGAAACACAGGGCCAGCGTGAATTTGGCATGGACAGGTATGTATAGAAACCGGCGTTCATGCAACGCGGGCGTAATAGCCACGCTTGAGTGGCGAGCAAGGTCGTGCTCATGCCAAGGGTTGGCGGAAACAAGACTTGAAGAACGCTGTAACTTACTGATACGCCGGAACCAAAATACACGGTTCGGCTGAAACAGCCCCGTCTATAGTGATTACCAATGCTTTACGGCGAGATTCGATCCGGGCTGAGGTTGTCCGAGAGTTTGAATCGACCCCGGCATTGAGCCCGCTGTCGCTCGATCAGGGGCCGGCGATGTGCGGGGCCGGACGGTAACCAAACATTCTCGAGTTGGGCCTAGCTAGGCTGTATGCCGAACGCCAGCCCGCGCGCCATCCTCGACAACGACCCGATTGACCGGCTCATCGTGATGGCAGCGGCGATGCTCGACGCGCCCATCGCCGCCGTGGCGGTGGACATCGGTGGAACGCGCGTACTTCGGTCGCTACGCGATGGACTGATCACCGAACGCGCGGGTTCCGAGTGCGGCGAAGTCTCGCTCGACATGGGGTCCGACGGCACGCTCGTCATTCCCGACCTGACCGCCGACTCCCGGACCGCGGGGAATGAGTTCGTGCGGGGGCCGGCCGCTTGCCGCTTCTACGCGGGCGCGTCCATCATGGATGAGACAGGCCACCGCATCGGCTCGCTCTGCGTCCTCGACACGGTGGTGCGCAGCGCCCCCTCCGCGGACCTGATGCGCCTGCTGCGGATGTTGGCCGAACAGGCCGCCAGCGCGGTGACCCAGCTGAACCTCATGCGGGCCCAGGAGGAACGGACCGAACTGCTTCGGCTCGGCGAGAGCCTGCTCGGGCTTGGTCACTGGCGGCTCGATTTCCTGACGGGGCAGCTCACCTGGTCCGACGAAGTCTATCGCATTCATGGCCTGGACCGGGCGACCTTTGATCCAGGGCTCGACGACGCCCTGGCCGCCTATCACCCTGACGACCGGCCTGTGATTGTGGGTCATGTCGAGAGGGCCCGCGCCACGGGCGAGGGATTCGAGTGCCGGCTCCGGCTGCTGCGACCGGACGGCGGCCTTCGGCTGACCCAGTCCACCGGACGATGCCTTGCCGGCGAAGACGGGAAACCCGTCGCCCTTTTCGGTGTCTTCCAGGACATTACGGACCGCGATCTCGCCGACCAGCGTCTGAAGGACAGCGAAGAGCGCTTCCGCCTGATGGCGTCCAATGTGTCCGATATCGTCGCGACCTACGGCGTCGACGGGGTCTTCACCTACCTGTCGCCCTCATTGTTTGCGGCGCTGGGCTACCGGCCCGAGGAGTTTGTGGGCCGGTCGGTCAATGATCTGATCCATCCGGACGACGTCTCCCGCACATGGGCGGCTTTCGCCAGATATCTGGCCGCCCCGGCCGGGACGCCGGCGCCGAGAATCCCCTATCGCGCGATCGGCAAGGATGGCGCGATCCGCTGGTTTGAGGCCCATCCCACCGTAATCCGGGATGAGGCGGGACGCCCCGTCGAGATTCAGGACCTCGTTCGCGACGTCACGGCGGCGAAGGATCTGGAACAGACCCTGATGAAGGCGCGCGAAGAAGCCGAGCGCGCCACAAAGGCGAAGTCCGACTTCCTCGCCAATATGAGCCATGAAATCAGGACGCCGCTGACCGCCATCCTCGGCTTCTCCTCCCTGCTGACTGGCCGCGACGACATCCCGGACGACGCTCGCGTCCATGTCGACCGCATCGGAAGGGCCGGCCAGGCGCTCCTGTCCATCGTCAATGACGTCCTCGACTTCTCCAAGCTTGAGGCCGGTCAGTACGAGTTGAGGGCCGAAGCCTGCGACCCGCTCGAGGTTTGTCACGAAGCCTTGCTCATGTTCGCGCCGCTCGCTGCGGAGAAGGGCCTGTCGCTTGACTTCAGCCAGATCGGCGACCTTCCCGCGCACGTCGAGCTTGATCCGCACAAACTGCGTCAGATTCTGCTGAACCTGGTCGGCAATGCCATCAAGTTTACGGATGCCGGCTCGGTCGCCATGACGATTCGCCATGACGTCGACCGGGCCGCCCTCTCCGTTTCGGTGCGCGACACCGGCGCCGGCATGGATGAGCAGCAATGCGCCCGGTTGTTCCAGCGCTTCTCCCAGGTGGATGCCTCCTCGACCCGCAAACACGGCGGCACCGGCCTCGGTCTGGCGATCTGCAAGGGGCTTTCCGAGGCGATGGGCGGCGGGATATCGGTCACGTCACAGCCCGGTCTGGGATCGACCTTTTCGTTCACCGTTCTGGCTCCGCCGACGCAAGGGGTCTCGACGGCGACCCCCCAGGATTGCGTCCAGGCTCTCGACCTGGATGGCCTCAGGCTCCTGGTTGTGGACGACAACCCCGCCAACCGCGAGATCGTGTCCGCCCTCACCGGCAGGCTGGGCGTGGAGGTGTCCGAGGCGGCCAGCGGGCAGGAAGCCATCTCCCTGGCAAGTCATCAGCCTTTCGACGTCATCCTGATGGATCTGCGCATGCCGGGCATGGGCGGCGACGAGGCCGCCCGATCAATACGGAGCCGGCCAGGACCCAACCAGTCGATTCCCATCCTTGGTTTCTCGGCCGACTCCCCGGGCGAGTTCGAAGGTCGGACGGATTTTGACGGGCTGGTCGCCAAGCCCATAGTCCTGTCGGAACTGATCCAGGCGATCGTTCTCAGTCTCCACGGACAGCCGCCCGCTTCGCTTGATGCGGCTGGAGCGGCTTAGTGGCCAGGTCGCGAATCCTGGTGGTCGACGACGACCCGTTGATCATTGACCTGCTCGTCACGCGTCTTGAGCTGGCGGGATATCAGGTCGTCGCTGCGCGCGACGGCCACGAAGCGCTCAAACGGGTTTCAGACTTCCATCCGCACGCCATGATCCTCGATGTGAACATGCCGGGCCTGGACGGGTTCGGCGTCCTTCGGCACCTTAAATCCACGGGCCGGATCATGACCCTGCCCGTGATGATCCTCACGGCCCGCTACCAGGCCAGCGACGTGCAGGAAGCGGTCGCGCTCGGCGCCAAGGACTTTCTGGCCAAGCCTTTCAAGGACAATCAGTTGTTCCTGAGGGTGGAGCGCCTTCTTCGATCGACGACGCGTCCACTGGATGATGTCGCCTTCATCTAGGCCCGCCAGCCCGGCGCCGTTCGCCGTCGGGACACATGCGCTGTTCAGGCTCAGTCGCGTCGCCACGGCTTTTGACATCGCCATCCAGCAAGTCCGGCCTGCCCGCGGGGGACCAAGGGCGTTTCCCGCTTGATGGCGATCCCCTATGTCGGCCCCATGGACATGATCGACTTTCGCCGGGCCCGATCTTCGGACCTCCCGGCCATCATCGCCCTGCTTGCCGATGACCCTCTGGGCGCGGAGCGGGAAGACCTCGGCCCGCCGCTCCTTCTCGCCTATGGCGCGGCGTTCGCGGCCATCGAGTCAGACCCCAACCAGCTCCTCGCGGTGGTTACCGACAATGAGCGGGTCATCGGAACCCTGCAGATCACCTTCATCCAGGGCCTCTCCCGAAAGGGCGGCCTGCGCGGCCAGATAGAGGCGGTCCGCATCGCCGCCGACCGCCGCGGCGCCGGACTGGGCCGCCGCGCCTTTGACTGGGCCATCGCGGAATGCCGCGCGCGCGGCTGCTGTCTGGTCCAACTCACGACGGACCGCGGCCGCTCGGAGGCGCACCGTTTCTACGACCAGCTCGGCTTCGTCGCGAGCCACCTCGGCTACAAGAAGCCGCTCTGACGCCGGAACCCGCCACTCCCGCCCCCGATCTTCCATCCCTTTCGCACCCCCGACCGTGCCTTCCCGCCCCGCAACCGTCGCCAGCGCGACGCGCGTTTTCCCGGCGCCGTCCCCCGCCGTGATAAAATGGGCGGCTCGGGACTGAAAACCCGCCGCTACGGTCTTTGACATCGCCATCCAACGGGTCCGGCTCGCCCGAACGGCTCCCCAACCCGCGCAATTTCCTCCCGGCAGCGTCCGCCGCCGAGGGTCGAGAGTATCGCTTTTCGGCATTTTTTCGGGGGTTGCCCGTCGCCCGCTCCAGCGGCCCGCCCTTGAGCCGGACCGCCCCCGCTGGCACGGTCCCGCCGATGCCTGATCCGTCCGTCTTCCCCCCGACCGCCCCGCCGCCGCGCCCTGTCGCGTCCGGCCTTTATCTGGTGGCGACGCCGATCGGGAACCTGCGGGACATGACGCTGCGCGCGCTCGATGTGCTCGCCGCCGCCGATCTGGTATTGGCCGAGGACACCCGCGTCACCGCCAAACTGCTTTCGGCCTACGGGCTGAAGGCGAGGCTGGAGCGGTGCGACGACCATGCCTCGGCGCGGGCCGCCGAGGGCGCGATCGAGCGGCTGCGCGCGGGCGAGGTCGTCGCCCTCGTCTCCGACGCCGGCACGCCGATGGTCAATGACCCGGGCTATGTCGTCGCCCGGGCGGTGATCGCGGCGGGCCTGCCGGTCCATCCCATCCCCGGCCCGTCCAGCCTGCTGGCCGCCCTCTGCATCGCCGGCCTGCCCGCCGACCGGGTGCTGTTCGCCGGCTTCCTGCCCGCAAAATCCGGCGCTCGCCGCGCGGCGCTGGAAGAGGTCCGCACCGCCCGCCAGACCCTGGTCTTCTTTGAGAGCGGCCCCCGCCTCGCCGACAGCCTGGCCGACATGGCCGCCGTGCTGGGACCCCGCCCCGCCGCCGTCGCCCGCGAGCTGACCAAGATGTACGAGGAGTGCGTCCGCGGTTCGCTCGCCGACCTGGCCGTCGACCCCCGCTGTCAGGGACCCAAGGGCGAGATCGTCATCGTCGTCGCCCCGGGCGAAATGGAGGTCGCCTCGGAGGCCGACGCCGACGCGGCCCTCGCCGAAGCCATGACCCGGCTGCCGCCCGGCGAGGCGGCGGCCGAGGTGTCGAAGGCCCTGAACCTGCCGCGCAAGCCGCTCTACAAGCGGGCGCTGGAGATGCAGGGCCGGTGAGCCGGATGCGGCCCCCGACGAAGGTCAGGGCCCCCAAGGTCGCGCGGGCCAAGCGCAGTTGGCGCGTCGCCCTCGGGGCGGTCTCGCACCGGCTCGGCCACCGCTCGGAATGGCTGGCCGCGGCGCTGCTGATGGCCACGGGCTATCAGGTCCTAGGCTTCCGCCTGAAGACCCGCGCCGGCGAGATCGACATCCTCGCCCGCCGCGGCAAGGTGCTGGCCGTGGTCGAGGTCAAGCGCCGCGCCACGCTGGAGGCGGCGCTCACCGCCCTCGGCCCGGACCAGTACGATCGCCTCCTCTCCGCCGGTCGGTCGGTGTTGCGCCAAAGACCCAGCCTGGCCGGGCATGTGTTGCGAATCGATATGGTGGCGCTGGCTCCCGGCCGGTTTCCGCGCCATCGTCGCGGGGTTGTCGCCTTCGGGAGGGGCGCCGCATGACCCGCGATGAAGCGATCGAGGTTCTGACGGAAGCCGGACAGGCCGGGGACGAGGCGTTTCCTCTGCTGGAAGCCGCCATCGCCTGCGCCATCCACGACCAGCCGTTTCGCGACCCCCAGCCGGTCCGGACCCTCGCTGCCCACGCCACCGAACGGCTGGCGGAACGGGTTGCAGGCAAGGAAAGCCCCGACGAGGCCCTGACCGAGACCCTGGCCTCGGACCTGCGTCTCAACGGCGACCTGCTCAACCACGACAGCCCGGCCAATACGGATGTGATCGACGTGGCCGAAACCCGCCGGGGCCTGTCCGGCGCACTGTCGATCTTCTATCTCGACGCGGCTCGTCAGGCGGGCGTGAAGGCCCAGGGCGTCGACTTCCCGGGCCATTTCCTGCTGCGGGTCGAGACCCCCGAAGGCCCGGTCGCCCTCGACCCCTTCAGCCAGGGCCGGCTGGTCCTGCCGTCGGAACTGACGCGGCGGGCCTTGCGGGCCGGGCTGACGCCCCACGTCGCCGACCGGCTGGACGTGCTGATGGCCCCGGTGAGCGACCGCCAGGCCCTGATCCGGCTCCAGAACGTCCTGTTCAGTCGGGCCATCCGCGCGGCGGACTATGAAGGGGCCGAGCGCTCGGCCCTGCGCCGCGCCCTGCTGGACCCCGACGACCACCGCCCCTGGCTGGACGTCGCCGCCGCGCGCGAGAAACAGGGCTCCCTCGCCGGCGCGCTCGAAGCCCTGGCCCGGGCCCGCACAGTCGACGATCCTATGGAGGTCACCCGCCAGATGTCGGTGGACCGGGTGCGGCTCCAGCTGAACTAGACTTGCGCCGCCGCCCCCCGCTGCCCATTAGCCAAGGTCCGAACGCTTGGAAGGACAGGGCATGCTCAGAGTCGCGATCCAGATGGACCCCGTCGAGGCGGTCAACATCGAGTCCGACACCACCTGGCTGATGATGACCACGGCCCAGGAACGGGGGCACACCCAATGGGTCTATGACGTCCGCACCCTGGCGCTGGAGGACGGCCGGCTCTTCTGCCGCGCCCGGCCGGTGACCCTCCGCCAGACCCAGGGCGACCACGTCACCCTCGGCGACGAGGTAAAACTGGACCTCGGTGAGGATGTCGACGTCATCCTGATGCGTCAGGACCCGCCCTTCGACATGGCCTATGTCACCTCGACCTATCTGCTCGAGACCGTGCATCCGAAGACGCTGGTGGTGAATGATCCCGCCGAGGTCCGGTCCGCGCCCGAAAAGCTGCTGGTGACGAAATTCCCCGGCCTGACTCCGCCCACCCTGATCAGTTCCGACCCGGTCGCCCTGGTCGATTTCCATGAACGCCACGGCGATGTGGTGCTGAAGCCCCTGCACGGCGCGGCCGGCTCGGGCGTGGTCAAGCTGAAGGCCGGCGATCCCAATCTCGAGGCCCTGGTCGAGATCCACATGACCGGCAGTCGTGATCCACTGGTGATCCAGAAATTCATCCCGGCGGTCTCGAAGGGCGACAAGCGGATCATCCTGATCGACGGCGAGCCGGTGGGGGCCATCAACCGCATCCCGGCCAAGGACCAGGTCCGCTCCAACCTGCGCGTCGGCGGCACCGCCGCCCCGGTCGAACTGACGGAGCGCGACCGCGACATCTGCGCCGCCATCGGCCCGGAGCTGAGGGCGCGCGGCCTGATCTTCGTTGGCATCGATGTAATCGGCGACTACCTCACTGAGATCAACGTCACCTCGCCGACCGGGGCCCAACAGCTCAAACGCTTCACGGGCGTCGATGCCTCGGCCCTGATGTGGGACGTGATCGAGCGGAAGCGGGCGGGCTGACGCCCCTCTTGCCAAGCTGACCGGTTCATGGTTCGTTCTTCTCGTATAGCGGGAGGAAACGATGCTCGCCAGCGTGGTGACGGTGGCCTTCGAGGGGGTGGACGCCCGGCGGGTGGACGTGCAGGTCCACCAACTGCCTTCGGGGGACCAGTCGTCCTTCACCATCGTCGGCCTGGCCGACAAGGCGGTGGCCGAGAGCCGGGAGCGGGTCCGCGGCGCGTTCGCCGGCATAGGCCTGTCGCTCCCGCCCAAGCGGATCATCGTCAATTTGGCGCCGGCGGACCTGCCCAAGGAGGGCAGTCACTTCGATCTCCCTGTCGCCCTCGCCCTGCTGGCGTCGATGGGCGTCATCCCGCCGGACATGCTGTCCGGCTGGGCGGCCGTGGGTGAGCTGGGGCTGGACGGCCGGATCGCCCCCGTCGGCGGAACCCTGCCCGCGGCGGTGGCGGCCGACGCCATGGGTCTGGGCCTGATCTGCCCCGAGGCCAACGGGCCCGAGGCCGCCTGGGCCGGCGACGTGGCCGTGCTGGCCCCGCGCTCCCTGATCGGGCTGGTCAACCACTTCAAGGGAACCCAGGTGCTGCGGCGGCCGGAGCCGGGGGCGATGCGATCCGGCGACCGCATCCCGGACCTGCGAGAGGTCAAGGGTCAGGAGAGCGCCAAACGGGCGCTGGAGATCGCAGCCGCCGGCGGACACAACCTGCTGTTCGTCGGCCCGCCCGGCTCAGGCAAATCGATGATGGCGGCGCGCCTGCCGGGCCTGCTGCCGCCGTTGACGCCGAAGGAGTTGCTGGAGACCTCAATGGTCTGGTCGGTGGCCGGCCTGATCGAGCGCGGCGCTCTGACCCGTGACCGGCCGTTCCGCAGCCCCCACCATTCGGCCTCGATGGCCGCCCTGACCGGCGGGGGTCTGCGCGCCAAGCCGGGCGAGGCCTCGCTCGCGCATAACGGCGTGCTCTTTCTGGACGAACTCCCCGAATACAGTGCGCAAGCCCTCGATTCCCTGCGGGCGCCGCTGGAGACGGGGGAGATCGTGGTGGCGCGGGCCAACGCCCATGTCCGCTATCCGGCCCGGTTCCAGCTGATCGCCGCCATGAACCCGTGCCGGTGCGGCCTCGGCGGCGGCGGCAAGGGGGCGTGCGGCAAGGCTCCGCGCTGCCAGCGCGACTACCAGAACCGCATCTCGGGCCCGATGTTCGACCGCATCGACCTGACCGTCGAGACGCCGCCGGTCACGGCCGCCGACATGGCCCTGCCGCCGCCCGCCGAGGGCACGGCCGAGGCCTCCGCCCGGGTTCTGGCCGCACGCGCCATGCAGGAGGACCGGCTGCGCGCCGCGGGCATCGACCCGGACACGGCTCGCGACCAGGCGGTCAACGCCCGCGCCTCAGGCGAGACCCTGGATCGGTTCGCCACGCCGGACGAGGCGGGGCGGGCCCTGCTGATGCGCGCGGGACAGGCCGGCGGCCTGACCGCCCGGGGCTGGACCCGGACCCTGCGGCTGGCCCGCACCATCGCCGATCTGGACGGTTGCGACGGCGTCCTGCGCCGCCACATCGCCGAAGCCCTCGTCTATCGCCGGACGACTGTGGGCGCCCAGGGGGATTTCGAACGTCAGACCGGAGATCGCGCGGGGACACGCGCCTTCTGAGTCCTGTCCCGGCTTAACCTGGCCGATTGAGCCGGTCTTAAGGGATTACCCCGCAGGATGCCGGTCGAGGAGATCGGCATGGCGCGGCGGGCGAAGGCAGGTGTGGCGACGGAGGCTCCGGAACAGCAGTTCCTGCGCCTGATGAGCCACGAGATGCGCACGCCGCTCAACGGTGTCATCGGCATGCTGGGTCTGTTGTCGCGCACGCGGCTGGACGGCGCCCAGCGCGCCTATGCCGAGGCGGCGCGCTCGTCGGCGGAGCATCTGCTGGGTCTCGTCAACGACCTGCTGGACTACGCGAGGCTGGAAGCCGGAAAGCTGGAATTCGACCACGCCCCTGTCGACCTCGAGGCACTGGTCCGCGGCGTCGCCGAACTGCTGAGCCCGCGGGCCCATGAAAAGGGCCTCGAGATCGCCTGGTCCGTGGCGCCCGGCGCCGTGGACGTCATGGGCGACGAAGGCCGCCTGCGACAGGTGCTGTTCAACCTCGCGGGCAACGCCGTCAAATTCACCGAGACCGGCGGCGTGCGCATCGCCGTCGAGCGCACCGGCGGCTCCGACAAGGCGCCCCGGCTCGCCTTCATCATCGATGACACGGGTCCCGGCGTCCCGGCCGAGGCGCGTACGCGGATCTTTGAGGAGTTCGGCCACGTCGACGCCTCGGACGCCAGCCGTTTCGGCGGAGCGGGTCTTGGGCTGGCGGTTGTCTCCAGACTGGCCGCCGCCATGCAGGGCTCGGTGTCGGTGGCCGACCGGCCCGATGGCCCAGGGGCGCGGTTCCTTTTCGAGACGACCTTCGATGCGGCGCCCGATGCGGCGCGGGGCGTGCCTCTCGCCGGCCACGCTGTCGCCGTGGTCAGCCCCGATCCCTTCATCCGCGCCGCCGCCATGGACCAGATCGAGGCCTCGGGCGGGATGGTGCAGGCGGACGCCGGGATCGTGTTGATCGATCACGCCTCGCGCGAGAATGGTCAGGGTCTTGTTCGACGGCCCGCCGACGGCCGCGCCATCGTTCTGCTCAAGCCTGCGGAGCGCGACCTGATCGCCCGCTATCGCGGCGCCGGCTTCCACGGCTATCTGATCAAGCCCCTTCGGCGCGGCTCGCTGGCCGAGCGGGTGCTGGCGGCGTCTGGTTCGGGTCATGCCCACCAGCCCGGACTGCCGCCCCCGCCACCGCCCGAGGACGACCGCGTCGCCCCGACGCGGTTCTCAGGCACGCGGGTCCTGCTGGTCGAGGACAATCCGGTCGGGGCCCTGCTGGCCGCCACCCTGCTGCGCCGCGAGGGCTGCGCCGTCGAGACCGCCGCCAGCGGTCATGAGGCGGTCGATGCGATGAAGCGGGCCCGTTACGATCTGGTCTTCATGGACATGCGGATGCCGGGCATGGACGGACCCAGCGCGGCCCGCGCCATTCGCGCCCGCGGCGACCGGACGCCCATCGTCGCCCTGACCGCCAACGCCTTCGCCGAGGACCGCAAGGCCTGTCTCGAGGCGGGGATGAACGACCATCTGGTCAAGCCGCTGGAGCTGGAATCCCTGCGCGCCTCGCTCGCCCGCTGGACGAACCGCACGGACCGCGCCAAGGTCGCCGCCGGATAGGGACGCGGGGGCGTCCGGGAGAGACGCGCCGATGACCGACAAGCCTGTGGAAGCCGCGCCACGCAAGGCGACCACGAAGGACGTGTTCAAGGCGCTGGGCCGGGGCCGTGTCCTGATCACACTGCTGCTGGGCTTCGGCTCGGGCCTGCCCTTCCTGCTGACGGGCGCGACGCTCAGCCTCTGGCTGGCGGAGGGCGATGTCACCCTGTCGGCCATCGGCTTCATTTCGTGGGTGGGCCTCGCCTATTCCTTCAAATTCATCTGGGCGCCCGTTGTCGACCGGTTTGACGTGCCCATACTCGGTCGGTTCGGGCGGCGGCGCGGCTGGATGCTGTTGTCCCAGTTGCTGGTCGGCGGGGCGCTGATCTCGATGGCGATCATTGGCCCGGAGGGCGGGCTGACCGCCCTCGGCTCCGCCGCCCTTGTCACGGCCTTCGCTTCCGCGACCCAGGACATCGTCGTCGACGCCTGGCGGATCGAGACCGCCGAGGACGACGAGGACCTGAGCTTGCTGACCTCGGCCTACCAACTCGGCTACCGGTTCGCGATGCTCGCCGGCAATGCGTTGATCCTCTTCTTCGCGAGCTGGTTCGGCTGGAATGGCGCCTACGGCATCTGGGGCGCGGCCATGTCGATCGCGATCATCGCCACCCTGTTCGCGAAGGAGCCGCTGGATCGTTCGGACATCGCGAAAGCCACAGGCGGTGCGGCGCCGTGGACAGCGCGCGGCATGTATGACGCCGTCGTCGGCCCGTTCATCAACTTCGTGAAGACCCACAAGACCGCCGCCCTGCTCATGCTGGCGGCGATCAGCCTTTACCGGCTGCCGGACTTCGTCATGGGGCCGATGGTCGGGCCGTTCTATCTCGATCTGGGTCTGACCAAGGAGGCCATCGGCGCCATGCGGCTGAGCGCCGGTCTGGCGGGTTCGCTCACCGGAATCGCCGCCGGCGGCATTTTCGCCCTCCGGTTCGGCTTTGGCCGGACTCTGTTGCTGGGCGCCCTGATCGGTCCGATGTCGAACCTGGGCTACACCCTGATGGCGATGGTCGGCCTCTCGACCCCGATGTTCGCAGGGGTGCTGTTCGTTGAGAACTTCAGCGAGGGTTTGGCCGGCGCCGCGCTCGTCGCCTACATGTCCAGCCTCACCGGCATCGGCTACACCGCCACCCAGTATGCCCTGCTCAGCTCGTTCTACGCCATTCTCGGCAAATTCCTGAAGGGCTTCTCGGGCGTGGTCGTCGACGGCTTACAGCAGGGCAACGAGCTTATGGTCGCCTACGCCCTCTTCTTCGCCGGAACGGCGGCGGTCGGGATACCCGCCGTATTCCTGTGCTGGCTGCTGGACCGCCGGAACCGCAGGCTGAAGGCGGAGTTGGGGGCGACCTGATCGCCTAACCCTCCGCCGCCGCCCCCTCATCATAGGCGGCGAAGGTCGCGGCGGTGATGATCTCTGACACGGAGGCGCCGAGGCTGACGATCTGGACGGACTTCTCGAGGCCGACCAGCAGCGGGCCGATCACCGTGGCGCCGCCGAGCTGTTGCACCAGCCGGGTGGAGATGGAGGCGGAGTGGATGGCCGGCATCACCAGCACATTGGCGTGGCTTGACAGGCGCATGAAGGGATAGGCCGCCCGGGCTTCGGGATCGAGCGCCAGCTCGGGCGGCATCTCGCCCTCGTACTCAAAGTCGACGCCGCGGGCGTCGAGGATGCGAATGGCTTCGCGCACCTTCTCGCCCCGGTCGCCCGGAGGGTTGCCGAAGGTGGAATAGGACAGGAAGGCGACGCGCGGGGTCTTGCCCAGCTTGCGCACCGTCTCCGCCGCCTGGATGGCGATCTCGGCCAGTTCCTCGGCGTTGGGCAGTTCGTGGATCGAGGTGTCGGCGACGAACAGGGTGCGCCCCCTGGCCAGCAGGATCGACATGCCGATCATGCGGTTCTTCACGTCGAGGACGCGCCGGACCTCCTTCAGCACCATGTTGAAATTGCGGGTCACGCCGGTGACCATGCAATCGGCCTGGCCGCGGGCGACCATGGCGGCGCCGAAATAGTTGCGGTCCTGATTGATCATCCGCTGCACGTCGCGGCGCAGATAGCCGCGGCGCTGAAGCCGGGCGTAGAGCCAGTCGGTGTAGTCGGCGTTGTGCTCGCTGACGCGGGCATTGACGATCTCGATGCCCATGTCGTCGAAGATCAGCCCGGCCTCGGCGGCGTTCTGGCGGATCAGATCCTCACGGCCCAGCAGCACGGGCGTGCCCAGCTCGGCCTGTTTGAAGCCCCAGGCGGCGCGGATGACCGCGGTCTCCTCGCCCTCGGCGAACACCACCCGCTTGTTCGGGGCGGCGCGCACGGCGGCGGAGATGTTCTGCATCAGGGCGGCCGACGGATCGAGGCGCGAGCGCAGCTCGGTCCGGTAGGCGTCCATGTCCTCGATCGGCTTGCGCGCCACGCCGGTGTCCATCGCCGCCCTGGCGATGAAGGGCGGGATGTACCAGATCAGGCGCGGGTCGAACGGCGTCGGGATGATGTAGTCGCGGCCGAATTTCAGCTTGCGGCCGCGATAGGCGGCGGCGACCTCGTCGGGCACGTCCTCGCGGGCGAGGGCGGCCAGGGCGTGGGCGCAGGCGATCTTCATTTCGTGATTGATCTGCCGGGCGCGCACGTCGAGGGCGCCCCGGAACAGATAGGGGAAGGCGAGGACGTTGTTGACCTGGTTGACGTAGTCCGACCGTCCGGTGGCCATGATCGCGTCGGACCGCACCGACAGTACGTCTTCCGGGGTGATTTCCGGATCCGGATTGGCCATGGCGAAGATGATCGGATTGGGGGCCATGGAGGCCACCATCTCCCTGGTGATCGCGCCCTTGGCCGACAGGCCCAGGACCACATCAGCGCCGACCATGGCTTCGGCCAGGGTGCGGTGCGGGGTGTCGGTGGCGTGGGCGGCCTTCCACTGGTCCATCCCGCTGGGACGGCCCTTGTAGACGACGCCTTCGCGGTCGACGATGACGGTGTTTTCGGCGCGCACGCCAACGGCCTTCATCAGGCCGATCGAGGACAGGCCGGCGGCTCCGGCGCCGGCGAGGACGACCTTGAGGTCCTCCAGCTTCTTGCCGGCGATGTGGGCGGCGTTGATCAGGCCGGCGGTCGAGATGATGGCCGTGCCGTGCTGGTCGTCATGGAAGACCGGGATGTCGAGCAGGTCCTGAAGTTCGCTCTCGATGACGAAACATTCCGGGGACTTGATGTCCTCCAGATTGATGCCGCCCCAGGTGTCGCCGATGTTCTTGACGACGGTGATGAACTCGTCCGGATCGGTGGTCTTCACCTCGACGTCGAAGCTGTCGACATCGGCGAACCGTTTGAACAGGACCGACTTGCCCTCCATCACCGGCTTGGAGGCCATATGGCCGAGGTTGCCGAGGCCGAGGATGGCCGTGCCGTTCGAGATCACGGCGACCAGATTGCCCTTGGACGTATAGTCGTAGGCCTTGTCCGCGTCGGCGGCGATGGCCAGCACCGGGATGGCGACGCCGGGCGAATAGGCCAGCGACAGGTCGCGCTGGGTCGCCATGGGCTTGGTCGGCGCCATGGAGATCTTGCCCGGCGTCGGACTGCGGTGAAACTCCAGCGCGTCTTCGTCGGAGAAGGTCTGTTTGTCGGTGAGATCGGCCATGCCTGTTCCTAAGCCGGGGGAGGGGCGGGGACAACCGTTGAGGCGGTGCGGGGGCGCCCGGTGGCGGGCGGTTGGTGGGTGATCAGTGATGAGTGGTTGGCCTGCACCTGTGCAGCCGTGCGGGCCGCGCCGACCTTCCGCTGGCAGCGAAGCGGCAATCACCAATCACTAATCACTACTCACCCTTCACCCACGACTCTTCGCCGCTTCGGCTGAAGCGGTCGGGGAGGGCGCGGGGCGGCCGGGCCTCGCCCGGTGCTTTGATAGTTTTACCGTTTCGACGAAGCAGACGCGCCCCGCGCAGCCGTTTTCCACGCGCCCTCCGGGTAGTGGCCCTGACTTCGGACCTGACCGGATCTCCGCCGCAGCCGTTGCCGGCTGCGACGCGCGGCGGACATGACGGTCTCGCCGTCAGCAGCCCGCACAAGAAGCGCGCGGCGAGCAGGCGGAGGCCATCCATCGACCTCCGCAAGGACCCCCGGGGTATCCATCCCCCGGGCTTCATCGCTCGACCACAGCCCGCCGCCATCGGGGCGCTGGATCCGACGCCCTCCCCACCGACGGGATGGGGGAATTATGGGGGCGGTCCCAGCCATGATGGCTGATGACGCTCCAATTTCTGGAAGTGGAGCGGAATCAGGGGGTTGGCGCGGCGGGATATGCTGGCAATCGGCGGATTGTCAGCGGTCGAAATCCCACCCGCTATCGTCATTCCGGCGAATGCCGGAACCCAGCGGCGCGCGAGAGCGCGAAGCTGTCGGAAGCGCAATGAGTGAACGGTGACCGGTCACCGGTGTTTCGCCGCCGTCGCGGCGCCGCTGGGTTCCGGGTCTCCGAGCCGCTGCGCGTCTCTCCGCCCGGAATGACGATAGCCGCAGGGGCAGTGTCAGATCGACAACGTCCCCGTCCGTTCGACCTCCACCGGACCGGTCATGAAGACGTGGCCGCTGGCCTCGTCCCATTCGATCTTCAGCTCTCCGCCATCCACCTCCACCGTCGCCGCCCGTTCGCTCAGGCCGCGGCGCGCGGCGGCGACAAGGGCAGCGCAGGCGCCGGTGCCGCAGGCCTTCGTCAGGCCGGCGCCGCGCTCCCAGACGCGCAGGCGGATATGGTCGGGCGCGAGGACATGGGCGAAGCCGACATTGACGCCCTCGGGAAAGCGCGGGTGGTGCTCGATCAACGAGCCCGTGCCGCGCACGAAGCCGTCGTTCGGCGCATGGTCCATGAAGAAGACCACGTGCGGATTGCCCATGGAGACGGCGCCGGGCGTATGCAGGACCGGGTCGTCGATGGGGCCGACCTGAAGCTCGATGCCGCGCGTGTCCATGGCCTCGTCGAGCGGGATCTGGCTCCAGTCCAGACGCGGGGCGCCCATGTCGATGGTCACCCGACCGTCCTGCTCCTGGCGCGCGGTGGTCGTTCCGGCCAGGGTGTCGATGACGACCCGATCCTTGCCGCTCGACTGCATCAGGATCCAGCCGACGCAGCGCAGGGCGTTGCCGCAGGTCTCCACCTGGCCGCCGTCCGCGTTCCAGACCCGCATGAAGGCGTCCGCGGTGTTCGACGGCTCCAGGGCGATCAACTGGTCGCAACCCTCGCCCGTCATCCGGTCGGAGATGGCGCGCGCCTGGTCGGCCGTCGGCGCGAACGGCGTCTCGAGCGCATTGACGACGACGAAGTCGTTGCCGGCGCCGTTCATCTTGACGAAGGGTCTGGCCATCATCGCCGCATATAGCGTTTGCCGGTTCCTTGCGCGAGCCAGCCGCGTTATCGCTGCGTGATGAGTCGAGCCAGGCCCGCGCCCGAACCCGAGTCCGTCGAGCACAAGAACGGCGGCCTGCGCCTGCGGGCCCGTTTGCGGGCGCTCTATCACGGGTCCTCGCCGGTGGCGGTCCGGTTCCGGCTGGCGGTGCTGATCGTCGACCTGGCCATTGTCGCCTTCTTCATCGCCGCGCCCCTGCTGCGCGGCGAAGGGCTGATCTTCTACATCATCGACTATGTCATAGCGGCGATTCTGGCGGCCGATCTGGCGGCGCGGGCCTCAGCCTATTCCAATATCCGTGACTGGTTGAGGAAGCCGATCGTCTGGATGGACCTGTTCATCCTCGCGACCCTGCTGTTCCCCTTCTTCTTCAACCTGGGCTTCCTGCGGGTGTTGCGATTGTGGACCCTGATCCATTCGGACTTCTTCTGGCGCACGGTCGGGCGTCGCTATGACGACACCCGGGTCGAGGACGTGATCAAGGCGCTGGTGTCGCTGGTCACCTTCGTCTTCGTGGCGACCGGCTTCGTCTACACCAGCTTCATGGGCCGACATGACGGCATCAGCGGCTATCTCGACGCCCTGTATTTCACCGTCACCAGCCTGACCACGACGGGTTATGGCGACATCACCCTGCCGGGGGACTGGGGCCGGATCGTCTCCATCCTGATCATGCTGGGCGGGGTGACCCTGTTCGTGCGGCTGGGCCAGACCCTGTTGCGGCCGAACAAGGTGCGCTTCCCCTGCGATCGCTGCGGCCTTCAGGTGCATGACCCGGACGCAGTGCACTGCAAGGCCTGCGGCCAGATATTGTGCATTCCGGACGAGGGGGCCTGAGGGGTGGCTAGTGGCTAGTGGCTAGTGGCTAGTGGCGAGTGGCTGGCCGCCGCCGGTGCGGTGGCGCGGCCCGCGCCGCCCTTCTGCTGAAGGCTGGGCGACAATCACTCGCCACTAGCCACTCGCCACTCCTCCAAGATGACAAAGCCGTAACCTCGACGCGCCCGGCTTGCCGCAACCCGACCCGCCGTTAAGGTGCCGCCCGACCCATCGTCGGAGACACCGTTCCATGATCCGTAACGCCGCGCTCGCCGCGCTTCTCGTTTCCACCGCCCTTTGCACGAGCGCCATGGCCCAGACCCCGACCCCGCCCAATCCGCCGCTGGCGGAGGGCGCCTTCGCGACCTCGGATGCGACCGACCCCTATGTGTGGCTGGAAGAGATCGAGGGCGAGCGCGCCATGGCCTGGGTCAATGCCCAGAACGAGCGCTCGCTCGGCGTACTGCGCGGCGACCCGCGGTTCGAAGGTCTGCATCAGCAGGCGCTGGAGATCGTCCAGTCGCGTGACCGCATTCCCGCCCCGGGCTTCCGTCGTCAGGGCGGTACCGAGGTGATCGACAATTTCTGGCAGGACGCGACCCATGTGCGCGGCATCTGGCGCACCACCTCGGTCGAGAGCTACGGCACGGCCGAGCCGGTCTGGGAAACCATTCTCGACGTCGACGCCCTGGCCGCGGCCGAGGGCAAGAACTGGGTCTACAAGGGCGCGACCTGCCTGCCGCCTGAGGAGACCCGCTGCCTCGTCTCCCTGTCGGACGGCGGCAAGGACGCGGTGACGATCCGCGAGTTCGACCGCGCCACCCGCACCTTCGTCGAGGGCGGTTTCGTGCTGGAAGAGTCCAAGGGTGGCGCGTCCTGGGTGGACGAGGACACCCTGCTGATCTCGCGCGATTTCGGGCCCGGAACGCTCACGAGCTCGGGCTATCCGATGATCGTCAAGGTGCTGAAGCGCGGCCAGACCGTCGATCAGGCGCAGACGGTGTTCACGGGCCAGCCGACCGACGTCTCGGTCTCGGGCTATACGCTGCGGGACGCCGACGGCGTGGTGCAGGCGACCCTGATCAACCGCGGCGTCAGCTTCTATGAGGGCGAGACGCACCGGCTGAACGCCGACGGCACGACGACGAAGCTGGAGCTGCCGGCCAAGTCCAATATCAATGCGCTCGTCCGTGGACAGATGGTCTTCACCACGGATCAGGACTGGACCGCCCCTTCAGGGCAGGCGTTCAAAACCGGCGACGTGATCGCCTATGATCTGGCGGCCTGGCTGGCCGATCCAACCGTGCGGGCGCAGCTGGTCATCCGCCCCGGCCCGCGCGAGGCCATTGAGGGCATCTCCAATACCCGCAACAAACTGGTCGTGGCGCTTTACGAGAACGTCCGCGGCTCGGTCTATGTGTATGAACCCAATCCGTCGGGCGAATGGGCGCGCAGCCGGCTGGACCTGCCGCAGAACGTCTCGGTCGGCGTCGGCTCGGCCAGCGAACTGGACGACCGCATCTTCGTCAGCGTCACCGGCTATCTGAACCCGTCGAGCCTGTTCCTCGCCGATGCGGCGACGGGCGAGGCCGATCTGACCAAATCCCTGCCGGCCAAATTCAACGCCGAGGGCATGAGGGTCGACCAGTTCGAGGCCCGCTCGGCCGACGGCACGATGATCCCCTATTTCGTCGTTCATCGCGACGAGATGCCGATGGACGGTTCGAACCCGACCCTGCTGTACGGCTACGGCGGCTTCCAGTCGTCGCTGCTGCCCGGCTATTCGGCCACGGTCGGCAAGCTGTGGCTGGAGCGGGGCGGCGTCTATGTCATCGCCAACACCCGCGGCGGCGGCGAGTTCGGCCCCAACTGGCACCAGGCGGCGCTGCAGGCCAACCGCCAGCGGGCGCATGAGGACTATCAGGCGGTGGCCCAGGACCTGATCACCCGCGGGATCACCAGCCAGCCGCGGCTGGGGATCATGGGCGGGTCGCAGGGCGGGCTGTTCATGGGGGCGATGCTGACCCAGCGCCCGGACCTGATCAACGCCGCCGTCATCCAGGTGCCCCTGTTCGACATGCTGCGCTTCCACCGCCTGCTGGCCGGAGCCAGCTGGATCGCGGAATACGGAAATCCGGACATCCCGGAGGAGCGGGCCTGGATCCAGCAGTATTCGCCCTATCAGAACCTGCGCGCCGACCAGCCCTATCCCGAGGTCTTCATCCACACCTCGACCAAGGACGACCGCGTCCACCCCGGCCACGCCCGCAAGGCGGCGGCGCGGCTGGAGGAGCTGGGCTATCCGGTGCTGTTCTACGAGAACACCGACGGCGGCCACGCGGCGGGGGCCAATCTGCGCGAGACCGCGCGGCGGCTGGCGCTGGAATACACCTATCTGACGCGTCGGCTGATGGACGCGCCGGCGGCGGAATAGGGCATCCTCCGGCGGCGGATGTTTTGATGTGCGGAGTTTGACCATGAACCGATTGATCCTGTCCGCCGCCCTTCCGGCGCTGTTGCTCGCGGCCTGTGCGGGCGGCCCGGCGCCGATACCGGTCCGGGCCCTGTCGGTGGACGAGGTTCCGCGCGTCATGCAGGCGCCGCCGCCCCACTTCCCCGCCGACCTGACGCCCGCCGGAGTCCGCGCCGCCGACGACCATCTGGCGCTTGAGGAGGTCAACGGGGCCGAGGCCATGGCCTTTGTGGCGGAGTCCAACCGGCGGGCGTTGGCCTCGCTGGAGGGCGACCGGCGGTATGAGACGTTCCGGCAGCAGGCCGAGGCGATCCTGACCGCCACCGACCGCATCCCCGGCCCCAGCTTCCTCGGCGACGGCATCGGAAACTTCTGGCAGGACGCGGCCAATCCCAAGGGCATCTGGCGGCGCACGACGCTGGACAGCTACCGTTCGGCGAATACCCAGTGGGAGACCCTGCTCGACATCGACGCCCTGGCCCGCGCCGAGGGCCGGGACTGGGTGTTCAAGGGCGCCAACTGTCTAGTCCCCGCCGAGACCCGCTGCCTGATCAGCCTGTCCGACGGCGGCAAGGATGCGGTGGTGGTGCGGGAGTTCGACACCACGACGCGATCGTTCGTGGACGGAGGGTTCAGCTTGCCTGAGGGCAAACACCGGATCAGCTGGCTGGACGCCGACACGCTTCTGGTCGCCACCGATTTCGGTCCGGGCACCCTTACCGAGAGCGGCTATCCCTTCATCGTCAAGTCGCTGACGCGCGGGCAGACGCTGGCGCAGGCCACCGAAGTCTATCGCGGCGACATCGGCGACGGGGGGTATGGAGTCAGCCCGAGCGTCTACCGAAGCGCTGCCGGCGCGGTCGAGGCGGTGATCTTCCGGCGCCCGCTGGACACCTTCCGTGCCGAAACATGGCGCTGGGTCGATGGCCGGGTGGTCAAACTGGACCTGCCTGAGCGGGTCGGGATCAACGGGACCATGGGCGAGCGGCTGGTGTTCTCGCTCGACGAGGACTGGCACGTCCGCGGGGGCACCCTGCCGGCGGGGGCCATGGTCGTCGCCGGCCTCGACGGGCTTTCAGAGGCCGGGACGGGCACCGCCGCCGTGGTTTTCGCCCCGGGCGAGCGGCAGTCGATCGACAGCGTGCGGGTCATGTCCGACAGCATCCTGGCCGTTGTCTCGGACAATGTCGTTGGGACGCTGAAGCGTTTCGATCCGGCCTCCGGCGGATGGCGTGCGACAGACATCGCCGTGCCTGCCAATAGCGCCGTGGGTCTGGGCGACAGTTCGAAGTCGCGGGGCGAGGTCTTCCTCTCGACCCAGGGCTTCCTGACGCCTCCAACCCTCAGCGTGGCGGACGTCGGTGCGGCGACCATCACTGAACTGCGATCCGCGCCGGCCAAATTCGACGCCTCCACCCATGTCACCGAACAGTTCGAGGCGCGGTCCTCGGACGGGACCATGATCCCCTATTTCGTCACCCGTCCGCGCGACATGGCGATGGACGGCTCAGCCCCGACCATCCTGTTCGGCTACGGCGGCTTCCAGGTCAGTTTCCCGCCCGCCTACAAGCCCGAGATGGGCAAGCTGTGGCTCGAGAACGGCGGCGTCTTCGTCCAGGCCAACATCCGCGGCGGCGGCGAGTTCGGGCCGCAATGGCACCAGTCGGTGCTCAACGAAAACCGCCAACTGGCCTTCGACGATTTCGCGGCGGTGGCGGCTGACCTGCACCGGCGCGGGATCAGTTCGCCGCGCCGCACCGGCATCTATGGTCGTTCGAACGGGGGCGTGCTGACCTCGGTGACGATGACCCAGCATCCGGAGCTGATCAATGCGGCGGTGATCGAGAGCCCGCTGATCGACATGCTGCGCTATCACGAACTGCCCGCCGGGGCCTCGTGGATCGGCGAGTACGGCGACCCGCGCATACCGGAAGAGGCCGCCTGGATCGCGCGATATTCGGCCTATCAGCAACTTCGTCCGGACGCGGAATATCCTCGTGTCTATATCACGACCAATACCCGCGACGACCGGGTCCACCCCGGACACTCGCGGAAATTCGCGGCGCGGCTGGGCGAGATGGGCCACGACCACCTCTATTTCGAGGATACGGCGGGCGGTCACTCCAACGACGCCGACCCGGTCGCCAACGCGCGGCGCTGGGCGAGGCATTATGTGTATCTTGCGCAGCAGCTGATGGATTGAACGCCGCTCTCCGTTGCTATCGTCATTCCGGGCGGAGCGCAGCGTAGACCCGGAACCCAGCGGCGCGCGCGAGCGCGAAACTGTCGGGAGCACAGGCAGCGAGCAGCGACTCGCCGCCGCCGCCGCGGTTGTTTCGCCGCCGTCGCGGCGCCGCTGGGTCCCGGCCTTCGCCGGGATGACGAAAGCGGGGCTCAGGCCGGCTCGACGACCTTCGCCTTCTTCGGCTTGGCGGGTTTTTCGGCCTTGGGCGCCTTGACCGGCTTTTCGGCCTTCGCCGGTTTGGCCGCCTTCTTCGCCAGCTTCTTCGCCTCGCGCGCAGCCTTTTTGGCGGCGCGGGCCTCGGCCTTGGCCTTGTCGGGCGCCGCGTCGGCCTCGCCGGCCAGTTCGGACAGCAGGCCCAGGAAGCCGTCACGCTTGCCCTTGGGCAGCAGGGCCATGATGCGTTTGTCGGCGGCCTCGACCTTCGGGCGGGCCGCGTCCAGTGCGGCCTGACCCGCGGCGGACAGGCTGACGGCCTTGGCGCGGGCGTCGATGCTCGACTTCTCGCGGTCCAGCAGGCCCTTGGTCGTCATGCGCGAGACCAGGTCGGCCAGGGTCGAGCGGTCGATACCGGTGGCCCGGACGAGATCGGTCTGGGTCAGGCCGGATCTCTGCGACACGGCCTCAAGCACGGCGAACTGGCGCTGGGTCAGGCCGTCGGGGCCGGTTTCCTCGGAATAGATGTCGAGCGCCAGCTGCAGCACACGGTGCATCAGGTGGCTGGGCGAGGCGGCAAGGCCGCCGCTGCGCTTCAACTTGTTCCCGGACTTGACCATGAACCGTATCCCTTCGGCCTCGATGGGCCATGCGTAGCAGCGGTGCTTTACGGTTTGACGACGGACGCTCCGTCGGCGGTCCAGATATTTCAGGGCGCGGTGTCAGGCTTCGCCGGCGCCATCGCATCAACCGGCGCATCGGTCGAGGTCAGGTTGCGCATGATCAGCGGGATCTGCGACAGGCCGAAGGCTGAGGATGCAATCCACAGCACGCCCCGGAAGCTGACCCAGACATCGGCGGGATCAACGTCCCCGCGGCCTATCTGCCCGGCCACCCAGCCGACCAGGGCCTCGCTGCGGATCAGTTCGTTGGTGATGGCAACGGCCAGAAAATAGATGCCATAGCGCAGGGTCAGCGTCCGCCACGCCCGGTCGTTGATCGGGATCACCGTGCCCAGCAGGGCTTTCAGCGGCTGTTTGTTGAGCATCACGCCGCCGATCAGGGCGACTGCGAGCGACAGGTTCAGCGCCGTCACCTTGACCTTCACCCACAGGCCGTCGCCGGTCAGAACGGTCAGAAGACCGAAGACAAGGGCGAAGCCGCCGACCAGCAGCGGCATCAGGGCCAGACGCTTCTCGACGATCAGGCCGACCGCCACACCCACGGCGGACCCTGCGACCAGGAACCAGGTCGCCTGGACCAGGGCCTCATCGCCGGTCATGCCGCGCAGGCGCATCACCAGAAAGGCGAGACCGAAGGCCAGCAGGCCGCCGAAATCGACGAGCTGACGCAGGCGGGAGTCGGTCTTCGGGGCCGGTTCGGCGGCGGCGGCGTCACTCATGCGTCAATCCTCAAGCCCGACCAGCAACCTTGAAAAGGCTCGCGCGTCGAAGGGTTGCAGGTCCTCGATGCCTTCGCCCACGCCGATCAGCTTGATCGGGGCGTCCGAGGCCTGGGCCACGGGCACCAGCACCCCGCCGCGCGCCGTGCCGTCCAGCTTGGTCATGACCAGTCCGGAGACATAGGCGGTGCGACCGAAGATCTGTTCCTGCGCCAGGGCGTTGCGGCCGACGGTGGCGTCCAGCACCAGCAGGGTCTCGTGCGGGGCCTCGGGATCGATCTTTTTCAGCACACGCACGATCTTGAGCAGTTCGTCCATCAGGGCGGACTTGTTCTGCAGCCGCCCGGCGGTGTCGATCAGGACGACGTCGTAGCCCTCGACCTTCGCCTTCGTATAGGCGTCAAAGGCCAAGCCGGCGGGGTCGGCGCCGTCGCGGCGGCTCTCGAATGAGGCCCCGGCGCGCTCGGCCCAGACCTTCAGCTGTTCGCGGGCGGCGGCGCGGAAGGTGTCGCAGGCGACGATCATCACCCTGGCGCCCTGTCCGGTCAGGTCGGCGGCGATCTTGCCCAGGGTCGTGGTCTTGCCCGAGCCGTTGACCCCGACGAACAGGGTGACGAAGGGGCGGGCGCCGTTCAGCGGCTCGTAGCGGGCCTCGTGACTGATCAGTTCGGCGGTCACGGCCTCGGCCAGCGCCTCCTTGACCTCGCGCTCATTGGCGCCGGCGCCGAAGCGCAGCTCGCGGAAGCGGGCCACGATCCGGTCGGTGGCGGCGGGCCCCAGGTCGCTCTCCAGCAGATGCTCTTCCAGCCCCTCGAGCGCGGCCTCGGACAGCGGTTCCTTGATGAAGGTCGCGACGACCTGTTCGGTCATCTGTTTCGAGGAGCGGGAGAGGCCCTCGGTCAGGCGCGAGAGCCAGCCCTTTTTCGGCGCGTCGTTCATGCAGCGGGCTTAGCGGGTTCGTTCGGCAAAATCACGCGGTCCGTAAGAGTCTTGCATCTATTCAACCCGCTCATCCCCGCGAAAGCGGGGACCCAGTGCTTTGGCCGGGCGGTTTTGCCCTGTATGAGCATAAACGGCGGTCCAATCCGCCGGCGTCAAGCTGGACAGTACTGGGTCCCCGCTTTCGCGGGGATGAGCGGAAATCTTTATGCCCAAGACCCACCCGTTCCATTCGCCCCGCACCCACGGCTTCGTCCGCGTGGCCGCCGCGACGCCGGTGGTCCATACCGCTGACCCGGCTGCGAACGCCGCCGAGCACATCGCCCTGATCCAACAGGCCGGCGCGCAGGGCGTGGATCTGATGGTCTTCCCCGAGCTGTCGCTGAGCGGCTACGCCATCGACGACCTGCTGATGCAGGACGCGCTGCTGGATCGGGTTGAAGCCTGCATCAAGCCTCTGGCCCTGGCGGCGCATGAGGCCGGGGTGATCGCCGTGGTCGGGGCGCCGATCCGGCAGGGAGACGCCCTGTACAACTGCGCCCTCGTCCTGGCCGGGGGCCGGGCACAGGGGGTGATCCCCAAGAGCTTCCTGCCCAACTATCGCGAATACTATGAAAAGCGCTGGTTCGCGCCGGGCCGGGAGGCGCGCGGCGGCCTGCGGATCGGCGACGACTGGGCGTCGTGGTTCGGGACCAATTTCGTCATCGAGGTCGCCGGGCGGCCCGGCTTCGTCTTCGGGGTCGAGATCTGCGAGGACTACTGGGCGCCGCTGCCGCCCTCGACGCGGCTGGCCCTGGCCGGCGCGCGCATCCTGCTGAACCTGTCGGCCTCGAATGTGCTGATCGGCAAGGCCGATGACCGCAGCCTGCTGTGCGCCAGCCAGTCGGCGCGCGCCATGGCGGCCTATGTCTTCACCGCCTCGGGCTGGGGCGAATCGACGACTGATCTCGCCTGGGACGGGCAGGCGACAATCCACGAACTGGGCGCCTGTATCGCGTCCGGCCCGCGCTTCTCGATGGAGGCGCATCTGACCATCGCCGATATCGACGTCGAACGGATCGGCCTGGACCGTCTGCGCACCGGCACCTTCGCCGACTGTGCCCGTGACGAGGCCCGGCGGGCGGGCGAGGACGACCATATCGGACGGCTGCTGATCGTCGAGGAGGACGCGCCCACGGGTCCGCATGGCGACCTCCTCCGCCCCCTCGACCGCTTCCCCTTCGTGCCCGACGACCCGGCCCGGCTGGATCAGGACTGCTACGAGGCCTTCAACATCCAGGTGCAGGGATTGATGCGCCGGATGAAGGCGACCCATGGCGACAAGGTCGTCATCGGCGTCTCGGGCGGGCTGGATTCGACCCAGGCCCTGCTGGTCGCCTGCCGCGCCTTCGACCGGCTGGGCCTGCCGAGGACCGGGATTCTCGCATACACCCTGCCCGGCTTCGCCACCTCGGAGGGGACGAAGGCCAACGCCTGGGCCCTGATGAAGGCGCTGGGCGTCACGGGCGCCGAGATCGACATCCGCCCGACCGCGCAGACCATGCTGGAGGCTATCGGCCACCCGTTCGCCAAGGGCGAACCGGTTCACGACATCACCTTCGAGAATGTGCAGGCCGGTCTGAGGACGGACTATCTGTTCCGCCTGGCCAACCAGCACGACGCCTTCGTGCTCGGCACCGGCGACCTGTCGGAGCTGGCGCTGGGCTGGTGCACCTATGGCGTCGGCGACCATATGAGCCACTACAACGTCAACGGCGGGGTGGCGAAGACCCTGATCCGGCATCTGATCCGCTGGGTGGCGATGAAGGAGCATACGGGTGGGGCGGCGGACACCCTGCAGGCCATTCTGGACACGGAGATTTCGCCCGAGCTGGTCCCCGCCGGCGCGGACGGCAGGCTGCAGTCCACCGAGGCGACCGTCGGCCCCTATGCGCTGAACGACTTCTTCCTGTTCTACACCACCCGCTTCGGCCTCAAGCCGTCGAAGGTGGCCTATCTGGCCCATCAGGCCTGGAAAGACGCGGCGACCGGCCACTGGCCGACGGCCACGCCGGACGACGAGCGGGTCGAATACGACCTCGCCACGATCAAACACTGGCTGCGGAAATTCCTCTTCCGCTTCTTCCAGACGTCGCAGTTCAAGCGGTCAGCCCTGCCGAACGGGCCGAAGGTGGTCACCGGCGGCTCGTTGAGCCCGCGTGGTGACTGGCGCGCGCCGTCTGACGCAACGGCGCGGGTGTGGCTGGATGAGCTGGAAGCCAACGTCCCGGACTGAGAAAGAGTGGATAGTGGTTAGTGATTAGTGGTTGGCCGCCGACTGCGCAGCACGACGGCCGGCGTCGCCCTTCCGCCAGCAGCGAAGCGGCAATCCCTGACCACTAGTCACTAATCACTAATCACTCCGCTCAAGGCAGCTCGCTCAGGAACGGAAAGATCGCCGCCTTGGCCTCGGGCTCGTCGAGCATGGGGGCGTGGCCGACGCCGGGGACCTCGACGAAATCCATCTTCGGCGCGCGCTTGCGCATCTTCGCCGCGATCTCGGGGCTGAGCAGGTCGGAGGTCTCGCCGCGCACCAGCAGGGTCGGCCGGCCCTTGGCCAGGCGGGTGAAGAAGGGCCACAGATTGGGGACCAGGGCCTTGGCTCCCGCCGCCCGGATCGGGACCATGATGTCGGGGTCGTAGTCCGGGATCGGCGTGCCCTCGGTGCCCATGCGGAAGGTGCGGCGGGCGAAGGCGTCCCAGTCTTCGTCTGAAAGGTGTGGCAGGGCGACCCCGTTGAGCTTGCGCGCATAGGCCGCCGCGTCCGCCCAATTGTTGATCTCGACCGGCTGTCCGGCATAGGCGGCGATGCGGGTCAGGCCCTCCTTCGCTACTTCGGGGCCGACGTCATTGATGATGGCGGCGGCGATGACCTTCGACCGGATGGCGGCCAGCGCCATGGTGATCAGCCCGCCCATGGAGGTGCCGAGAAAGACCGCCCGCTCGATTCCGAGGTCGCGCATCAGGGCCAGCACGTCCTGGGCATAGGTCACGGGCTGATAGGTCATCGGGTCGCGGGCGCGGTCCGACTGGCCCCGCCCGCGGATGTCCACGGCCAGCACCCGCCGGCCGCTCTGGGCGATCAGCGGGGCGATGGCGTCGAAATCGGCCGAGTTACGGGTCAGGCCGTGGATGGCGATGACCGGCAGTTTCGCCGTGCCGGACGCCGCGGCATAGTCGCGGGCGTAGAGGCTCAGCCCATCCGCACTGGACCAGCGGCGCTCGGCGAAGGTCTGGGTCATGACGGGCTCCAAAAAGGCTGTCGGCGCAGCCTATTTCATGGGTGAGGGAATTCCCACCCGACGCGAACTGACAGCCGGCGTCAGCGCTTCAATGACCGAGCAGTTCCCGCACGAATTCCCACAGGTCGCCGCCCTCGAAGCGGAAGCCCGGAACGCCGGCGCGGCGCGCGGCCTCCATGTCCGACGGCTGGTCGCCGATCATGAAGCTCTTCGCCGGATCGATATTGTGATCCGCGATGGCCCGCAGGATCATGCCGGGGTTGGGTTTGCGGTCCGGATGGTCGGGATGGATCCAGGCCTCGACCCGGCCCTCGCTGTGGAAGGGACAGGCGTAGACGGCGCCGATCACGCCCCCCTTGGCCGCCAGCTTGCGGACGACCAGGGTGTTGAAGGCCTTCATCTGGTCTTCAGTGAACAGGCCGCGCGCGACGCCCGACTGGTTGGTCACGATGACGCACAGATAGCCGAGCTGATTCAGGTGCCGCACAGCCTCCGCCGCGCCGGGCATAAGGCGGAGATGCTCTTCCAGATGGGGATAGCCGGTGTCCTCGATCAGCACGCCGTCGCGATCGAGGAAGACGGCGGGGACGCCAGAATTCATGATTTCCGGGCATACGGCGCCGTACACGGTCGTTGCAACCCGTCACGCGAAGTGACGGCGCGGGATTTGGCGGGACAGCGGACGATTTGGTAGGAGGGCGCAACCACCATGGCGCTGACGCCAGCCTGCCGCGCGCCCGGAGACCATCCTGACATGAGCATCGCCTTTATCGACCTGCAGGCCCAGCGCCTTCGTCTCAACGGCCGGATCGAGGCCGCCGTGCAGGAAGCCGTCGTCGGCGGCGCCTGGGTCATGGGCCCGCAGGTGCGACAGTTCGAGGCCGACCTCGCCGCCTTCGGCAAGGCGAAACACGCGCTCGGTTGCGCCAATGGCACCGACGCCCTGATCCTGCCGCTGATCGCCTGGGGCATCCGCACCGGCGATGCGGTCTTCTGTCCCAGCTTCACCTTCACGGCCACGGCGGAGGTCGTGCCCTGGCTGGGGGCCACGCCGGTCTTTGTGGATGTGGACCCGCGGACCTTCAACATGGACCCGGTCCAGCTGGAGGCGGCGATCGAGGCGACCCTGAAGGAGGGTCGGCTCAAGCCCCGCGTGGTCATCGCCGTCGACCTGTTCGGCCAGCCCGCTGACTATCCGGCCATCAAGGCCATCTGTGACCGTTATGGTCTCAAGCTGATCGCCGATTCGGCCCAGGGTTTCGGCTGCACCCTGAACGGCC
This sequence comes from Brevundimonas sp. UBA2388, assembly GCA_002343425.1. Taxonomy (GTDB): domain Bacteria; phylum Pseudomonadota; class Alphaproteobacteria; order Caulobacterales; family Caulobacteraceae; genus Brevundimonas. Next base: position 67,420 of record DDSO01000045.1, read on the forward strand.
ACCATCCCATCAAATGGGCCGACATCACCACCACCAGCTTCTTCCCGGCCAAGCCGCTGGGTTGCTACGGCGACGGCGGCGCGGTGCTCACGGACGATGACGATCTCGCCCAGGAAATGGACTCGCTGCGGGTCCACGGAAAGGTCGTCGCCAAGGACATGAAGCCTGGCGAGACCTTCGCCCACGACCCCAAATATCTGGCCATGCGGATCGGCATGAACAGCCGTCTGGACACTATCCAGGCCGCCGTCCTGATCGAGAAGCTGAAGGTCTTCGCCCAGGAGATCGAGTGGCGCAACCGCGCGGCGGACCGCTACGCGGCAGGCCTCGCGCCTCACGTCGCCAGTGTGCCCGCCGTGATCGAAGGCGGGGTCTCGATCTGGGCCCAGTATACGATTGAACACGAGAACCGCGACGGCCTGGCAGCGCATCTGAAGGACCAGGGCGTACCCACGGCGGTCTACTATCCCGTGCCCATGCATCTGCAGCCCGCCTATGCGCGGTTCTCCAAGGGGCCTGGCAGCCTGCCGGTCACCGAGCGGCTGATGCAGCGGGTCATCAGCCTGCCGATGCATTCGGATCTCGACGAGGCGACCCAGGACCGGATCATCGCCGCGGTCGCCAGCTTCCGCTAAGGACCGCGCATGACCCAGCACCTCCCCCCGCTCAAGGTCGGCGTCGCCGGCGTCGGCGTCATGGGCCGCAACCATGCGCGCGTCCTGTCCGACATCCGCGACTTCGACCTGACCGCCGTCTTTGACCCGGAAGCCGCCACGGCCGAGGGGGTCGCCGGCCTGTATGACGCAAGGGCCTTCACCGTCGCCGCTGACTTCGTCGCCGCCGGTCTGGACGCCGCCGTGGTCGCCACGCCGAACCGGCATCATGCCGAACTGGGCGTCGCCCTGCTTGAGGCCGGGGTCCATGTGCTGGTCGAAAAGCCGATCGCCGCCACCGTCGCCGACGCCCAGCGGATGATCGATGCGGCAAAAGCCAATAGCCGCGTGCTGATGGTCGGCCAGGTCGAGCGGTTCAATCCGGCGGTCGAGGCGGTCAAGCGCGCCATCGACGGGGACGACGTCATCTCGATCCAGATCACCCGCGTCGGTCCCTTCCCGCCGCGCATGGGCGAGGTCGGGGTGGTCATCGATCTGGCGGTGCACGACATCGACATCATCCGCCACCTGACGGAGTCCGAGATCGTCGAGGTCCAGCCGCAACTGGCCCGCACCAAGGCAGAGCGCGAGGACACCGCCCTGCTCCAGTTCCGTCTTGCCAACGGAACCATCGCCCACATCACCACCAACTGGGTCACGCCCTACAAGGTCCGCACCCTGCAGGTCGCGACCATGAACCGGTTCGTGGTCGCCGATCTGATCACCCGTCAAGTCACGGAGTATTTCGGCCAGCAGGCTGACGGCTCCTACCAGACCCGCGCCGTCAACAGTTGGCCCGCCGAGCCGCTGAAGAAGGAGCTGGAGGCCTTCGCGCACGCGATCCGCACGGGCGAACCGCCGGCGGTCACGGGCGAGGACGGGCTGCGGAACCTCGAGGTGGCGTTGAGGTGTCTGGGGGAGGGCTAGCCGCCTACCACCTGCATCCCCAGCCACTCTGCGATCAACGCCGGCTTGTCCGCGCCCTCGATCTCGACCGTGACCTCGTGCTTCAGCAGCCAGCGGGTGCCGCCCCCCATTGGGCCCTTGTCCTCGGCGGACAGCAGTTTGAACCGTCCCCGGACGTTGGACCCTGCCGGCACCGGGGCGAGGAAGCGGAGCTTGTCGAAGCCGTAGTTGACGCCCATCACCACGCCTTCCAGCGGCGGGACGGCGTCATAGGTCATGGCCGACAGCAGGCTCAGCGTCAGGAATCCGTGGGCGATGGTCCCGCCGAACGGGGTCTGGGCCGCTGCGACCGGGTCGATGTGGATGAACTGGCGGTCCTCCGTGATCTCGGCGAAGGCGTCGATGCGGGCCTGGTCGACGGTGATCCAGCGGCTGACGCCGATCTCCTGACCGATCAGGCCCGGCAGGTCGGCGACGGGGGTGGGGGTTCCCTTGCGTTCGGTGCGGCTCATGCGGTCGGTTCCTTCAGGGGATGGGCGTGAAACGGTCTTCGATGATGGCGGCGAACAGGGCCGGGTCGACATTGCCGCCCGACAGGATGACGGCGGTGGTGCGGTCGCGCGTCTCGATCTTGCCGGCCAGAACGGCGGCCAGCGACACGGCGCCGCCCGGCTCGACCACCTGTTTCAGCACCCGGAAGGCGTAGCGCACCGCCTCGGCCACCTCGGCGTCCGAGACGGTCTCGACCCGGTCGACGCGCTGGTTGATGGGGAAGGTCAGCTCGCCGGGACGATCGGTCATCAGGGCGTCGCAGATGGTGCCCGGCGCGGGCGCATGGGTCAGCCGCTCGTTGGCGGCGATCGACCGCTGCATGTCGTTGTAGTGGTGCGGTTCGACGGCGATCACCGGGCTGTCCGGCGACAGGGCCTCCATCGCCAGATTGATCCCGGCGATCAGGCCGCCGCCGGAGGCGCCGCAGACCAGCTGGTCGATCAGGCCGTCGGCCTGTTCCATGATCTCCAGCCCGATGGTGCCCTGTCCTTCGATGACGAAGGGATCGTCGAACGGGCGGACGAGGACGGAGCCTTTGGAAGCCGCGATCTCCTCGCCGATGGCCTCGCGGCTCTCGGTGTAGCGGTCATACATCCTGACCTCGCCGCCGAAGCCGATGACGCCCTCGACCTTCACCTTCGGACTGTCGGCGGGCATGACGATGATGGCCTCGATGCCCAGGATCTGCGCCGCCGCCGCCACGGCCTGGGCGTGGTTGCCGGAGGAATAGGCGACGACGCCGCGCGCCTTCTCCGCGTCGGTCAGCCGGCTGATCCGGTTCCAGGCCCCGCGGAATTTGAAGGCCCCGGCGCGCTGGAGGTTTTCGGCCTTCAGCAGGATGCGGCCCCCGGTCAGCGCATTCAGCGCGGGGCTCTCGATCAGCGGCGTGCGCACGGCCTGGCCGGCGATCTGGCGGGCGGCGTCCCGGACGCCGGCGAAGGAGGCGGTGTGCATGGGATATCCATACCGCGTGATTTCCTCCCGGCGAAGCCGGCTTTGAAGGCCGGAAGGTTCATCACAACGAACACAACGAAGAATCCACAAAGGGCACGACGGGGCCTGCGCCTGACTCCCCTCCCGTTGTGACCCGTTGTGTTCGTTGTGATGAACCTCCTCTCGCGGGTCCGGCTCAAGGATTGCGGCTTCGCCGCGATGACCGGTTGAGTCTCCGGGCCGCCGCTCTAACCTGCCGGGATGAAGTCCCTCATCCTCGCCATCGACCAGGGCACGACCTCGACCCGGGCCATCGCCTTCGAGGCCGCGCCGGAGGGCGGGCTGCGGCCGGTCGCCGTCAGCCAGATCGAACTGGAGCAGCATTTCCCGCATCCAGGCTGGGTCGAGCACGACGCCGCCGAGATATGGACCGCGACCCTGCAGACCTGCCGCGAGGTGATCCGCAAGGCCGGCGGGGTCGGCCGGTTCGCGGCCATCGGCATCACCAACCAGCGCGAGACCTCTGTGCTCTGGGACGCCGCGACGGGCGAACCGCTGCATCGCGCCATTGTCTGGCAGGACCGGCGCACGGCGGACGTGACCGGCAAACTGGCCGCCGCCGGCCATGAGCCCATGGTTCAGGCGGCGACCGGCCTGATCCTCGACCCCTATTTCTCGGCCTCGAAATTCGCCTGGCTGCTGGACGCCGTGCCGGGCGCCCGGGATCGCGCGGCGAAGGGCGAGGTGAGGGTCGGCACGATCGAATGCTGGTTGATCTGGAAGCTGACGGGCGGCGCGAGCCACGTCACCGACGCCACCAACGCCAGCCGCACCTCGCTGATGGACCTGTCGACGCGCCAGTGGCGGCCCGAGCTCGCAGACCTGTTCAACGTCCCCATGGCGGTCCTGCCGGAGATTCGCGGCTGCGCCGATCCCCTTGGTGACTGCGACGCGACCCTGTTCGGCGCGGCCCTGCCCATCCATGGCGCGGCGGGTGACCAGCAGGCGGCGCTGGTCGGTCATGGCGCGCTCAAGGCCGGGGACGCCAAGATCACCTATGGCACCGGCGCCTTCCTCGTCGCCAATGTCGGGGCGGAAGCCGTCGGCTCGACCAGCCGTCTGCTGGGCACCATGGGCTATGCGGTCGGCGAGGACGTCGCATACGCCCTTGAGGGCTCCATCTTCTCGGCCGGTTCGGCGATCCAGTGGTTGCGCGACGGGCTGAAGGTCATCAGCGAGTCACGCCAATCCGAGGCCATGGCCCAGGGGCTGAAGGACAACGGCGGCGTCTATCTGGTCCCCGGCTTCACCGGCCTCGGCGCGCCCTGGTGGGAGCCGGAGGCGCGGGGAACCATCGTCGGCCTGACCCGCGACAGCGGCCCGGCCCAGATGGTGCGAGCGGCGCTGGAATCGCTGGCCTACCAGACCCGCGACCTGCTCGACGCGCTGGAAAAGGACGGGGCGCCGAAGCTGAAGGTGTTGAAAGTCGACGGTGGGGTCACCGCCAACGCTTTCGCCATGCAGTTCGTCGCCGACATCTGCGACGTCGTGGTTGAACGCCCGGCGTTCCAGGAAATGACGGCGCTGGGCGCGGCCAAGCTGGCGGCGCTGGGCGTCGGCCTGATCGATGATCTGGAGGACCATCCGGTCGAGGCCCCGGCGCGCTGGACGCCCCGGATGGCACCGGAAGAGCGCGAGCGGTTGTTGAAGGGCTGGCGCGGCGCGGTCCGCGCGGCCATCATCGCCGCCCACCCGGAAGACGCATGACCCAACCCACCGAAGACGCGCAAATTGCCGATGCCCAGGCGACCTTCTCCGGGACGCGGGAGGTCGATCCCCGCTATGCGCTCGATGAGGCGGCGCTGGATCGCTGGCTCGCGGCGAGTGTCGAGGGTTATGCAGGGCCGCTGAGCGTGCGCCAGTTCAAGGGGGGGCAGTCGAACCCGACCTATGAACTCGTCACGCCCGGCCACGCCTATGTCCTGCGCCGCAAGCCGCCGGGGACCCTGCTGCCCAGCGCCCATGCGGTCGATCGTGAGTTCACCGTAATCTCGGCCCTGCACAAGCAAGGTTATCCGGTCGCCCGGCCCTACGCCCTGTGCACGGACGACAGCGTCATCGGCTCGATGTTCTATGTCATGGACAAGGTCGAGGGCCGGGTGCTGTGGGACCTGAAACTGCCGGGCATGGAGCCCGCCCAGCGCCGCGCCATCTATGACAGCCAGGTCGATACGCTTGCCGCCCTGCACGCCTTCGAGCCCGCCACCATCGGACTGTCCGACTACGGACGGCCCGGCAACTATTTCGAGCGGCAGGTCGGGCGCTGGACCAAACAGTATCGCGCCTCGGAGATCGATCCGATTCCGGCGATGGACCGACTGATCGAGTTCCTGCCAGTCACCCTGCCGCCGGACGGACCGACGCGGATCGTCCATGGGGACTTCCGCCTCGACAACCTGATCCTCGCCCACGACGGGCCGCAGGTCCGCGCCGTGCTGGACTGGGAGCTGTCGACGCTTGGTGATCCGATGGCGGACTTTTCCTATCTGCTCATCGCCTGGGTCATTCCGGCGACGGCGCGGAACGGTCTTGCCGGAGCCGATATCGAGGCGCTCGGCATTCCGTCAGTGGCCGAGACGGTCGAGCGCTATGCGAAGCTGACGGGGACCGCGCCGGCCAATCTGGACTGGCTGTTCGCCTACAACCTGTTCCGGCTCGCGGCCATCTGTCAGGGCATAGCCGGGCGCGTCCGGGACGGGACGGCGGCTTCGGCCCACGCCCGCACCATGGCGGCCCAGGTGCCGATGCTGGCGGCGGGCGCGCTGAGTTTCGCGGAGAAGGCGGGGGCCTGAGGAGGGTATTGGGGATTAGGGATTAGGGATTAGGAGGGCTTGGGGCTTGGGGGGCTTGTCCGGCCGTCGATCCGTTCGGCCCCGCTGCGACCTAGTCCCTAATCCCTAATCCCCAATACCCTCTCTCACCCCGGCTCGCCGACCAGCGTGAAGGCCGCCCAATAGGCCGGATGCGCCCAGCGGCGTTCGGCGCGGACGGCGCGGATGCCGGCCTGGAGCGCCCGGGCGCGGACGCCGGGATCCCCGGCGCGGTTGTCGTCGAGATCGGCGAAGGTCGAGGTGATCAGGGTCGTCGTCGCGGCGTCGGACACCTCCCAGTGCGACACCATCACCGACCGGGCCCCGGCGTAGAAGAAGGCGCGCGCGAGACCCGACAGTCCCTCGCCGCCGGGCCGCCCGTCGGAGGCGGCGGTGTTGCAGGCCGACAGGACCACGAACTCGGCATTGAGCCGCAGCTGGGCCGCCTCGGAGGCGCTCAGATAGCCGTCGTCGGCCTCGGTGGCCTGATCGGGCGGGGTCATGACCAGTCCGGGCTCGGCGGCGGCGGAGCCGGCCATCAGGCCGTGGGTCGAGAAGACCACGAACCGCGCGCGCGACAGGGCGTCGGCGTCGACGGCGCGCACCGCATGCTCGGTCGCCTCGAGACCGATCCGGACGAGGGCTTCAGGATAGCGGGTCTTCAGCGTCTCCAGTTCCAGCTTCGAACCGGGCAGGGCGGGCAGGGCGCGCAGCTTGCCGACATCGGCCAGCCGGCCTTCGCCCATGACATCGTCCGCCGCCGGCGAGCCGCGCGTGGCGTTCACAGGTTCGCCGGTCAGCAGCGGGGCCCCGAAGGCGGCGAGGTGCAGGCGGGCGCCGCCGGCGTCGGCCCGGCGCGCCACGGCCCCGCGACGGGGCGGACAGCCGGGGCTGCGCAGCGCGGGGTCGGCGACCAGATGACAGCGCAGGGCCTCAAGGCTCGACACCGACGGCAGGGTGGCGAGGGCGTAACGGTCGATCAGCCATGGTGTCGCTGCCAGGGCTTCGGGCGCGGCATCGGAGCCGGACGGCGCGCCGGTCGTCAGCACCGACAGGGGCAGGGAGGTCAGGGCGCCGGTGACGACCGAGATCAGGGTGGTCTTGCCTTCAAAGGCGCTTTCGACCGGCTCTACGAGCTCCGTGTACAGACGATGCGCCGTGGAGCGATCAAAGGGTGTCGCCTGCGGCCCCGCGAACAGGAGCGGATCGACGTCCTGCCCGCCGCGCACGGCGCCGGCGCTGGTCAGGGAGGCGCGCAGCCGGTTCACCGCCTCGGTCATGGCCGCGTCGCCGAGGGTCTCCGCCCGGGCCCATTCGACCCGCTCACGCGAAACGCCCCAGACATAGGTCGCCTCGGGATTGACCAGCACCAGCAGCAGGCCCTCGTCGGGGCCGAGCAGGGCCTGGGTCTCGGCGATCGACAGGGCGCGCGGGCTGGTCAGTTCGGAATAGGCGGGGAAGCGGGCGTCGATGTCGGCGTCCACGGTCCGCAGTCGTTCGACGGTCGCCTCCCACGCGGTCCGGCTCCGCGCGCGTTCGGCCAGGGCGGCGGCGTCTTCCGAGGCGTAGAGCCGCTCCAGTTCGCGCTCCAGCCGATCGCGGCGCTCGATCAGGGTCTCGCGCTCTTCCGCCAGCCGGCCGAGGGCGTCGTCGCCCTGGGCGAACCGGGCCGAAACACGCGCCAGGGCGTCGGCGGCGTCGGAGGCGATGGCCCATTGCGCGGCCTCATACGCCTCGGCGCGCAGGGCGGCGGGCGACTCCTGACGCGCGGGAGCGGGGCCGGCGCCGAGGACGGCGGCGATTGCGGCGACCGAAGCCAGATACCTTGCGAGTCTGGCAGCGATCATCCGGCAGGGCCTCAGTTGCTCAGGACCTGGACCTTGGTCCAGACGTCGCCGCGGTTGACGATGTCGATCTGCATCTGGCCGCCGGCGCGCGGCGAGACGGTGCAGACCGGATAGTGGTCACCGAAGCCGTCGCGGCAGACCACGGCGCCGCGGGCGTCGCGCACGACCAGGTCGATATTGGTGTCGCCGTCGCCGATGGCCGCGACGCGCAGGATTTCACCGCCGCGCGCCTCAACGTCGAAGGCCCAGCGCTCGCGGGCCTGCAGCGATTTCACGGTCAGGACCGGACCGGCCCCGAAGGTTGAGGAGCGCACGCCCCGGGTCAGGGGGTCGCGCAGCCGGTCGATGGCGTCGACGACGCCGGGATTGTCACCGGCCATGGCCGCGGCCTCGTCCAGCAGGCTGGCGGCGGTCAGGAAGGGGGCCTCGTCTCCGGCCTGGCGAACAGGCACCTCGGCCAGCAGACGCGCGGCCATGATCAGGGCCCCTGCGTCATTGCGGTCGCGGCCCCAGGCGGCCAGTTCGGCGGCGGTGAGGACCTGGGTGACGCCGCGCGCGGCCGGCGTATTGGCAAGGTCGTCCTGCCCGGCCGCCGCCATGGCGGCGCAGCCGAAAAGCAGGCTGATCGCCAGGCCCGCGCCGATCCATGTCCGTCCGCCGATACGCATCACCGTTCCCGCTCGCTGTCCGGCCCATGGACTGCGGGCCGATCATGCACTTTCCGGAGCTTTGGGAGAACGGGGATACTGACGGAAACTGACACGACGCCGCCGATGTCTCAGTGCGGAGCCAGGACGGCGCCGTTCAGGATGCGCCGGTCATCCTTCGCCTGAACCAGGACGGCGACGGCCAGCCCTGGTTCCAGCGCGGCGGGCAGGGCGTAGAGGGCGGGACGGCCGGTCCATTCGCCGAGCGTCCGCACCGAGCGCACCACGTTCATGTGCCGCACCGTGCGCCCGCGGTTGTCGCCCCGCGCGATCTCGACCTCCTGCGGCCCGGGCGTGAAGGTCACGGCCACCACCTCGGCGCCCCCGGCCGGCGCGCGGCCCGAGCCGACCCCGACGCGGTCGCCGCCCTCGCGGAATTCGATCTCGGGCGGAAAGACGCGGCGCGCGGCCTCCTCGTCGATGGCGCTCTGCAGGGCCGGCGTCTGGGCGCCGACGACCTGACGGCGGCCGTCGATCACCACCTGGGGGGTCGAGACGTCCCGCAGCCGCAGGGGTTTGCGATAGGCGCGCTGGCGCTGGGCGAACTCCGGCCGGGCGAAGGTGTCCTCCCAGCCCAGATAGTCCCAGTAGTCGACGGCGTAGGTCAGGGCGATCACGCCGGGCTCTGTCGCGACGGACTCGAACCGGGCGTTGGCCTCGGGACAGCCGGCGCAGCCCTGGGCGGTGAACAGTTCGATGACCACGGGCTCAGGCGGGGCTTCCCGGGCGGCACGGGCCGACGACGGCTGGGCCACAGACCCCGCCGCGACAAGAGCGGCCGTGAGAGCCGCAACAGGGATGATCCAGCCCCTCGTCCGCATGGCGCAAAGGTTAATCACGGCAGGCGAAAACGCGCCGCTCATTTTCGCGTGAAGGCCGAACGAGGCGGTGGATGGCTAGACGCGGATGTCCAGCAGGGCGCCGGGGCGCGGGGGCCGCTCTTCGTCAGCCGCCGTTGTGGACTGCACTGTCGCTGTGCGAACGGGCGGTTCTGCGCCCCCGGCCTGCACCGCATCCAGCGCCGCCCTGAAGAAGTCCGAACGCGCCGCGCGCACAGGGGCCTGTGCGGGCTGCAGCGGGGTCGGGAAGGACGGCAGGTTGGGTCGAATCGCGCTCATGCCGGCAGGGTTAACGAAAACCGTCGGAAAGAGGTTAACGCCCCGGTTCGCGCGGCGTGGACGTGGGCAGCGGCCGGGCCGGCGCCTGAATGGCGGCGACCAGCCGTTCGATCTCGGCCGCGTCGAGCAGGGGCCCGGACGACTTGGCCACGACCTGACCCATGGCATTGACGGCGAAGGTTTCGGGCGCGCCGGTGATGCCAAGATCGAGGCCCGCCCGGCCATCCCGGTCGACCAGCACCATGGTATAGGGATCGCCGAGTTCGTCGAGGAAGGCGCGGGTGGCGACGGGATCATCCTTCCAGGCCACCCCGACCACGGCCACGCCGCGCGCCTGGAGCGCCATCAGAGCGGGATGCTCGGCCCGGCAGGGCGCGCACCAGCTGGCGAACACATTGACCAGCATCGGCTTGCCGACACCCGCGGTCTTCAGGTCGAGATGGCCGGGACCGGGCTGGTCGCCCGTCAGCAGCGGCAGGACGGTCTCGGGGATCGGCTGGCCGACGATGGCGTCAGGCTTGATCGCCGGATCGCGCTTCAGCGACCAGCCGATGAACAGGGCCGCCAGCGCCACGAGGACGATCAGCGGGACGACGGAGAGCCAGCGGCTCATGACCGGGGTTCGTCTTCCAGCCGCTTGAGCTCCGCTGACCAGCGGCGGGCCGAGGTCAGGGCGCGGGCGGTGAGCGCGGCCAGAACGACGGCGCTCAGGCCCCAGGCGGGCCAGACGAAGGCGGCGTATTTGCCCATGTCGAGGTCGAGCATGATCAGGCCTCCAGAGCCCTGCGGGCGCGGATCGACAGCACCCGCCGGCGAATGATCTCGGTGCGGATCGAGGTCAGCCAGATGGCCAGGAACAGGGCGGTCCAGGCGGCCATCATCATCAGCAGGGGCGTGAGAAAGACGGCGGACATCGACGGTCCATCGGCCCGCAGCAACGAGGCCGGCTGGTGCAGGGTGTTCCACCAGTCGACCGAGAATTTGACGATCGGCAGATTGATCAGCCCGACCAGCCCCAGCACCGCGGCGGCCCGCGCCGCCTTCGCCTCATCGTCGATTGAGGCCCGCAGCGCCATATAGCCGAGGTAGAACAGGAACAGGATCAGCACCGACATCAGCCGCGCATCGCCCCAGGCCCACCAGGCCCCCCACATCGGCTTGCCCCACAGGCTGCCGGTCACGAGCGCCAGGGCCGTAAACGCCGCGCCGGGCAGGGCGGCGGCGCGGGCGGCGGCATCGGCCAGCGGATGGCGGAACACCAGGGCGAAGAAACTGGACACGCCCAGCGCGGCATAGGCCATCAGGCCGAGCGTGGCGGCGGGCACATGGACGAACATGATCCGCACCGTATCGCCCTGCTGATAGTCCTCGGGCGCGATGAAGCTGAACCAGGTCGCGGCCGCCAGCAGGACGGCGGCCAGCCCCCACAGCACCGGCGTCAGCGGACGGGTGAAGCGCAGGAACCGGTCGGGATTGGCGAGGCCGAACATCGTCCGGTCTTTAGCGGGCCGGACGGGCGCGCGCCATATACGGACTTCTCCGGGTGGCGTCTGGTCGCGGGCGGCGTGCTATGGGGCGATACTCCCGACCCGAAAGACCCGCCATGACCGACGACGTGACCAAGGACTCCAACGGCAACATCCTGGCCGACGGCGACAGCGTGACCCTGATCAAGGACCTCAAGGTCAAGGGCTCGGGCGGGGTGACGCTGAAGCGCGGGACCCTGGTCAAGAACATCCGCCTGACCGGGGATGCGGACGAGATCGAGGCCAATGTCGACAAGGTCCGCGGGCTGGTGCTGCGCACCGAGTTCGTGAAGAAGGCCTGACCGGCGGGTTCCACCGCGCGAAGCCCAAGAACCCCTGGGTCGAGCTGGTTCATCACAACGGACACAACGAAGCCACGACGAACACAACGGGATCGCGTCAGGCTCCGGCCCCGTCGTGCCCGCTGTGAGACCGTTGTGTCCGTTGTGACGAACCCTGAGCCGACAACCGCCTCAAATTGCGCTTCGCGCGGCTGGCCTCACCCCTGCGCGTTCCGCACTGCCGCCGCGCCAGCAAACGGTGTGACCACGGCCGCGAACAGGACATAGGCGGCGAGGAAGGCGAGCGCCGGGGCCGGATCAAGGCCGTTGACGGCCCGCTCGAGCGCGCCCGCGCCGAACACCACCGGCGGGATGAACAGCGGCAGCACGACCACGGCGATCAGCAGGCCGCCGCGCTTCGACCCGAGCGCCAGCGCCGCGCCCAGCGCGCCGGTCAGGGCGAAGCCGAGCGAACCGATCAGGGCGGAAAGCGCGACCAGCGGGGCCAGCGACGGCGGCAGGCCCAGGGTGATGGCGGCGACCGGGGCGGTCAGGGCCAGCGGCACGCCGACCGCCAGCCACTGGGCCTTGGCCTTGGTCAGGACGACCAGCTCCAGCGGGACGGGGCCGAGGGCGATGAGGTCGAGGGCGCCGTCCTCCAGATCGCGCTCGAACAGCCGCTCCAGCGACAGGATCGAGGACAGGGCGAGGGCCAGCCAGGCGACGCCGCCGGCGATCGGCCTCAGGCCCGCCGGGTCGCCGCCCGCCGCCAGCGGAATCAGCGCCGTCAGACACAGGAAGAAGCCGCAGGCTAGCAGCGGCCCGCCGCCGCCGGACCATGCCAGGGCCAGCTCGCGCCGGAACAGGATCATCAGCCCCTTCATCGCCCGGCCCCGATATCGAGCGGCCGCGCCGTGACCGGCAGGGGATCATGAACGGCGGCGAGGATGGCGCCGCCCTTGTCGAGATGCGCCTGCATCATCAGGCCCAGCGCCGCCCGCCAGCGGGCGTCCAGCGGGGCGAAGGGCTCGTCCAGCAGCCACAGGGGGCGCGGCGCGGCGACCAGACGCGCGAAGGCCAGGCGGCGGCGCTGTCCGGCCGACAGCTTGCGCACCTCGAGGTCAAGCAGGGGCTCCAGCGCGAGGACATCGATCGCGGCGGCGATCCCGTCCGCATCGGCGCCGGCCCATTCCGACTGGAAGGTCAGTTCGTCGCGAGCCCGACGGCCGGTCTTCAGCCCATCCTGATGGCCCAGCCAGTGGATGTGGCGCGTCCGGGCCTCGGCGGGTTCGCTGTCGGCGAAGGCGATGATCCCCGCATCGGGCCGGATGAAGCCGGCCAGCGCACGCAGCAGGCTGGTCTTGCCCGCGCCATTGGCGCCGGTCAGGGCCACGGCCTCGCCCGGGGCGATGTGGAAGGACAGGTCACGGAACAGCACGCGTTCGCCGCGGGAAACCGTGAGGGCGGAGACGGTGATCACTGCGTCTCCCTCCCCTTCATGGGGAGGGATGTCGGCGCGAAGCGACGACAGGGTGGGGTGCGTCTGGAATTCCCCACCCGGTCGCTGCGCGACCACCCTCCCCACTTCGGGGGAGGGAGAGCGTTTGTGCGACCCGTTCGCAATGACCCCATGCCCGACGGGGATACATGGACGCGCCCCGGAACCCTCGCTATATCCGGCCCCGCCGCAGCAGGCGTTCGCCGCGCGCGTCGGGGACCTGTGCGCCCCGCCGTCGACCGCGCGTTCGTGCAACCGGATTGTCGGGCGGCGTGAACCAGAGGAAGCCTCTCCATGCCGTCAGTCGACAGCCTCAAGACCCGCCGGGACATCACCGTCGGGCGCAAGAAATACGCCTATTACAGCCTTCCGGCCGCTGAGGAAGCGGGCCTGACCGGGATTTCCCGCCTGCCGCGCTCGATGAAGGTGCTGCTGGAGAACCTGCTGCGCAATGAGGACGGGGTTTCCGTCAGCGAAGCCGACCTCAGGGCCGTCGCCGCATGGATCGAGAACAAGGGCTCGGTCGAGCACGAGATCGCCTTCCGCCCGGCCCGGGTCCTGATGCAGGACTTCACCGGCGTGCCCGCCGTGGTCGACCTGGCCGCCATGCGCGACGCCATGAGCGCGCTCGGCGCCGACGCGACCAAGATCAATCCGCTGGTGCCCGTTGATCTGGTCATCGACCACTCGGTCATGGTCGACCATTTCGGCACGCCCGGCGCCTTCAACCAGAACGTCGAGCGCGAATATGAGCGCAACATCGAGCGCTATAATTTCCTGCGCTGGGGTTCGTCGGCCTTCAACAATTTCCGCGTCGTGCCCCCCGGCACCGGCATCTGCCACCAG
>DDSO01000046.1 GCA_002343425.1 Brevundimonas sp. UBA2388
CAGGCTTCGTCGAAACGGTAAAACAATCAAAGCACCGGGCGAGGCCCGGCCGCCCCGCACCCTCCCTGACCTTTCCGCCAGTCCTGCCGGAGAGCGCTTCAGCCTGCGCGAAGCGCGAGGCCGCGTCGGGTCGACAGGGCGGAGCCCTGTGACCGCGGCCCAACAAGACGGTCTTTGAAAATCAGGAGAAGGCCACGAAGATCAGCGCAACGACTGTGATGTCGAAGGTGCGCGAGAGGATGGTCAGCATGGCGGCGGTCCCGAACGAGGCTTGAGAAGCCCTCGTTCAGCAAGGACCGTGCCGTCGCCTCAGACGTCGGTGTCTTTCGCCTTACCCGGCAAGGGCCGGCGTTCGGCGGCCCCCGAATGCTCGGTCCCGAGATAGGCTGACCGCGCTGCGTCCAGCACCGGCGGGCCGCCCTTCAGGCCGCGGCGCTGGCCGGTCTGTCCGATCATCTGGGCGGCGAAGACAGCTGCGCCCGGGTCTGCGGGCGGAGTTGGGGCAGGTCTTGCCGGGGGCTCGGCAGCCTCGACCGGGAAGTCCACCGGGACGAGGGCTCGCGAGGCGGAGGCAGCCCGGCGTTCGGCGGCGCGCCGGTCATCGGCGCGGCGATCCGCGCGGCGCTGGACGGGCTCGACGGGGCGAACCTCGTCGGTCATGTCAGCTGCCCTTCGACAGCTTGTCGAGCTGGTTGCGCATCTCGTCCATCTGACGGCGCATCTCGGCCAACGGATCAGCGGCGGGCGCAGACGTCGGTGCAGGCGCGGCGCCGGGCGTCGGGGCGCCGGGGGTCAGGGCGTTGAAGCCCGGCCAAATCTTCATGGCGTCGGTGAACAGGGCCATGTTGCGCTTGACGGCCTCGTCGAGGATGCCCGCGCCGGGCGCCGCGCCGAAGGCCTTGGAGAACTGGCCGCGCATCTGTTCCTGCTGACGGCTGAAGCTGTCCAGGGACATCTCCAGATAGCTGGGCAGCACCCCCTGCATCTGGCCGCCGTAGAAGCCGATCAACTGGCGCAGGAACTGGACCGGCAGCAGGGCCTCGCCGCGGCTCTCTTCCTCGAAGATGATCTGGGTCAGGATCTGGCGCGTCAGATCGTCATTGGTCTTGGCGTCGAAGACGACGAAGTCGGTGCCTTCGCGGACCATCCTGGCCAGGTCCTCGAGCGTCACATAGGCGCTGGTGGCGGTGTTGTAGAGCCGCCGGTTGGCGTATTTCTTGATGACGACGGTGTCGCCCGCTCCGGCCTTCTTGTCCGCCACGCCAAACCCCTGACCTGTTGCACTGCCGCACTATCCCGCAGCGCGAAGCCGCATGCAAATCAGCCCGCGGCGGCGGGGGCCAGAACCACGCCCACCAGCACCGCGGCCCAGTGCACGGTGGCGCCGGTGACGACGAACCCGTGCCAGATCGCCCGGCGGAACTTCACCGACGGGCTGATGAAGACGAAGACGCCGGCGGTGTAGATCAGGCCGCCCAGCACCAGCAGGCCCAGGGCGATCGGATGGACGGTGTCGATCATCGGCTTGAGCGCCAGGACGGCCAGCCAGCCGAAGCCGATATAGACCGCGCTCCAGAAGGCGTCGGAGATGCGCGGGGCGACCAGTTTGACGGCGACCCCGGCCAGGGCGATGGCCCAGACCAGCAGGGTGAAGCCGATGGCCCAGGCGCCTTCAAAGCGCTGGGTGGTGAAGGGGGTGTAGCTGCCGGCGATCATCAGGAAGATGGCCGCCTCGTCGATCCGGCGCAGGATGGGCCGGGCGGCGCAGGGATGGGTCTGGTTGTAGATGGTCGAGGCCGTCAGCATGGCGATCAGGCAGAGCGCGTAGGCCGAGGTGGCCACGACCGCGCCGATGCCGGCGTAGATGGCGGCCAGCACGGCCAGGACGATGCCGCCGACGGCGGCGAGGGTCAGGCCGACCACATGCACGATCAGGTCGGCGGTCTTTTCCGCCGGCGTCCGGTAGTGCTCGGCCATGTCCAGCTCGTCGGGGACGCAGACCTGCACGAAGACGTTCTTCAATCTCTTGAGCATGGCCCCATCAAGCCTTTCTCGCTCTTGTTTGTTCCCGCCATCATGGGGGCGGCGGGTGACCATTCGCTGAACGGCGTCGTCATGCGTGACGAAGGCGGCGGGATGCGGCAGAAACGCCACGACTCGTTTCGCGGGGCCTAACGCCCGGCGAGGGCGTAGAGGTTTCGTTTTCCATGGCCCGGACGCTCCCCCGTCCCGGCCGGCACAAGGGGTCACACCATGTCCATTGACGTCGTCATCGTTTCCGCCGCGCGCACGCCGGTCGGGTCCTTCCTCGGCGGCCTGTCGAGCCTGCCGGCGTCGAAGCTGGGCGAGGTCGCCATCCGCGCGGCGCTGGAGCGGGCGGGGGTGAAGCCGGAAGAGGTCGACGAGGTCATCCTCGGCCACGTCCTGCAGGCGGCGGCGGGGCAGGGCCCGGCGCGGCAGGCGGCCATGGGGGCGGGCATTCCGAAGGAGGCCCCGGCCTGGAGCCTGAACCAGATCTGCGGCTCGGGCCTGCGCGCCGTGGCCATCGGGGCCCAGCAGATCGCCTTGGGCGACGCGCGCATCGTCGTCGCCGGCGGGCAGGAAAGCATGAGCCAGGCGCCCCACGCCCAGGCCCTGCGCACCGGTCAGAAGATGGGCGACCTCAAGCTCATCGACACCATGATCAGCGACGGCCTGTGGGACGCCTTCAACGGCTATCACATGGGCCAGACGGCCGAGAACGTGGCGGACAAGTTCGGCATCAGCCGGGCCGATCAGGACGCCTTCGCCGTGGCCAGCCAGAACAAGGCCGAGGCGGCGCAGAAGGCGGGGCGGTTCGATGACGAGATCGTCCCGGTGACCATCAAGGGCCGCAAGGGCGACACGGACGTCGACAAGGACGAGTTCATCCGTCACGGCGCGACGCTGGAGGCGATGCAGGGGCTCAAGCCCGCCTTTACGAAGGAAGGCAGCGTCACCGCCGCCAACGCCTCGGGGCTGAACGACGGGGCGGCCGCGCTGGTGCTGATGAGCGCGGCCGACGCGAAGGCCCGGGGGCTGGAGCCGCTGGCGCGGATCGTCTCCTCGGCCACGGCGGGGGTCGATCCGGCGGTCATGGGCACGGGCCCGATCCCGGCCTCGAAGAAGGCGCTGGAGAAGGCCGGCTGGACCGTCGCCGACCTCGATCTGGTCGAGTCCAACGAGGCCTTCGCGGCCCAGAGCCTGTGCGTCCTGCGCGAGCTGGGGCTGGACCCGGACAAGGTCAACGTCAACGGCGGCGCCATCGCCATCGGCCATCCGATCGGCGCCTCGGGCGCCCGCATCCTGACCACCCTGCTGCACGAGATGAAGCGGCGCGGGGCGAAGAAGGGGCTGGCCACCCTGTGCATCGGCGGTGGCATGGGCGTGGCTCTCTGCGTCGAGCGGGACTGAGGCCAGCGCACGCTCCTCCGGGGCCGGCTGGTTCATCACGAAGGACACGAAGACGGGCACGAAGAACACGAAGGGAGCCCGTCTGTTTCGGGCTTCGCGGGCCCTTGCCCGCAATCGATCGGTTGCGTCGCCCTGACGGGCGCCGCGGAGGCGCCGGCCCCTTCGTGTTCTTTGTGATCCCTTTGTGGTCTTTGTGATGAACCGACGATCCTGAAGGCCGCACCGGAGGTCCCCCATGGCCAAGACCCTGCACATCGACTTCGTCTCCGACATCGTCTGCCCCTGGTGCGTGGTGGGGCTGGGCGGGCTGGAGGCGGCGCTGGAGACGTTGAAGGCCGAGGGGATCACGGCGGAGGTGCATTTCCAGCCGTTCGAGCTGAACCCGCAGATGCCGCCCGAGGGCGAGAACATCGTCGACCACATCGGCCGCAAATACGGCTCGACCCCCGAACAGTCGGCGGCCAACCGGGCCATGATCACCGAGCGGGCCGCCGAGGCCTGGCCGGGCTTCGACATGCGGATGGGGCCGGACAGTCGCATCTGGAACACCTTCGACGCCCACCGGCTGCTGCACTGGGCGGGGACGGTGGGGGCGGCCGAACAGAGGGCGCTGAAGGCGGCGCTGTTCACGGCCCATTTCACCGAGGGCCGGACGATGACCGACGCCGGCGTCCTGGCCGACGCGGCGGCGGCGGCGGGGCTGGACCGGGCGAGGGCGGTCGAGGTGCTGGCGGAGGGGCGTTACGCCGCCGAGGTGCGTGCGGAGGCGGCGCTGTGGGTCTCGCGCGGGATCAATGGCGTGCCCGCCGTGGTGGTGGAGGGGAAGTGGCTGATCTCGGGCGGGCAGCCGGCGGCGGTGTTTGAAGAGGCCCTCAGACAGATGGCCGCCGGGGGCTGAGCCGGCCCTCACCCGCCGCGTCCGGAAACACCGTTCACACCGTTCACATCGTGCGCATCGTGCGCCGCGCGCGGGGGGCCGGCTTCGTCGAAGGCCCAGCGCATGACCTCGTCGGCGTGGATCCGCCGCGCCAGCTCCCGGGCGTCGGACTCGATCACGTAGCGCACCCGGCGCCAGCGGAGGGCCTCGACGGCGTCGCCGCGCAGCACGGCCCGCATCATCCGCCGGTCGGCGACCCATTCCAGCTCATGCAGCTCGACCTTGTCGAGGTCGCCGTCGACCTGCTCCTCCAGCAGCACGCCCTCGTCCCACGGGTCCAGCCGGACCGGCGGCGTCCACGGCTGGTCGGCGCGCCGCCAGCCCTCGCCCGCCGCCCGCTTGCGCAGCGCGGTCAGCCCGACCCCGTGCCGCCGGCAGCATTCGGGGGCGGAGATCCCGGCCAGATAGTCCTCACGCACCTGGGCCCAGACCTCGTCGGGCGCGGGGCGATGACCGTTGGCGGGGCGGGCGGGGGCGCCGTCGGGCATGGGGTCCTCCCTTGTGATCGCGGGGGAGGTTAGGGCGGGGGTACGTCAGATCTGGACGTGGGGGAGAGGCTGCCTGTCATCCCGGCCCAGCCGCGCGGCGGCGCAGAGCCTCTTTGTCATCCCGGCCAAGCCGCGCAGCGGCGCAGAGCCGGGACGGTGCGTGCGCCCTCCATGCCCTCCCGGACAGCCCGTCAGGGCTGAGCCGGGAGCCACGCGGCGCCACCCTGACCTGTCGCCCGGACAGGCGCGGTGCGCCTTCCGGGCGGGGGGTGGTGGATGCTGTCCCGTCCCGGATAGCCGCTGCGCGGCTTCCGGGATGACAAGACCCCCCCCACCGCCGCTTGACGCCCCCCGCGCCTTCCCCGAACGTCGGTCCATGTCGCTGTTCGAATTCACCTTCGGCCTGTCCGCCGTCATCCTCGGCCTGGCGTTGGCGCATATGGCCTCGAGCGTGCACCGGCTGGTGATGGCCGGGCGGCGGGTGAAATGGGCTCCCGAGCCGGTGCTGCTGGCCGGGATCATCTTCCTGGTCATCGTCTCGGTCTGGCTGGGGCAGTGGGGCGACCGCGATCGCGAGACCACGACCACCGGCCTGATCCTGTTGCAGGTGACCAAGCTGCTGCTGCCCTTCCTCGCCGCCGCCTTCGTCCTGCCCGAGACGCCGCCCGAGGAGGGGCCGGTCGACCTCTACGCCCACTATGACCGCACGCGCGCCTTCACCTTCGGCGCCCTGATCGCCGGCCTGCTGCTGTTCTGGCTGGATGGCATGGTGCGCTGGGCGATCGGCGACTTTCCCGAGGCCGGACCGATCACCGTCTGGGGCGTGCTGAAAGCGGCGCCGTGGGAGTTCACCACCCTCTACGCCCTGCTGATCTTCGTGCGCCGGCGCTGGGTCAACATCGTCCTGCTGACCGCGGGACTGGCGTACTATGCGTGGCAGATCGTGCCGACGACGTTGGCGGTGTGAGGCGGGGCTGACCGCTGTTTGTCATCCCGGCCAAGCCGCGCGGCGGCGCAGAGTCGGGACGACGCCCCCCCCCTGTATGCCCTCCCGGACAGCCCGTCGGGGCTGAGCCGGGAGCCACGCGGTGCGGCCCTGACCTGTCGCCCGGACAGGCGCGGTGCGCCTTCCGGGCGGGGCGTGGTGGATGCTGTCCCGTCCCGGATAGCCGCTGCGCGGCTTCCGGGATGACAAGGTGTAAGCCTTGACAACAACCCGGCGACCGACGATCTCTGGCGTGCAGTCTGAAAAGCTGCGGAACCTGGGGCAGCAATGCCCCAATTTGAAGCCTGGAATAGGTTTCGGTCGAAAACTAGATCGCGCTCCAAGGAGCGCTGCTCGCTGTTTTTCGAGCGTTGCTTGTTCCTTTCGAAAGTCGAGAGGGACTTTTTTATGTCTACGTTCGTTCTGAAATTCACCCACGTCTCCGTTCAACCGAGCGGCGACGCGAGCTCCATTCGCCGCGCGGTGGGCTTCGTGAATATCGGTCAACTGCTGCCGATCTTTGACAGCAAAGCGTTGGCCCCCAATCCCCGCAGCGCAAAGCGCAATGCCATCATCGAAGGCATTCTGGGCACTATGAACGACAGCCCTGAGCTGTTGCGGTTCAAGTCCAAGGGACTGCTGATTTCCTCTCATCGGGTGGAGGAACTTCAGCGCAACCGGTTCCGCGTTACCTTTGAAAAGGAGTTCGTGGACGGGGTCTTGGACGGCGGTCACAACCTGTTCGCCATCGGCCTTTTCGTCCTGTCTCAAGTTCTCGGGGAGAGGGAAGTCGCCCGGATCAAGACGTGGGAGCAACTCGACCACGTTTGGGCCGAAAACCGGAAGGAAATCGAGGGACTGGAGTTCGACCCTGAGGATCTCGTGTCCGTCGAGCTTCTCTATCCCGGTTCCACCAGCGAAGCCGATCAGGAAGCCTTCGATCGCGCAGCCTTCGATATCTCGCAGGCCCGAAACGCCAATACTGAAGTCAAGACGGAGGCATTCCAAAACAAGCTCGGCTTTTACGACGTGTTGAAGGACGCGCTTCCGGTAGAACTCAGCCACCGGGTGGAATGGAAGCCGGGAGTGGTCGAGCAGCCTGAAGCGAAGCCCATTCCGGTCCGGGACATCGTCGCTCTGGCCTGGATCCCGCTGAACTTCGCGAACGAGCACAAACTCCTGCCCATGGATATCTCGGTGCTTCCCCAGAATATCTATCGCAACAAGGGGGAGTGTTCCGAGAAGTTCAAAACGCTGATGGCGCACAACGAAGTCACCGAACCGATCGGCGGCCAAGCCGGGCAAACTCGGGAGCTGAAGCACGCGACCGTCGAATCTTGCCTGTTCATCACGGGCGATCTGCCGCGGCTTTACGATCTGATCTACGAGAAATTTCCCCGGTTCTACAACGACGGAACCCATCGGTTTGGGCGGCGGAGCGTCGTCAAGATGTACGATCCGGAGAAGCTGAAGGAGCTGAAAGCCGAGGGTAAAGACGCTTCCGGATACACAGGGATCCGTCCCCTGACTCCCTTCTTCCAGCGCTCGTCGAAGGACATGAAGTGGAAGTATCCTGATGCGTTGATCATCCCCTTCGTGACAGCTCTGTCGGCCCTCATGAAAATCGAGGGCGATGAAGTCGTCTGGGCCACCGACGACATCGATAAGGCGGTTATGGACAAGCTTGAAAAGGCCGCGCCGCTCTTTGACGGCCAACTCGATGCCTACGACTGGGATCCCCAGCGTCTGGCGAAGAGCCCGTCCAGCCATAAGCAGGCCGCGAGCTACTACCGGGTACTCTGATCCCCACCCAAATCACGGGCTGGAAATCGAGGGGCGGGTCTTAGGACCCGCCCCTTTTTTCTTGCCGTCTAGACCTTCACCTCCACCACCCCGCCCCCCGGCCCGGAATTTCGCGCTCATCTCCGCCATCCCGGCTTCCGCCTCGGCCAGCGATCCCCCCGCGTCGTTCTGCGCCGCCGCGTCCCGGCGGATGTCCTGGCTGATCTTCATCGAGCAGAATTTCGGGCCGCACATGCTGCAGAAACGGGCGGTCTTGTGGGCCTCTTTCGGCAGGGTGGCGTCGTGGTGTCTGCGGGCGGTTTCGGGGTCGGCCCTGCAAAAAACGATCTCTGAAACTACTCTGGTGACAGGATTACTCCCTCCTCGTGGCCAAATGCCTTCGTGGTACGGCCATCGACTTTCCTGCTTCGGACATTGATGCTCGAGTCGAAGCGAAACTCAGAGCCGTCGCTGGCTTGACCGTAAGCCGTCCAATGTCGGCCATCTTCGCACGAGGCGACGATGGCGAACGCTTTAGAAGGACTCAGTTGCTTTGCGGCAGCCAATACGTCCGAGAAGCTCCTCCAATTCGACTTGTGCAGACGAGATATCCGGTGGACGCGGATTGGGAGATCGTATTCCAGCTTCAGTGCCGAACAAACGCGGGCTATACGGCCTTCTATTAACCCGCCGTCGCCACGAATTATATCGATCCCGACGCCGATGGCGCTCAGACAATCGACCGCGTCGTTGAACAAGTCTTGGTCTTTGCGAGGAAGCGGGCCGAACCGTGCAGGATTCTGTTCTTCCAAAAACCTCATCGCGTTCAGAGCGGCATAGAACCCACAAAGACCATCATACTCAGCCTGCTGAAATCTTGGCTTCATTGTCGGCTATCTTTTTATTGATGGGACCAAGAGCTCCCCGCCCCCGGCCCTGAACTTCGCGCTCATCTCCGCCATCCCGGCTTCCGCCTCCGCCAGCGAGCCCCCCGCATCATTCTGCGCCTGTGCATCCCGCCGGATGTCCTGGCTGATCTTCATCGAGCAGAATTTCGGGCCGCACATGCTGCAGAAATGCGCCGACTTGGCGCCTTCCGCCGGGAGCGTCTGGTCGTGGTATTGCTCGGCGGTTTCGGGGTCGAGCGACAGGTTGAACTGGTCG
>DDSO01000001.1 GCA_002343425.1 Brevundimonas sp. UBA2388
ACGTCCACCGACTCATCGGTGTAGTTGATCTCCTTCAACTTGAACTGGGCGTTGATGAAGTAGAAGGCGAGGATCGCGAAACCCAGGCTGACGACAAGAATGCTGATAAGCAGCACACCAGGAGGCACCCCGAACAGACCCTTGGGCTTCGGCGCATCATACCTGGAACGGTGATATTCGATGTCTGTCATGATCTCACCGTTCCCTACTGACGATCCGTGTCTTCACCCACCAGGGCAACGCTGTAGAAGCCGTTGTCCTGGAGCGAGTTCATGACCTGCATGAAATCGCCGTACCGAACGCTCTTGTCGGCCCGGATGAAGATTCGCTCGTCGGCTGGGTTCCGACGGCCGATCTGCGCCTGCAGCTCTGAACCGATCTGGTCCAGGCCGAGGGCGTAGTCGCCAAGGTAAGCCTGCCCGTCGCCCGTGATCGAAATATAGATCGGTTTGGGCGGGTTCGGAGCGAGTGGAGCGACGGCGCGCGGCAATGTCACATCAACGGAGGGGGCGGCAAGAGGGGCCGCCACCATGAAGATGATGAGCAGAACCAGCATGATGTCCACGAAGGGCGTGACATTGATCTCGCTGTTCTGCTCAACTTGGTACTTGCCGCCGCCGCCGCCTGAAAGTTTGGCGGCCATCGAGCTTACGCTCCCTTGTCGAGGTTACGCGAGATGGCGTTGGTCAGTTCGGCCGAGAAGCCGTCCGAACGGGTGCCGTANNGTAGAAGATAACCGCCGGGATAGCGGCGAACAGGCCGATACCGGTGGCCAGCAGCGCCTCAGCGATACCGGGGGCGACGACGGCCAGGTTGGTCGTGTTGGTGTTCGCGATGCCGATGAAGGAGTTCATGATCCCGTAAACGGTGCCGAACAGACCGATGAACGGTGCGGTCGAACCCGTCGAGGCGAGGAACTGCTGGCCGCCCGAGAGGCGTTTGGCCAGGCCGGCCTGAACGGCGGCAACGGCCGCCTGGGCGCGCATCAGGGCCGAGTCGGCATGATCGCCGGTGACCGAGAGACCCGCTTGACGCGACAGTTCGATTTCGTCGGTCGCCGCGGCGGCCATGTCGGCCAGCGGGTTGCCGTCGAACTCGTCCGAGGTCGCCACACGACGCATGTCAGCGATCGTGCGGGTCTGACGGAAGGATTCGAGGAACTGGTCGGTGCGGCGGTTGAGGGCGCCGAACTCGAACATCTTGATGAGCAGGATCACCCACGAGAAGATCGAGGCGAGCAGCAGGCCGATCATAACGACCTTAACGACGATGTCCGAATCCATGAACATCTTGGCGGGGGTCAGCTTGCCGTGGCCGGCGTCAGCCGCCGGTTCGGCTTCCGCGGCCGGAGCCGCTTCGGTGGCGGGAGCGGCCGTGGTCGCGGCGGCGTCAGCCGCCGGAGCAGCGGCTGCGGCGGCCGGATCGGCGGCGGGAGCATCCTGCGCGAGAACCGGCGTGCCGACCATAAGGACGCCAGCGGCGGCCATGGCCAGGAGGATGTTGGTCTTCTTGATATCGAACATAGTTCGCCAGTTCCTGCTGTTTGGTCTGACTGTGGAACCCAAAAGAAACGGCCGCAGACGACGACCGCCCTCGATGAAATTCTAGTCCGCCGATGCGAGGGGAAATCCCCCGATCCTTGGAACGCCTTGTGACGCCTCCGGTTGCCTGATGGCTTCCGGCGCGGCGCCGATGATCTCGGGGAAACCGTTTTCCCCGCCCCCATCGACTGCCCGCAAAGGAACGCGGTCAAGCTCCTTTGGCGAACGCATACCAGAGCGTCAAGTGCGGGACGGTGCTTTTCCCCTCGCAAGGGAGCCAGCACAGCCCAAGCAGAAGATTTAGCCGGAAAACGACATTTTGATGAAAGGACCGCGTCGTTTTCCCCGGTCGGGAAAAGGCGATGGTGCCTGGGGGCGGATTCGAACCACCGACACGCGGATTTTCAATCCGCTGCTCTACCAACTGAGCTACCCAGGCGCACACGTCGCGACGCGAGGCGGCGTCTATAGGCGAGCGGTCCGGGGGTGTCCAGCCGTCTGATCAGTCTTCGTCACGCTCATCCAGCGGGAGTTCGTCGACGTCCTCGGGAATGACGTAGCCGCCGGTGAACCAGCGTTGCAGATCGACGTCGGCGCAGCGCTTTGAACAGAACGGCTTGTAGGCTTCGACCGCCGGCTGACGGCGACAGATGGGGCAGGTCGCCATGGTCAGCCCTCTTCCCGGATAAAGGCGCCCGGCCCGATCGCCGGATCGCCGATCAGATGGGCTCTCGGCCCCAGTCGCGCCACCCACGGCGCGGCGAGCGCCGCCTCGTCCGGAGCGCAACGCACAGTGATCCGCGGGATCGTGGTGTCGGACAGCAGGCTGTGACGCAGGCTCCGCACCGCATCCTGCGCGCGTTGCTCCGGCCTGCGTCGCCGGTCGTGGCCGTTCAGAACTTCTTCGAGCGGGGTCAGCCGCCACGGCAGGGCCAGCTGCAGCACGCCGAACCGGTTGACCGGCCCGAACACCACGTCCGGATCAACGCCGAACGCCTCTTTCGCCGCCGCCATGACCACATCGCCGTCCTGACCCGTCCCGATCAGGTCGATGGCCACCAGTCCGCCCCAGCGTTTCAGCCTGATCATCCGCGCCGCCGCCTGCACGCCCTGCCGATTCGCGCGCGTCCGTGCGCTCGCCCCGAAGGACACGCCCTGCGCCGGCGACAGATCCAGATCGACGGCGACAAGGGCCCGGGTGCGCTGGACCATCATGTCCAGCCCCGTGTCTTCGAAGAATTCGCCGGGCCAGCCCGCTTCTTCCTCGGCGTCCCAGCTGGCCTGAATTGCGGCCAGCCCCGTGACGGGCTCCACGCCGGGCGCCAGCCGGCGAAGGGTCTCGGCTACCGTCGGGCCGGGCGCGAGCAGGCGTGGCGCGCTCTCCCCTGCCCCGATCAGGCGCAGGGTCGGCCCCTTACCCTCGCGCGGCTCGGCCGACACCTGGACCTCGACCTTCTGACCGACAGCCAGCCGGTCCTGCCCGCGGAACGGAAGAAAGCCGTGAATGATCGGCCCCAGATCGACGAAGGCGCCCTTCAGGCCCGGGTGGACCTCGACGATTCGGCCGACGCAGCGCGCGCCGAGCCGGTGCTCGGCCACATCGTCCTCACGCTGGATCAGCAGATGTTCGAACCGGCCGTCCCGCGCGACCATGCCCCGGACCTCGCCGGGCGTGTCGTCGAGAAAGGCCTCGAGGCTCACGGCCGCCAGCCCGCGCCGTTCAGCAGATTGACCGTTTCGAACAGCGGCAGGCCCATGACCGCCGGATAGCTGCCGACCAAACGGGTGACAAAGGCCCCGGCCCGGCCCTGGATGCCGTAACCGCCGGCCTTGCCGCGCCATTCGCCCGAGGCGACATAGGCGGCGATCTCGGCGTCGGACAGCACCTTGAAACTGACCCGGGTGTCGATGACCCGGTGCATCGTCCGCACGCCTGCGGTCACCGCCACGCCTGTGAAGACCCGATGGTTGCGGCCCGAAAGCAGCTTCAGGAACCGGACGGCCTCGGCCTCGTCGGCGGGCTTTTCCAGCAGCCGGCGGCCCACGGCGACCACGGTATCGGCGGCCAGCACGACCGCGTCCGGCGCTCCGGCCGCCACGGCCTCGGCCTTGGACACGGCCAGACGAGCGGCCAGACGCGACGGCGTCTCGTCCTTCAGCGGGGTTTCGTCGATGTCGGCGGGTTCAACCCGGTCGGGCGTGATCCCGACCAGCGCCAGCAATTCGATGCGGCGCGGGCTGGCCGAGGCCAGCACCAGTTCCGGACGGCTCATTGCGAGCCCGTCCTTACTTGAAGCGATAGGTGATGCGGCCCTTGGTCAGGTCGTAGGGCGTCATCTCGACCAGGACCTTGTCGCCGGCCAGCACGCGGATGCGGTTCTTGCGCATCTTGCCGGCGGTGTGGGCGATGATCTCGTGGTCGTTGCCCTCGAGCAGCACGCGGAACGTCGCATTCGGCAGCAGTTCGCTGACGACGCCGGGAAACTCGAGCAGTTCTTCCTTAGCCATGCGGCCTCTCGCGCCCTGTGAATACGAGTCAGAACGCGCGCCGGGCGAAAGCGCGCGTCGTTAAGGAGCGGGCGTATGCCTGAAAACGGCGGGTTAGTCGAGGCGCCGCCCGCTGCGCGGGCTTCCAGGGATTAGGGATTAGGGATGAGGGAATAGGGAACAGGTCAGGCCAACTGTCGACGCCGCGTCGATGCGCCTTCCTCATCCCTCATCCCTAATCCCTGCCTCCTATCCCCGCCGGTACAAAGCCGTCACCAGCGTAAACAGCCGCCGCGCCGTCTCGTGATCGATCCCGATCTTGCCGTCCAGCCGCGCCTTCAGCACCTCGGCGCCTTCGTTGTGCAGGCCCCGCCGGCCCATGTCGACGGCCTCGATCTGGGAAGGCGAGGTGCCGCGCAGGGCCTCGTAATAGCTGTCGCAGATGGCGATATAGTCCTTCACCACCTTGTTCAGCGGCGTCAGCGACAGGCCATGCACCCGGTGGAACTCCGGCCCGGTGATGTCGAAGGCCAGCCGGCCGTCCACCATCGCCAGCTTCAGCGCATAGGGCCCGCTCGCCGCCCCGGCCGGCTCAAAGCTGTTCTTCTCCAGCAGGTCGAAGATGGCGACGCGCCGCTCATGTTCGATCTCGGCGGTCGCGGACTGAAGCGTTGCGGCGTCCAGGTCGATCGAGGTCAGCCGGTGTTCGCTCACGTCGGATCCGCCTCTTCCGACTGATGGGTCGGCGCCAGTTTCGCCGGCCACCGCTCCGACAAGTCGGTCAGGACGGCGTCGAGACATTCCACATCGATCCGCAGGTCACCGCCGCCGGCGAACATCAGGATGACCCGCCCGCCCGGCGCCTCATCCGGCGCAAACTCCATGGCCAGCAGTTCAAGCGCGCTCTCGGGCAGGCGCGGTAGGCGGCGGCTCTTGACCGCAATGACGTCGCCGAACTGCATCGCCGCCATCACACGGGTGCCGCCGCATTCCCAGCAGAAGCGGCTGAGCTTCAGCGTCACCCGCCGCGCTGAAGGCTCCCAGACGATGTCCACCGGCCGCAGGATGGCATCCTGCAAGGCGGCGGAGATGATGTGCAGGTCGTCGGCGTCCTCGGCCAGCAGGCGCAGCGGCTCGACCGGCGCGCGCGCCCCCCCGTCCGCCTCGACCTCGCCGGCCTCAGTGCTCATTCGCCTCGTCCTTGACCCGCCGGATCTCAGCCCCGCAGGCGCTCAGCTTCTCTTCCAGCCGCTCGAAGCCGCGATCGAGGTGGTAGACGCGCCCGACCGTCGTCTCGCCCTGGGCCGCCATGCCGGCGATGACCAGGCTGACCGAGGCCCGCAAGTCGGTGGCCATGACCTGGGCGCCGTGCAGCATGGGCACGCCCCGCACCACCGCTTCGCCCGCATGCACCGAGATGTCTGCCCCCAGCCGCGCCAGCTCGGGCGCGTGCATGAAACGGTTCTCGAAAATGTTCTCGTGGATGACGCTGTCGCCGTCGGCGGTGGTCATCAGGGCCATGAACTGGGCCTGCAGGTCCGTCGCAAAGCCCGGATAGACCTCGGTCGCCACATTGACCGCCTTCAGCCGCACCGCCGGATCGCGCTTCACGATCACCCCGTCCGACGTCGGCGCCACTTCGACCCCGGCCTCGATCATCTTCTCGCTGAGGGCCGTCATCAGTTCCGGCCGGGTCTTCGTCAGCCGCACCTCGCCCCCGGTCATGGCCGCGGCCACGGCATAGGAGCCCATCTCGATCCGGTCGGGAATCACCGACCAGTTCGCCCCGCCCAGGGACGAAACGCCGGTGATGGTCAGCACATCGGTGTCGATCCCCTCGATCCGCGCGCCCATGGCGGTCAGGCAGCGCGCCAGATCGCCGATCTCCGGCTCGCGCGCGGCCTTGCGCAGCACCGTCGTCCCGTCCGCCAGCACGGCCGCCAGCAGGGCATGCTCGGTCGCCCCGACCGAGACGAACGGAAACTCGATCTCGGCCCCCTTCAGCCCGTTCGGCGTGCGGGCGATGACATAGCCCTCGTCCAGCTCGATCTCGGCCCCCATGGCCGTCAGGGCCTGCAGGTGCAGGTCGACCGGCCGCGCGCCGATGGTGCAGCCGCCGGGCAGGGACACCTTGGCCTCCCCGGTGCGCGCCAGCAGCGGCCCCAGCACATTGAACGAGGCCCGCATCTGGCGGACCAGATCATAGGGCGCGAAGGTCGAGGTCAGGGCGGCGGCGTGAAACAGCGTCTCCTGCCCGTCGGCGCCGTCGCGCTCCGACACCTGGACCCCCAGCGCCTCAAGCAGGCGGCCAAGGAACTTCGTATCGGCCAGACGCGGCATATTGGTCAGCAGCAACGGCTGATCGGTCAGGATCGAGGCGGCCATCAACTTGAGGGCGGAGTTCTTGGCGCCGCTGATCGGAATCACTCCGTTCAGACGGGCGCCGCCGGTGATGGCGATGCTGTCCATGTCGTCTCTTGCGACCCCGAGCAGGGCGCAGGGGGGATCGGCTATCTAGCGCGGACGACCACTCGAGCGAAAGGCCGACATCCGTCCGCTCGATGACATTCAGTTGCTCGGCTTTGCAGGCTTCCCGGACCGCGCGGCCGCCCTGCGCCGTTTCAGATTGTCCCGCAGGGCCGTGGCCAGCCGCTGGGCCCGCGCCGTCGCGGGTGTTTTCGCCGGCGCCAGCGGGTCCGGCAGGCTCGCCGGCAGGTCGGGGCGGGGCGCGGCGGTCTCGGACTCATCCATGGGCCGATCATGACCCGCTGCAGAACTTTTCCGCAAGCATCGGAAATCGGGGCTTCCCCCTTTGTCCCCGGTTGGCTATAGGGCCGCTTCCTCAGATCAGGCCGCCGTAGCTCAGTGGTAGAGCGCATCCTTGGTAAGGCTGAGGTCGTGGGTTCGATTCCCCCCGGCGGCACCACTCTGAAGACAGAAAAGGCGGAGCTCCTGCGAGCTCCGCCTTTTTCCGTTTCGACCGTCCCCCGCCACTGCGCTCAGTCGTCAGCCCGGTTCGGCTGGATCAGCGGAAAGCGCCGCGGCGGGCCGCCCGGGCGCATCAGGCGCGATTCGTACTCCGCGGCGGCGCCTTCAGGCTGATAGCCGGGGAAGGCATAGCCGCTGTCGTCGAAGTATGGATTGTCGTAGCCGGAGCCATACCGCCCATAGGGATAGCCGTTCTCGACCTGTCGGTAGCTGAGATCCAGCCGGCCATGCTCGCCGACCGGCAGCGACACCGCCGCGCCATAGTCGCGATAGCCGCCGGTGCCGACCGTGACGCTGAACTCCCCATGCATCTTGCGATGGTCCGCCGGCGCGTTCGCGGCCTCGGCCCAGGGCTTGTCGGCGGTGGAGCGGGCGGCGATCCAGCGGTCGATCTGTTCGTCCGTGGTCAGGCCGTGCGGCACGGCGTCCTGGGTCGCGCCTTCGGTCGAGGCGACGACGGGCTGGGCGACGGCGTTGAGATCGACGGTGGTGGCGGGGGCGGTGGCGACGACCCCGTCAGGATCGGACGCCAGCAGCGCGGCCGTCAGGATCAGTGCGAAAACGGCCATGCGACGGACTCCACGCGAAACAACACCCTAGCCTCAAATGAGGCCAAGGTCAGGCCGGACGGTCAGGCCGTCCCGTCGCCCCGTCCCAGCGGGTCGGGCAGCCGCCCGCCCTCGGGCACGAAACTCAGAGCCACCGAGTTGATGCAGTAGCGCAGGCCGCCCGGCCCCGGCCCGTCCGGGAACACATGGCCCTGATGGCTGTCGCAGCGGGCACAGCGGGTCTCGGTGCGGGTCATGCCGTACGACCGGTCGGTGATTGCCTTCACATGCGCCGGATCGACCGGCTCGGTAAAGCTGGGCCAGCCTGTGCCGCTCTCGAACTTGGTCCCCGTCCGGAAAAGCGGCAGGCCGCATTCCCGACAGCAGAACACCCCGGCCCGTTTCTCGCCCAGCAGGGTTCCGCAGAACGGCGCCTCCGTGCCGTGGGCGAGCAGGACGCGCTTCTCCTCCGCAGACAGGTCCGCCTCCAGAGCCACGCGCTGGCTGTCGCTGGGCGGGGTCAGGTCATAGCCGGACGGGGAACGCAGGGTGGTGGCGGTGTGGGGGTCAGTCATGGCCTTGAGTTAGGCGCCGCCCCTGCCCCGCGCAAATTGCATCGTTGCCCGCGAGCCGGGTCCCCTTGTCATCCCGGACGCCGCAGAGCGGCGATCCGGGACGGTTGAAGGTCTTCTTAGCGACCTCCCGGAAATCGCGAAGCGATTATCCGGGAGACAGGCGGCAGCCGCACCAAGGCCTGACCTGTCCCCCGGACAGCTGACGCTTCCGGGGGGGCGAACCTTGGGGCACTCGCCCGTCCCGGCTCTCCGCTTCGCTTCGGCCGGGATGACAAGGGCCCTCCCCCGGAATCGAAAAGGCCGGCCGGGATGTCCCGGCCGGCCCTTCCTGTCTTTCGAACCTGTCCTGCTTACTGGAACAGCGTCCCGACCCACGCGCGGACGGCCGTCTCATCGACCGGGTTGCCGGTGTAGGTCAGGCCCGCCGCCGGGGTGTAGGGCTGGTTGTTGGCGCGGGGACGCGAGGTCCAGGCCTTGTGGCCGTAGCTGAGGTCCGAATAGTTCGACGGCAGGCGCAGCAGAGTCGGCTCGACGAAGATCGAGTCGGTGGCCGTGGTCGAACCGGCGATGCGCACGTTCGGCAGTCTGGACAGCAGGTCCAGGGTGTCGAGGCAGCCGCCCGAGCATCCGGCGTCGACCAGGACGATCACCGGCCCCTGCACCGGGTTGGCGGCGCCGGTGTCGGCCACGGCCGGGCGGCCGGCGAGGGTGAAGGTCGCACGACCGGCGGCGATTGCGGCGTCAAAGGCGGCCACGATCTCGCGGGTCTGCTCGATCACGAACATGGATTCCTGGACGAAATAGGGATCGGCCTCCATGCGGCCGAGCGCCGCCGCGTACCAGTCGCGGTTGCCCTGGGTGGCGCGGTAGGTGATGTCGCCGGCGGCGGGCTGGCGGCTGACGGTGAACTCCGGCGTCCAGATGCGGTTGGCCAGGCCATAGCCCCGCGCGGTCGAGGAGTTCTCGCCCGACCCCGAGGCCGCGCGCAGGTCCAGAACAAAGCCGGCCGGTCCGCGCAGGGTCGCGGCCTGGGCCTCGACAGCGGCGTTGAAGGCGGGCCAGCCGGCGCTGTCGGAGAAGGAGTGGACATGCAGCCACGGCCGGCCGTTGACCGTCTCGACCGCCAGCGGCGTCGCCGGGGGCATGTAGACGGTGGCGCGGTAGGCGGCCTCAAGGTCGCCGGCCACGACCGGGATCGGGCGAATCTGGATGTCGCGCGGACGGCCGCGGCCCGACTGGAAGCTGCACTGCGACGGCACGCCGGCGGTGAAGGGATTGTTGCGGTTCCAGAACAGATAGGGGGCCGAGGTGACGCGGCCGGCCTCGGTGTCCAGATTGCCTTCCCAACGGTCCAGCTTGCCGCGGGCGAACTCCTCGATCGGCACCACATTGCAGGAGGTGACCACGTCGCCGACCCGCGGCGCGCCGCGGGTGCCCGGCTTCACATAGGTCACCACATAGCGTCCGTCGCGCCAGCCGGTGGCGAAGCCCGGCCAGCTGGTGCCGAAATAGGGGCCCATGTTGTCGAAGGTCGGGCTGACCTGGATGTTCGAATCGCGGAAGCCGCCCGCGTAGTAGCGCATCAGATAGGCGTGGCTGTGGGCGCTGTTCACCCGCGAGGACAGGTCAAGCGACTCCCGCAGGCCGGTGTCGAGCCAGCCCCGGAAGATCTGGCTGGCCGCGCCCGGAACCGCCGGCGCAGGATGGTTGGCGGCCAGTTCGTCATGCGACCGCTGGAGATCCTGTCTGGCCAGGGCCCGGAAGTCCTGGGCGAAGGCGGAGCCCGCGCTGACGACGAGGGACAGGGCGGCAGCGGCGACGAACGTAAGCGGTCGGGACATCAGGTCAGGCTCCAGGCCAGTAAGCGGGACAGGGACGGATCAAGATTGAAAGAGTGGTGATGAACGGAACTGGAAGGGGTTAAACCCCATCGGAACCGCCCTTGCCAACCCCATACCCGGCTCAGGTGAACGCCCCCTCCGGTTTACTCACGCGGGAACGCGGCCTAATCGGGGCGGTCCCTTCACGCCGCGATCACGTTCGCTTCAGATTCAAAGACGCATGTTCTCCAAAATCCTGATCGCCAACCGCGGCGAAATCGCCGTCCGCATCATCAAGACCTGCCGCCGCATGGGCATTAAAACCGTGCAGGTCTATTCCGAGGCCGACGCCGGTTCGCTGGCGGTCGAGATGGCCGACGAGGCCGTGCTGATCGGCCCGGCGCCCGCGGCCCAGTCCTATCTGCTGGCCGACAGCATCGTCGAAGCGGTGCGGCAAACGGGCGCGGAAGCCGTCCA
The DNA here is from genome assembly GCA_002343425.1 of Brevundimonas sp. UBA2388. Classification (GTDB taxonomy): domain Bacteria; phylum Pseudomonadota; class Alphaproteobacteria; order Caulobacterales; family Caulobacteraceae; genus Brevundimonas. The sequence continues at coordinate 10,437 of DDSO01000001.1, forward strand.
CCCAGGCTTCGGCTTCCTGTCCGAGAACGCCGGCTTCGCCCGCCGCCTGCGCGACGAGGGCATCGCCTTCATCGGCCCGAATCCCGAGGCCATCGACGCCATGGGCGACAAGATCAGCTCCAAGAAACTGGCCGCCGAGGCCGGCGTCTCCACCGTCCCCGGCCACATGGGCCTGATCGAGACGACCGAGGAAGCCGTCCGCATCGCCAACCAGATCGGCTATCCGATCATGATCAAGGCCTCGGCCGGCGGCGGCGGCAAGGGCATCCGCGTCGCCCACTCCGACGCCGACATGGCCGAGGGCTTCGCCGCCGTGAAGGCCGAGGCGCAAAACGCCTTCGGTGACGACCGCGTCTTCCTCGAGAAATTCATCATCGACCCGCGCCACATCGAGATCCAGGTGATGGGCGACAAGCACGGCAACGTCGTCCATCTGTTCGAGCGCGAATGCTCGATCCAGCGGCGGAACCAGAAGGTCATCGAGGAGGCCCCCTCCCCCCTCCTGGACCCCGAGACCCGCGCCGCCATGGGCGCCCAGGCCGTCGCCCTCGCCAGGGCCGTGAACTACGACAGCGCCGGCACGGTCGAGTTCGTCGCCGGCCAGGATAAATCCTTTTTCTTCCTCGAGATGAACACCCGTCTTCAGGTGGAACACCCGGTCACCGAACTGATCACCGGCGTTGATCTGGTCGAACAGATGATCCGCTCGGCCTGGGGCGAAACCCTCGCCTTCGAACAGAAGGACCTCGCCATCAACGGCTGGGCCATCGAGAGCCGCATCTACGCCGAGGACCCCTACCGCGGCTTCCTCCCCTCCATCGGCCGCCTGGTCCGCTACGAACAGCCGGAAGAGGGCGACCAGGGCGACTATACGGTTCGCAACGATTCCGGCGTCCGCGAGGGCGACGAGATCTCCATGTTCTACGACCCCATGATCGCCAAGCTCTGCGCCTGGGGCCCGACCCGCGACGCCGCCGTCGACGGCATGGCCCGCGCGCTCGAGGACACCCACATCCACGGCGTCGGCCACAACATCCCCTTCCTCGCCGCCGTGATGGACCAGCCGCGCTTCCGCTCGGGGAACATCTCGACCAGCTATATCAAGGACGAATTCCCCGACGGCTTCCACGGCCTCGCCCCGGACCGGCGCCAGACCGACATCCTGATCGCCGCCGCCGCCGCCATGAACGAGATCGCCGCCGAGGCCTCCGGCGACCCGTCCGGCCGCACCGACTGGATCGTGCTCATCGCCAAGGGACCGGAAGCGGGGGAGGCCCACGGCGTCTCACTGTCCTATGACGACGACGAGGCCCTGACCCTCGACCTCGCCGGCGAGGACCGCGCACTGCAGCTCAGCGACATCGACTGGCGCCCCGGCCTGGCCCAGTTCCGCGCCGTGCTGGACGGCGTCCCCTTCACCGCCGAGGTCAGCCGTGTCGCCGACGGCTTCAGCATCCGCACCCGCGCCGCGCGCGCCCGCGTCCGCGTGCTCAGTCCCACCGTCGCCGCCCTCTATGCCCGCCTGCCCGAGAAGGTCGCCGCCGACACGAGCAAGCTGATCGTCTCCCCCATGCCGGGCCTCGTCGTCGCCACCCCCGTCACTGTAGGCCAGGAGGTCAAGACCGGCGAGACCGTCGCCATCATCGAAGCCATGAAGATGCAGAACATCCTCAAGGCCGAACGCGACGGCGTCGTGAAGGCCGTCAGCGCCGCCGCCGGCGATCCCGTCGCGGCGGATGATGTGCTGGTGGAATTCGAATAGGGCTCAGTCCCGCCGCGTGAACCGCATCCCGCGCAGCAGCGGGTCGCTGTAGCTGAAGCCCGTCACGTCGCCGTCCGCATTCCGGTGGAACCGGGCGATCATCGAACCCCGCCGGAACACGTCGGGCGCTGACGCCGCCAGCTCTAGCCGTCCGAGCGATCCCCGCCCGAACCGCACAGCCACGCCCCCGTCGGCAGCCATGACCTCGGCGGAGGCGGCCGACTCCCCGGCGTAACATCCGGCATAGACGTGCAAGGCAGGCGGCATGGCGGCGTCCCGGTCAGCGGAGCCTGCACCCTGACCGGCGAACGTGTGAGCGGCATGAGCGAAACCTGAGCATTCGCTGAAAGCGATGGAAGCGGAGCCGCCTGTGGCGCCATCCGGGCGCCCGCGATCATGCCGGCGGCGGGCCGACCACGGTCTCTCCGAACACCCGCCGGAAACTCATCCTCAGCGCCTCATCCGCCTCATCCATCGTCGCCGGGACACCCAGATCGACCAGGCTGGTCACCCCATGCTCTGCGATCCCGCACGGCACGATGCCGCTGAAATGGTCCAGCTGCGGCTCAACGTTCAGGCTGATCCCATGGAAGCTGACCCACTTCCTCACCTTCACCCCGATGGCGGCGATCTTGTCCTCGCGGCTCCAGTCCGGCCCCTTGCGCTCGACCCAGACCCCGACCCGACCCTCGCGCACATCGGCCGGCACGCCGAACGCGCCCAGCGCCCCGATGATCCACTGCTCCAGGCCGCGCACGAAGGTCCGCACATCCTTGCCGCGCGCGTTCAGGTCCAGCATCACATAGGCCACCCGCTGGCCCGGGCCGTGATAGGTGAACTGCCCGCCCCGCCCGCTGCGGTGAACCGGGAAACGGGCCGCGTCCAGCAGGTCGCCGTCCTTCGACGAGACGCCCGCCGTGTAGAGCGGTGGATGCTCCAGCAGCCAGACCAGCTCGCCCGCCTCGCCCGCCGCGATCGCCGCCGCCCGCGCCTCCATGGCCGCGACCGCCGCCTCATAGTCCACATAGCCTTCGGAGACCGCCCATTCGACCGGGCGTCCATCGGCGCGGACCAGTTTGGATATGGTTTCGCTTAAGGCTTGGGAAAGCATGACGCCTCCAATGTGGGGGTCGGGAGCGCCATGCAAGTCCAGACCGCCCACGAACCCGTCTCCTCAGCGTCAGCGTCAGAGTGCCCAGTGAGTCAGATCGAAGCCGTCGATATCGAAATTTCGGTCGTTCTGGGACGTTCTGTCCTGCCGATGAGTCAGCTTCTGCGGATGGGCCGCGGGGCCGTGATCCCGCTCGACGCCTCCGAACATGACGAGGTCTGGATTCTCGCCAACAACCACCCGGTCGCCCGCGGCGAGATCGAAATCCGCGACGACCGCATCGCCATCACGGTGACGCGCGCAGCGGACGTGTATGACTTCATGGCCGGAGCGGCCTGAGGGTGATTGGTGGTTAGAGGTTAGTGATTGCTGTGCCGGATACCGGTGGTTCCGCGCAGCGCCCAAGCGCTGAAGCAGCAGCCACTAAACACTAATTACTAACCACTCAGACAACCTCTTCCCTTCCGCCCCGACCTCCGCTATCAGCCCCCCTCCGATGCGAGCGGTCGTGGCGGAATTGGTAGACGCGCAGCGTTGAGGTCGCTGTGGGGCAACCCGTGGAAGTTCGAGTCTTCTCGACCGCACCATCTGATTTGACAGGGCGAAACATCGGCGAACAGCTGATCTGAAAACAGGGGGGCCAAGCGTGAGCAAGATCGCAGACGCCCCCCTGCCCGTCGCCTCCCAGGTTGAAACCGAGCACGTCGCCCTCGACGAGGACTATGTCCTCACGGCGAATTTCGTCGAGAAGGTCGTTGACGCCTCCGACTCCGGCGACGGGCTGAAGCTCCGCTCGCTGCTGGAAGACCTGCACCCCGCCGACGTCGCCGACCTGATGGGCTTCCTCACCGCCGAGCACCGTGCGGTCGTCGTTCTCTGGATGCCGCCCGACCTGCTGGCAGAAACCCTGCCGGAGCTGGACGACAACATCCGCGAGGAGGTGCTCGAGCGCGTCCCGCACCTGACCCTCGCCGAGGCGCTGCAGGAGCTGGACTCCGACGACGCCGCCCTGGTGGTCGAGGACCTCGAGGACGACCAGCGCGAGAAGGTGCTGGCGGCCATGCCCGAGGTCGACCGCGCCGCGATCGAGAACTCGCTGCGCTACGACGAGGATTCCGCCGGCCGCCTGATGCAGCGCGAGGTCATGGCCGCGCCGTCGTTCTGGAACGTCGGCGACACCATCGACCACATCCGCAAGCAGGGCGAAGACCTGCCCGAGCTGTTCTTCGACATCTACATCGTCGATCCGCACAACAAGCCCGTCGGCGGCCTGCCGGTCAGCGGCCTTCTGCGCGCGGCGCGCACCATCGCCCTCGTCGACATCATGGAGCCGATCAATGCGATCGCCGTCGATCAGGACCAGGAAGAAGTCGCCTACATCTTCGAGAAATACCACCTGATCTCGGCCCCCGTCGTCGACGCCGCGGGCAGGCTGGTCGGTCAGATCACCGTCGATGACATCGTCAACATCATCCAGGAAGAGAACCGCGAGGACATCCTGCGCCTCGCCGGCGTCTCGGATGAGGACCGCGGCTCGTCGGTGTCCGAGATCGTGCGCGGCCGCGTGCCCTGGCTGGCGATCAACCTGGCGACCGCGGTTCTCAGCGCCGTCGTGATCTCGTGGTTCGAGGCCACCATCGCGCAGATCGTGGCGCTGGTGATCCTGCTCCCCATCGTTTCGGCCATCGGCGGCAACGCCGGCACCCAGGCCCTCACGGTGACCGTGCGCGCGCTCGCCACCCGGGAGCTCAACAGTTCCAACGCTCCACGCACCTTCCGCCGGGAGTTCGCCGTCGGACTGGCCAACGGCCTGGTCCTGGCGCCCCTGATCGGCGTCGCGGCGGGCCTGTGGTTCCGCGACTGGCAGATCGGCGCCGTCATCGCCGCGGCCATGGTGCTCAACCTGCTCGTCGCCGCGACGGTGGGTATGCTGACCCCCCTGACCCTGTCGCGGCTGAAGTTCGACCCGGCCGTGTCCTCGGCCGTTTTCGTGACCGCCACGACAGACTTCTTCGGCTTTTTGATCTTCCTCGGTCTCGCCACCATCGTCCTGTTGTAGAACGGCGCGTCCCTTGCTGGCTCTCTCTTCGGGCGAGCGCGCCCGTCTCGATTTGGGTCAATCCGTGTCCGAAACGCCCACACCCCGTCTGAAGGTCTCCCGCGAGGGGATGGTTCTCATCAAGAGTTTTGAGGGCTTCCGTCCGCGCGCCGTTCAGGAAGAGGATGGCCGCTGGGTCATCGGCTACGGCCACACCGCCTCCGCCCGCGAGGGTCTGACCGTCGCCGAGGCCGACGCCGAACTGCTGCTCCAGTACGATCTCATGCCCGTGGTCAAGGCGCTGAACGAGCAGGTGCACGGCTCGCTGAACCAGCACCAGTTCGACGCCCTGGCCAGTTTCGCCGTCTCCGTCGGCGTCGACCGCTTCCTCGCCTCCGACGTCCTGCAAAGGGTCAATGAGGGCCATGCCGGCCAGGCCGCCGACGCCCTGATCGGCTGGCCCGAGGATGCCTCCGCCGATGCCCGCCTGCGCCGCCGCGCCGCCGAGCGCGCCCTATTCGTCGCCGACCCCGCCTCGCCGGTCACCCTGGCCGAACTGCTCGCCGCGCCCCTTCCGCCGCCGCCGGTCGCGGCGGCCCCTGAACCCGAAGCGCCCGCGACCGACGCACGCGCCGCCGCCGTCGCCACCCTGTTGGGCGAAACGTCCGAGACTGCGGAAGCCCCCCGCCCCGTGGCATCGGAAGCGCCCGAGCCCGAGCCCGCCTGGGCCCCCGAGGCCCCCGCATTCGAACCTCCGGCCTTCCAGCCGGCCGATGCGGTGACGCGGGTCAATCTGGATCGCTATTCCCCCTACGCCGCCGCCATCATCGGCCCCTTGCCGGGCTTCGCCCAGGCAGAGCCCGCCGAGGTGCCCGTCGTGACGCCGGTCTTCACTGCCGAGCCGGAGCCTGCGCTGCCCGCCGTCGAGCCTCAGCCTGAGCCTGAGACAACGCCCGAGCCGGAGCCGGAGCCCGCCCCGGCAGAACCCGAGATCCCCGTCACCCCGCTGGTGTCCGCCGCGCCGCTCCCGTCGCCTTTCCCGGCGATGGATCCCGAACTGGTCCTGACCCCCGCCACCGAGGCCGATTTCGTCGAGGCCGAGCGCCCGGTCTGGCCGTCGGACCAGCGCGCCCCGGCGCCCGCGACTGAGGAAACCGTCCTGTTCGAGGACGAGCCGACCCTGTCCGTGCTGCGTCACGAGGTCGAACCCGCCGGCCCGCGCCGCTTCGACTGGAGCGAGACCGGCGCCTTCCTGATCATGGGCGGCGTAGGCCTCGCCGCCTGCGGGGCCTCGGCCGCCGCTTTCCGCCTCGCGGTCGAACAGCCGTCGCCCATGGGCGAGACCACGGTCATCGCCTGGGCCCTGGCCCTGATCGGCATCATCTGCGTCGGGGTGTCGTCGTGGAACCTGTATGTGCGGTGGGGCAAGTCGGACTGACTTTCCGGCGGCGGCGCGCGGTGCTAACCCCGGCCCCATGAGCATTCCCAACGCCCCCCAATCGATGGAATTCGGCCTCGGCGAAAACGCCGACATGATCCGCGAGACCACCGCCCGCTGGGCGACCGACCGTCTGGCGCCCCTGGCTGCCGAGATCGACGAAACCAACGCCTTCAAACGCGAGCTCTGGCCCGAGATGGGCGAGCTGGGCCTGCACGGCATCACCGTCGAGGAGGAATACGGCGGCCTCGGCCTCGGCTATCTCGAACACGTCGTGGCCATGGAGGAGGTCTCCCGCGCCTCGGCCTCGATCGGCCTGGCCTACGGGGCCCATTCCAATCTGTGCGTCAACCAGATCCGCCGCTGGGGCACCGAAGACCAGAAGCAGAAATACCTGCCCAAACTGATCTCCGGCGAATACGTCGGCTCCCTGGCCATGTCCGAGGCCGGCTCGGGGTCCGACGTCATGTCGATGCGCACCCAGGCCGTGAAGAAGGGCGACCGCTACGTCCTGAACGGCACGAAATTCTGGATCACCAACGCCCCGCACGCCGAGACCCTGGTGGTCTATGCCCGTACCGGCGAAGGCAACGGCGGCGTCACCGCCTTCCTGATCGAGAAGGGGATGAAGGGCTTCAGCGTCTCGAAGAAGCTCGACAAGATGGGCATGCGCGGCTCGGACACCGCCGAACTGGTGTTCGAGGACTGCGAAGTCCCGGAAGAGAACGTCATGGGTCCCGTCGGCGGCGGCGCCGGCGTGCTGATGAGCGGGCTCGACTATGAGCGCGCCGTGCTGTCGGCCGGTCCGCTGGGCATCATGCAGGCGGCGCTGGACGTGGTCCTGCCCTACGTCCGCGAGCGCAAACAGTTCGGCAAGCCGATCGGCTCCTTCCAGCTGATGCAGGCCAAGGTCGCCGACATGTACGTCGCCCTCAACAGCGCCCGCGCCTATGTCTATGCCGTCGCCCGCGCCTGCGACCAGGGCAAGACCACCCGCTACGACGCCGCCGGCGCCATCCTGCTGGCGTCCGAGAATGCGGTGAAGGTCAGCCTCGAGGCCGTCCAGGCCCTCGGCGGCGCCGGCTATACGAAGGAGTGGCCGGTCGAACGGCTGGTCCGCGACGCCAAGCTGTACGACATCGGGGCCGGGACCAACGAGATCCGCCGCTTCCTGATCGGGCGGGAGTTGCTGGGGAGCTAGCAACCCGCCCAGGGATTGACGATTGTTAAGTGGCGCCCGCCTATCTAGCGGCCTAGATCGAGACACCCCCGTCCGGACACCCGTCGCCGATGCCCGACTACGACTATCAGAGCGACAGTCGGACCTTCTCGCAGGTTCTGACCGACATCGGGGTCAAGGACGACCCCAGGCTCTACCTCGGCGAACTGGTCAACGCCTTCGGCGAGCGGGGCTTCGGCGCCCTGATGTTGTTCTTCGGCCTGATGAACATCGCCATCGGCATCATCCCCGGCACAACGACCATTCTCGGGGCCCCGCTGCTGCTGATGGGGCTGCAGCTGGCTACCCGCGCGGACCAGCTGTGGCTGCCGAAATGGGCGCTGCGGCGCTGGATCGAACGGGAGGCCTACAGGAACGGCGTGGAGAAGGTGCTGCGGCGCGTCCAGCAGGTGGAGCGGCTGTCGAAGCCGCGGCTGCACGTGATGACAAGCGAGCTTTCGGAAATCCTGATCGGCATCGCCACCGTGCTGCTGGCCTTCATCCTGATCCTGCCGATCTGGGGCGGAAACCTGGTGCCGGCGCTGATCATCTCGACCTTCGGCTTCGGCCTGATGCAGCGCGACGGGATCGTCGTCCTGATCGGCTGGACGGGCGTGGCCGGCGTCTGCCTGTTCATCTGGCTGGCCTGGGAGTTGGTCAGCCGGGCGTTCGGACCGACCATCCAGTGGGTCACCGGCCTGTTCTGAGGACGCTGGACTTTCGGTCTGTTGAGCTGACGCGCCGGTTGCACTCTGCCGTCGGCGACAGCCGGTCAGGCCGCCTGTTGCGCGCCCGGTCCGGGTCCGGCCAGCCCCTGCATGACCATCCGGTTGATGTCGATCAGGGCTTCGAAGTCGTCCTCGCCGCGCATGATCGCCGACGAGTGACGGCCGACGAACAGGCTGATCGAGATGATCTGGGCCTTCAGGCCGGCTGTCATGACATTGTCGGGATCGGCGCAGTCATTGGCCAGGGCCGACCACAGGCGGCGGTTCCAGTCCAGGGCGTCGATCCGCGCAGCGATGTCCGAAGGGTCCAGCGTTGCGGCATGCATCAGCGCCCGGGTGACCTGCCCGAACAGCCGATACTCCATCTCGCGCGGAGTCTCAGCCCGGGTGGCTGCGGTCTTGTATGCCTGCAGCGACATTCGCCAGATCTTCCTCATACTCAACGAGTTTTCGCGCCGCCATCAGCGCCTTGTAATATTCGCGCGCCATCACATGGCGCGAAGCCGCGACGCAGTCCGCCAGCACGACGGGATTGCGGGACGCTCCCATGAACTCGCTCAGCCGCAGGGCGAATTCGTCATAGACCTTGGCCGCCGCGGTCTCGTCCAGGTACATCATCATGACCGGGAAATAGACGCGTTTGGCCGGGGTATTGGCGTCTTCGGGCTGGAGAATGTCCTTCTCGCGCAGCACCGACGCCTTGTTCTGCAGGATCAGCACACCGCGACGATCACCGTTCTGGACGACGGCGCCGTTGAGGACGAATTTCTCGCCGGGCTTCAGCGACAGCTTGAGCGGCATTTGAGAGGGCGTCTCCTGACAGGCTCCCGGCGACGTTAGGAAGCCGGGACCAACGCACCCTAAACAACCGTGGTTAACCATCTCTTGTCTGACGGGAAGGCTCCCCGTCGCTCGCGGGAACATCGGACAAGTACCGGGCGTTGACCTTCCAGCAGGAGGCGGCGGCATGCCCGAGATTGACGGCTATTCGGACGACCAGGCCCAGTCCAAGGTCTATGACGAGACCCATCTCGACGATGAGGGCGACGGCGACATCCTGCTGGATGAAGCCGATCCCGTGCTGGACGTCACCCGGATGGCCGGCGATGCGGACGAGGAGCCGTTCGACGAGGACGCCGAGGACGATCTGGACGAGGTCCAGGGCGCGTCCGGAATCGAGGCTGAGGCCGACGCCCTGCTGGGCGTGGACGGCGAACGCCTGACCGAGATCGACGGCGAAAGCGCCGGCGGCCGCGGCCCGGACGAGGTCGAGCTCGTCTACACCGGCCTCATGCGCAACGTCCGCGGGGCCCAGGCCAGCGCGGCCCACTGGGAAGCGAAGACCCTGTCAGACGACGACATCGCCGGTCTGGGCTACGGCCCTGACGGCGACGAAGACCACCCCGCGAAATAAGGAGGGCCGAATGACCGCTCATACTGACCCGACGAAGCCCGCCGCCCGCGAAGACTGCGATCCCGACACCCCGCACGCCAAAACGGCGCCGCGCGAAACCGGCAAGCCGGATCAGCTGCGGGAGACCGAGCGCGACTCGGAGGACCGTCAGGAAGCCCTGCTCGACGAAGGCCTGGAAGAAACCTTCCCCGCCAGCGACCCGGTGTCCGCCAAGCGGATTACCTGATCGGCCTCAGCCCTTCACCCGCCAGGTCGCGCCCTGCGGTCCGTCCATCACGACCACATTCAGCGCATTGAGGCGGTCACGGATGCGGTCGGCCTCGGCCCAGTCCTTGGCCGCGCGGGCGGCGGCGCGCTGTTCCAGCAGACCCTCGACCTCGATCCGCAGGGCGTCGGACACCTCGCCTTCAAGCCATTCCGCCGGATCGGCCTGAAGCACCCCGAGAATCGCCCCGGCCGCGACCAGTTCGCCCTTGGCCCGGGCAACGACGCCGTGGTCGCCCGCCGTCATGGCGCGCTCGATCTCGCTGGACAGGGCGAACAAGGTCGCCATGGCCCCCGGTGTGTTGATGTCGTCCTCAATGGCCTTGAGGAAGTCCCCGGGCGGTTCGTCGCCATTGGCCTCGACGCCGGCGGCCCGATGCAGGGCGCCGTAAAGCCGGTCCAGCGCCTTGCGGCTCTGGTCCAGAAGCGCCTGGTTCCAGTCGAGCGGCTGGCGATAGTGGGCGCTTAGCAGGGCCCAGCGCACCACCTCGCCCGGAATCGCCTGCACCAGGTCATGCAGCAGCAGGACATTGCCGATCGACTTGGACATCTTCTCGGCGTCGACCGTCAGGAAGCCGTTGTGCATCCAGTAGCGGCTGTATTCAGCGTGGGCGTCCGGCTCATGCGCATGGCCGTGGGCGCAGACGCCCTGGGCGATCTCGTTCTCATGGTGCGGAAACACCAGGTCGATGCCGCCGCCGTGAATGTCGATCGGCAGGCCCAAGGTCTCCTCGATCATGGCCGAGCATTCGATGTGCCAGCCGGGGCGGCCCCGGCCCCAGGGCGACTCCCACCCGGGCAGGCTGGCGTCCGAGGGTTTCCACAGGACGAAATCCATCGGATCGTCCTTGTAGGGCCCCACCTCGACGCGGGCGCCGGCGATCATGTCATCGACCGAGCGGCCCGAGAGGCGGCCATACTCGGGGTATGAGCGCACCTTGAACAGCACATGCCCGGCCACCTCATAGGCGTGACCCTTGTCGATCAGCGTCTGGATCATGGCGATCATCGCGCCGATGTATTCGGTCGCGCGCGGCTCGAACGTCGGGCGAAGATTGCCCAGCGCGTCCATGTCGGCGTGATACCAGCCGATGGTCTCGTCGGTGATGTCGCGGATCGGGCGGCCGGTCTCGGCCGCCTTGGCGTTGATCTTGTCGTCAACGTCGGTGAAGTTGCGCGCATAGGTGACCGCGCCGGGGTAGACATGGCGCAGCAACCGGAACAGCACGTCGAACACCACCACCGGCCGGGCGTTGCCCAGATGCGCGCGGTCGTAAACGGTGGGCCCGCAGACATACATCCGCACATTCGACGGATCGAGCGGCTCGAACAGCTCCTTCTGGCGGCTCAGGGTGTTGTGCAGGCGGATCGTGGTCATGTCAGTCCCCATGCGAGGTCCATGCGGCAGCCCTCCCCGCGCGGGGTGGCGACTGACCTTCCGGAGGGAAAGACGGCGCCCCGCGCGACCTTGCGGTCAGCGGGTAATGCAGCAGCGAAGGGTCATGCGCAGCGTCGTCATGGCCTTGCGTTAACACCCGCAAGTGCCGCGTGCAAGCGCCGCGCGCGAATCTCGCGCCAGGTCATCAAAAGCCCCCCGGCCGCGATGATGACCGCGCCGCTGACGCTGATCCGGTCGGGCCAGAGGCCAAAGATCACGATGTCGTAGGCCGCGGCCCAGACCAGCGAGAGATACCAGAAGGGTGCGACAAAACTGGCGTCCGCCAACTGGTTGGCGGTCAGGTACATCACCTGCGCGGCCACCATCACGCTGCCGATGGCGACCAGCAGCAGCCAGACCGTCGCATCCGACGGCCAGTAGAACACCGGCGCGGCCATGACGCAGCCGATCAGCGCGCCCATCCCGTTGTTGATCAGCATGGTGCGGCCCGGGGGTTCGGTGGTGGCGAGGCGTTTGATGACGATGGCTTCCAGCCCCATGGTCGCCGCCGCCCCCAGCGCCAGCAGGGCGGCGGGCTGGATGATCCCGGCACCGGGGCGCAACAGCACCAGCGCCCCCGCCAGCGCGATCCCGGCGGCCAGCCAGCGCCAGGGCCCCACCCTTTCGCCCAACAAAAGCACGGCGAACAGCATCGTGGCCACCGGACTGACGAAGCTGAGCGCATTGGCATCCGCCAGCGGCAGGCGCACGGCGGCGCTGAACATCAGGAACCCGCCCAGCCAGCCCAGCGAGGTGCGCAGCGCATGCATCCCCCATTGCGGGGGGCGCGCGCCGCCTGCCGGTTCGACCCAGGCGGGGCGACCGGCGGCGCGGCGCAGGACCAGCACCAGCGCCACGGAGAGAAAGCCGAAGACAAAGCGCGCCTGGCTGACCATCAGGGCGGGCACGACCTCGGCCAGCGCGCCGTTGCCCAGGGCCTTGGCGAACAGGGTGGTCGCTGCCACCAGAAGGGTGCAGCCCAGCATCAGGGCAACGGCAATCAGGATCTGCGAACGCATCGGGGCCTCGGGTCGGGTGGTTGGGACCCTAGACGCTTCACAGGCGAAAGACCAGAGCGCGCGGGACGCGCCCCGGTCCCTTGCGGATCAGTCGGCCTTGCCGCCGCCGCGCACCAGCGACTGGGCGACATAGACGAGGATGGCAAAGCCCACCGCCCCCACCGCCGCGATGCCCAGAAGCATGATCCAGTCGATCGGCCCGCCCATGTCGGCCAGCCGCGAATTGGTGATCGCCAGCACGAAGGCCACCGCCCCCACCGCGCCGACCGGCATCGACAGTTGCGCCAGCAGGAACTTGCGCATGCTCATGCGCCGGTCGCGGATCAGCACAAAGAGGTAAAGCGCGGTCACCACCGCCGCCACCACGACAAGCGCCCAGAACACGCCGCGGCCGAACATCTCTTCCCAGACCGCGATCAGGGTTTGCAGGGTCAGGTCTTTCATCGCGTCACCTCCTCAGGCCAGACCGCGCAGCATCGCGTTATAGGTGGGTTTCAGGGCGATTTCCTTCATCAGCCAGGAGATCCACAGCTCTTCGAGCGGCGCGATGATCCCGGGGAACGAGGGCACGAGGTTGTCGTTGTAGTCGAACTCG
>DDSO01000158.1 GCA_002343425.1 Brevundimonas sp. UBA2388
GGCTCGGCCGACCGCTACTTCCAGAAGGACATCACCGACACCTTCAAGCTGGTGCCGGAGGGCATCGAGGGCCAGACCCCCTACAAGGGTCCGATCGCGCCGGTGATCCACCAGCTGGTCGGCGGCCTGCGGGCGGCCATGGGCTATGTCGGCGCCGCCACCATCGCGGACCTTCAGGACCGCGCGCGCTTTGTGCGCATCACCGGCGCCGGCCTGCGGGAGAGCCACGTCCATGACGTGATGATCACGCGTGAAGCGCCCAACTATCGTCAGGGATGAGCGGGGAGGCTCAAGCCATGGATATGACGCCTGAATTCATCATGTTGGCGTTCACGCTGATGCTGGCGATCGTCCAGATCGGCTGGGCCGGTGCAGCGCGGACCGCCGAGCTGGGCGCGAAGTGGAATGCAGGACCGCGCGACGGCGACACGCCGCCGCCGGGCAAGCTGGCCGGCCGCCTGATCCGGGCCCAGGCCAATCTGTTCGAGACCCTGCCGCTGTTCGCCGCCGCCGTGATCATGGCGCATATCGCCGGTAAGGACGGGCAACTGACCTTTATCGGCACACACCTCTACTTCTTCGGGCGGCTGATCTATCTGCCGCTCTACGCTTTCGGCATTCCCTATGTTCGCAGTCTGGTCTGGCTCGTTGCCCTGGCCGGACTGGTCATGGTGATCGCCGCCCTTTTCGTCTGAAAGCCCGCATTGACCCCAGCCGCCCGCCTCGCCGCCGCCGCCTCCGTCCTGGACAGCATCGCCCAGGGCCGCGCCCCCGCCGAGGTGGTGATCAAGGCCTGGGGAGCCGCCAACCGCTACGCGGGGTCCGGCGACCGCCGCGCCGTCGCCGAGCGCGTCTATCAGGTGCTGCGCGCGCGCGGCCGGCTGGTCGCCGCCATGGGCGGCCGTGAGGACGGACGGGCGCTGGTCGTCGGGGCGCTCGCCTTCCTCGACAAGCTGTCGCTGGAAGAGATCGAGGCCCTGCACTCGGGTGAGGGCTACGGCCCGCGGCCCCTGTCGAAGCAGGAACGGGCCCGGATCGCGGCGGGGGAAGGCGACCTTCCCGAAACCGCGACGGACCTGCCGGCCTTCGTGGTCGAGGACCTGAAGGCGACCTTCGGCGACCGCTGGGGCGAGGAAGCCGCCGGGCTGATGGCGCGGGCGCCGGTCGATCTGCGGGTCAATACGGCGAAGACCACCGTTGAGGCCGCTCGCGCCGAACTCAAGGCGACCGGCCTGACGCCCGAGCGCACGCCGTGGTCCGCCGTGGGCCTGCGGCTGCCATCGGAACCCGCGCCGAACGTGCAGGCGCTGGACGCCTTCAACGCCGGCCGCATCGAGATTCAGGACGAGGGCAGCCAGCTGACCGCATGGGTGGCCGGCGCCGGCCTGTCGTTCACGCGGGACAGCATCGTCATCGACTATTGCGCGGGCGGCGGCGGCAAGACGCTGGCGCTGGCGGTGCAGGGCCTGCCCGCGGCCGATCCGGCCCGGGTGGCCGCGCCCAGCCCCGCCGGCTGGTCGCCGACCGGCGCTGACGAGCTGGCGGCGGCGAAATCCGCCCCGGCGGCCGCGCCGATGCGGCTGATCGCCTGCGACGTGGTGCAGAAGCGGCTCGACAACATCCGCCCGCGCCTGTCCCGCGCCGGCGTCGCCGCCGACCTGCGGCTGATCGGCCAGAACGGCGGCGGGGTGGAGGAGTTCAACGGCAAGGCCGATCTGGTCTTCGTCGACGCGCCCTGCAGCGGCTCCGGCGCCTGGCGCCGCCGGCCCGAGGACGCTTGGCGTCTGAAGGCCGACGAGATTGAGCGGTTGCATGCCCTGCAACTGCGCATCCTCGGTCAGGCCGCCGCCTTGGTTAAGCCGGGCGGGCGGCTGGTCTATGTCACCTGTTCGGTGCTGGCGCGCGAGAATGAGGCCGTCGCCGACGCCTTCGAGGCGGCCCACAAGGGCTTCCAGCCCCTGCCGGTCGCCGACGTGCTGGCGGCCCCGACGCTCACCGACGCCGCGCGCACGCGTTTGGCCGGGGCCGCCACGGGCGGCCGCCTGCGGCTGTCCCCGGCGTCGACCGGCACCGACGGCTTCTTCGTGGCCCTCTACGAGCGGCGGGCGTGAGCCGGGACTGGACCCTTTCCAGCTTCGGTCCGAAGACCGCCCTCTGCGTCATCGCCGCCGAGCCCGAATACGGCCCGGCGCTGCGCGAGCGCATCCGCCCGCTGATCACCGGCGTCGGTCCGGTCGAGGCCGCGGCCGGGGTCGCCCAGGCGCTGGCGATCTTGCAGGCTGAAGGCTCCCTGGTGGACGTGGTGGTTTCGCTTGGTTCGGCCGGTTCGCGCACCCTCGACCATGCCCGCGTCTATCGGGTGACCGAAGTCAGCTACCGCGACATGGACGCCAGCGTGCTGGGCTTCCCCAAGGGGGAGACGCCGTACCCGCGCCTGCCGGCCGTCCTGCCGCTGGCCGACGGCCCCGCCGCACTGCCGACGGCCCGGCTGGCGACGGGCGCAAGCGTCGTCTCCGGCGCCGGCTATGATGCGGTCGACGCCGACATGGTCGACATGGAGACCTTCGCCGTGGTCCGCGCCGCCGCCCGGTTCGGCGTGCCGGTGATCGGCCTGCGCGGCGTCTCGGACGGCCGCACGGACCTGTCCCGCCTCGAACACTGGACCGACGCCCTGGCCGAGATCGATCTCCGGCTGGCCGAGGCGCTCGACCTGCTGCATGACCAATTCACGCCTGTTCTCACGGAGCCCGCATGACCGCCCCCGCTGATCACCAGAAGGTCCTGATCGTCGATTTCGGCAGCCAGGTCACCCAGCTGATCGCCCGGCGCCTGCGCGAGGCGAGCGTCTATTGCGAGATCCATCCCTACGCCAAGGCGGAGGCCGCGCTGGCCGCCATGAGGCCGCAGGCGATCATCCTGTCGGGCGGACCCGAGAGCGTGCACGAGGAGGGCAGCCCGCGGGCGCCTCAGGGCGTATTCGAGGCCGGCGTCCCCGTGCTGGGCATCTGCTACGGCGAGATGACCATGTGCGAGCAACTGGGCGGCAAGGTCGAGGGCGGGCATCACCGCGAATTCGGCCGTGCGGAAATCACCGTCGAGAAGGCCTCGCCCCTGCTGGCCGATCTGGCCCCGGTCGGTGAGGACGAGACAGTCTGGATGAGCCATGGCGACAAGATCGTCGCCATCCCGGCCGGGTTCGACGTCGTCGCCTCCTCGCCGGGCTCGCCCTATGCCGTCATCGCGGACGAGACGCGCCGGTTCTACGGCGTCCAGTTCCACCCCGAGGTGATGCACACCCCGCGCGGCGCGACGATGCTGAAGAACTTCACCCACGGCATCGCCGGGCTGAAGGGCGACTGGACCATGGCCGCCTATCGTGACGAGAAGATCGCCCAGATCCGCGAACAGGTCGGCTCGGCGAAGGTCGTCTGCGGCCTGTCGGGCGGCGTCGACAGCTCGGTGGCCGCGGTGCTGATCCACGAAGCCATCGGCGATCAGCTGACCTGCGTCTTTGTCGATACCGGACTGCTGCGGAAGGACGAGGCCAAACAGGTCACGACGCTCTTCCGGGAGCACTACAACATTCCCCTGATCCACGTTGATGCGTCGAAGGAATTTCTTGGCGCGCTGGCCGGTCAGTCCGACCCCGAGACAAAACGCAAGACCATCGGCCGGGTCTTCATCGAGATCTTCGACCGCGAGGCCGGCAAGATCGAGGGGGCCGAATTCCTCGCCCAGGGCACCCTCTATCCCGACGTGATCGAGAGCGTGTCGTCGTCCAGCGGCAAGGCCCACGTCATCAAGAGCCACCACAATGTCGGTGGCTTGCCGGCGCACATGAAGCTCAAGCTCGTCGAGCCGCTGC
>DDSO01000049.1:0-353 GCA_002343425.1 Brevundimonas sp. UBA2388
TCCGTCGAGGGGCTGCGGAACACCGCCATCTCGCCGGGCCAGGGCACGGCGTGTGCCGCGACCAGCGGCCGATGTGCGGGCTGATCCTCGGTCAGCTGCGGCAGGTCCATCAGCACCGCATCCGGCGCGCCGAACACCACGGCCCGCGTCAGCGAGGCCGCGCGGGGATCGCCGGGCGGCAGGTCGTAGGTCGCCCGGTCCTGGCACACCGCCTCGATCCCGCGCGCCTCGGCGTCGGCGATGGAGACGAGCCGCAGATCGACCAGCCGCCCGTCATGCGCCAGCCGGATCGCATCGGTCGGATCGAGCGCCAAGCGCGACGGCGGCAGACGGAACGCCGCCGTCTCGCGGCC
>DDSO01000049.1:375-3122 GCA_002343425.1 Brevundimonas sp. UBA2388
GCCTCGACGAGGGCCGCGTCGTAATCCTCGTCGGCGCGGGCGACCTGCCATTTCAGGGCCTGCGGCAGTTCGGTCTCCTGGCCGCGCGTCAGTTCCAGCACGTCGCCCTCACGGGCGGCGACCAGATCGTCGGGCCCGAGGGTGGCGACAGAGGCCCGGCCGCGCATGATGAAACGGATCACGCCCTCGGTCTCCACCGCGTCGAAGCCGAAGTGGCGCGACAGCGTGGTGATCGACGCGCGCGGACTCTCCAGCGCCGTGATGGCGTAGCCCTCGACCGCGCCCCAGAGGCCGCTGACGTCGATAAGGGACTCGGGCATGCCCGCCCGCAGGCAGAGATGGCCGACGAGTGCTGCCAGCGACACTGCGCCGAGCCGTCCGGTCAGCCAGTGCCCCAGCCGCCAGTTCGCGCCGTCCGTCCAGACGTCGGTCAGTGCGGGGAAGAACGGATAGGG
Source organism: Brevundimonas sp. UBA2388 (assembly GCA_002343425.1). Classification (GTDB taxonomy): domain Bacteria; phylum Pseudomonadota; class Alphaproteobacteria; order Caulobacterales; family Caulobacteraceae; genus Brevundimonas. Next base: position 831 of record DDSO01000049.1, read on the forward strand.
CCGCGCGTCCCAGGTCCAGGCGGCGCATTCGGGGACATGCACCATCCGGCCGCCGTAGGCAGACGACACGGGGTTGTTCGCCGGGGTGCCCCACCAGAGATAGGTCGCCTCCAGATAGGCGCGCTGGATCGCATCGTCGCGCCAGCCCCGCGAGAAANNGACGACTTCGGGTCGAAGAAGACGTTCGGCTGGTTCGTGCCCCGGTCGATGGCGGGACAGCCGAGCTCGGTGAACCAGACGGGTTTCGACTGCGGCGCCCATGCCGTCGGCGTCCCGCTCTCCACGCCGCCGGGACGGTTGTAGTGCGCGTTCGACCACCAGGCGCGCAAATCCTTGTAGCGGAAGACCCACGGCTTGCCGGCAGCGCCATCGGTGATCGGGGTCCGCACCTGCGCGGATCGGTCGGCCGCGCTGGCGTAGAACCAGTCGTAGCCTTCGCCGCCCGCGATGTTCGCCTGCAGGTAGGCCCGGTCGTAGATCGCGGGCCAGCCGTCCTGCGCGTCGAGATGCTCGAACCCGTCGCGCCAGTCGGAAAGCGGCATGTAATTGTCGATGCCGATGAAATCGGTCTCGGGATCAGCCCAGAGCGGGTCTAGGTGAAAGAACACGTCGCCGCTGCTGTCGCCCGGCTGGTGCCCGAAATACTCCGACCAGTCCGCCGCGTAGCCGATCTTGGTCCCGGACCCGAGAATGGAGCGCACATCCGCAAGGAGGTCCCGATACGCCTGCACGGCCGGATAGCTGCTGGCGCCCGAGCGGATCGTCGTCAGCCCGGGCATCTCGGTCCCGATCAGGAAGGCGTCCACGCCGCCCGCCGCCGCGCAAAGATGGGCGTAGTGCAGCACCATGCGCCGAAGACCCCAGTCGCCGGATGGCCCCGTCCAGCTGACGCTCTCGCCCGAGACACTGAAGCTCGCGGGCGTGGCCGCGCCGAACAGCGCCACGATTTGGCTTGCCGCCGTGGCTGTCTTGTCGACGCTGCCGGCGAACCCCGCTGCAGGAGAACAGGTGATCCGCCCCCGCCAGGGGAATGCGGGCTGGCCCGNNCAGGATGAACGGGTAGAAGGTGACGCGCAGCCCGCGCGCCTTCGTCTCCTGGATCGCCTGCACCACGGCGAAGTCGGAGGGCGTGCCGCCATAGACGGGGCGGTCCTGAGCGTCACGGCTGACGAGAAAGGCATTGGCACGGCTCACGCCATTGACCGACCAGCTGGCGGGCGTGGTCGACTTGGCCGACACCTCGACGCCCGGCCGCACCTTGCAGGAGCCCGCGCGCAAATCGTCGCCGAACCACGCCACCACGAGGCTGACGCTCTCGACGGCAGGCGCCATCGCCTGTAGCCGGTCCAGCGCCTCGACCATGTCGGTGGAATCGGCCAGCGCATTCAGGTTCTCGGGCACTGTCGCGCCGCCATCGGTCTTGCGGATCGCCTGCGTCGCATAGGTGAACTCGCCCGAGGCCGGGATCAGGGTGACGGCGCGGGTCAGGCCCTCGGCGGTGTCGGGATCGCCAAGCGGCCGGAACACCTCGAAGGACAGCTGCGGCAGGCGGTTGCCATAGGTCGAGAGCGCGAGTTCCTCGAAGACCACATAGGCCGTACCGCGATAGGCGGGGGTGTTGGCGGCACCCATCTTCGCCGCGATGAACGGGTCCGCCGTCTGCGCCTCGTCGCCCGGATACCAGCGCCAGGTGACGCCGGAGAGATCCATCGGCTTGCCGTCGGCCCAGATGCGCCCGATGCCGGTGATCGGGCCCTCGCAGAGCGCGACCGCGAAGGAGGCGTAGTAGAGATACTCGGTGGTCTTGACCTTGCCGCCCCCGCCGCCCTTGCCGCCGCCCTGCGTGGTGGTCCTGGTCTCCTCGCGGAAATCGGTCGCCCAGATGATGTTACCGCCCATGCGAATCCGGCCGTAGAGCCGCGGGATGACCGCGCCCTCGGTGGCCGAGGTGATGCGCAGCGTGTCGAGCCGCGCGCCTTCGATGCGCTGCGTGGGCGCGAGCGACGAAATGATCCAGCTGTCGACGACCGAGCCGATGCTGGAGCCGATGAAGCCGCCGATGGTCGCGGCGCTGACGCCGAGGATCGCGCCGCCGATGCTGCCGCCAATGGCGGCGCCTGCCGCGCCGAGAACGAGGGTGGCCATGTCGGGGTCTCAGCGTTTCGGGAACAGGAAGGCGAAGGCGATGCGCCGCCGCCAGGCTTGCGTCAGCGGCTCCTCGATCACGCCGAGCCGCTCATAGGCATGGAGGAAGGCGCCGGGCCCGGTGAGGATCCCGACATGCTTGGCGAT
>DDSO01000074.1 GCA_002343425.1 Brevundimonas sp. UBA2388
ATCCCGCGCACGCTGCAGATGGCGCTGTCCGGCATCCGCGAGATGTCGATCATCGCCACCCCGCCGGTCGATCGTCTGGCGGTTCGGACCTATGTCACTCCGTGGGATCCGGTGCTGGTGCGCGAGGCCCTGCTGCGCGAGAAATACCGCGGCGGTCAGGCCTATTATGTGGTGCCGCGCCTGTCGGACCTGCCGGACATCGAGCAATTCCTTCGCGAGAAGGTGCCGGAGATCAAATTCGTGGTCGGCCACGGCCAGATGTCGCCGACCCAGCTGGAAGACGTGATGAGCGCCTTCTACGACGGCAGCTACGACCTGCTGCTGTCGACCACCATCGTCGAGAGCGGACTGGACGTGCCGACGGCCAACACATTGATCGTGCACAAGGCCGACATGTTCGGCCTGGCCCAGCTGCACCAGATCCGCGGCCGAATCGGACGGGCCAAGGCGCGGGCCTTCGCCTATCTGACCACCCCGCCGAACAAGCCGATGAGCCTGTCGTCCGAGCGGCGGCTGCAGGTGCTGCAATCGCTGGACAACCTCGGCGCCGGCTTCCAGCTGGCCAGCCACGACCTGGATCAGCGCGGCGGCGGCAATCTGCTGGGCGACGAACAGTCGGGCCATATCCGCGAGGTCGGTGTCGAGCTGTACCAGCAGATGCTGGAGGACGCCGTGTCGGAGTTGCGTCTGTCGGGCGAGGGCGGCGGGGTCGTTGATCGCGGCTGGTCGCCGGCCATCAACGTCGGGGCGGCGGTGCTGATCCCCGAGAACTACGTCCCCGACCTCAATGTTCGCCTGAGCCTGTATCGCCGCCTGTCGGACGCGGAGAATTCGGAAACGCGCGAAGCCCTGGCGGCCGAACTGATCGACCGGTTCGGGCCTCTGCCCGACGAGGCGAAACAGCTGCTGCGCATCGTCGGCATCAAGGCCAACTGCAAGACGGCCTGTATCGAGCGGATCGACATCGGGCCCAAGGGCGCGGTGCTGACCCTGCGCAACAACGCCTTCCCCAATCCCATGGGGCTGGTCGGGCTGATCCAGAAGAACCACGCCTTCTGGAAGTTGAGGCCGGACCAGAAGATTGTCGTGAAGGGCGAGTGGGATACGGCGGCGGAGCGGCTTAAGGTGGCCGAACGGATCACCGCCGATCTCGCGCGGGTGGCGACCGCCTGAGGCTGGGAAGCAGGCGCTACTGTCTCTAGGCTGAACTTCGCGATTCGCGGCTATCGGGCGGCGGCGGGAGGGGACGGCCATGGCGCGCAAGCCCACGACATCCGCCGGCGTCCACAAGCGCGCCCCGGCCGTGCAGAAAGCGGCGCCCGGCGTCGCCGTACCGGAGACGGCTGCGCCCCTGCCGCCGTACAAGCGCAAGCCGGTCTGGACCCACCTGTATTTCCAGGTGCTGGTCGCCATCACCCTCGGGGCCCTGATCGGGCATTTCTGGCCGGTGTTCGGCGAGAGCCTGAAGCCCTTGGGCGACGCCTTCATCCGGCTGGTGAAGATGATCATCGCCCCGGTGATCTTCCTGACCGTAGCCACCGGGATCGCCCACCTGCGCGACCTCGGCAGGCTGGGCAAGGTGGTGGGCAAGGCCTTCGCCTATTTCCTGACCTTCTCGACCCTTGCCCTGATCATCGGGCTGGTCGTGGCCAATGTGGTGCGGCCCGGCGCGGGGATGAACGTTGACCCGGCGACGCTCGACCCGGCGGCGGTCGAGGCCTATGCCGCAAAGGCCCATGACACCACGATCGTCGGCTTCCTGATGAACATCATCCCCGAGACCGTGGTCGGGGCCTTCGCCGGGGGCGAGATCCTCCAGGTGCTGTTCTTCGCCATCCTGTTCGGCATCTCGCTGGCCGTGATCGGCGACCGCGCCCAGCCGGTCCTGACGCTGCTGGAGAGCGTGTCGGAGGCCTTCTTCAAACTAGTCGCCATCCTGATGAAGGCGGCGCCGATCGGGGCGTTCGGGGCCTTCGCCTTCACCATCGGCAAATACGGCATCGAGTCGGTGATCAACCTCGCGGCGCTGGTGGCGACCTTCTACCTGACCTCGGCCTTCTTCGTGGTGGTGGTGCAGGGTCTGGTGGCCCGTTTCAGCGGCTTCTCGATCTTCAGGCTGATGCGCTACCTCAAGGAGGAGCTGCTGCTGGTGCTGGGCACCTCGTCGTCCGAAGCGGCCCTGCCGAGTCTGATCGAGAAGATGGGCCGCGCGGGCTGCGACAAGTCGGTGGTCGGGCTGGTCGTGCCGACGGGCTATTCGTTCAATCTGGACGGCACCAACATCTATATGACGCTGGCGGCCCTGTTCATCGCCCAGGCCTGCGGCGTCGAGCTGTCGCTGGGCGACCAGTTGCTGTTGCTGGCCGTGGCCATGCTGAGCTCCAAGGGGGCGGCGGGCGTCACCGGGGCCGGCTTCATCACCCTGGCGGCGACGCTGGCCGTGGTGCCCAGCGTGCCGGTGGCGGGTATGGCCCTGATCCTCGGAATCGACCGGTTCATGAGCGAATGCCGGGCCCTGACCAATTTCATCGGCAACGCCGTGGCCACGATCGTGGTGGCGAAGTGGGAGAACGGACTGGATCGCGAGGCCCTGGATCGGGCGCTGGCGGGCGGGCCGAGCCCGGTGGCGGTGGGCAGCCGGGAAGCGGACGACGACTGACCTTGCCCGGACGACGCCGTCCCGGCAAACAGGCGCCATGACCCAGACCCTCTACGGCATCCCCAACTGCGACACGGTCAAGAAGGCGCGCGTCTGGCTGGATCAGCACGGCGTGGCCTTCGACTTTCATGACTACAAGAAGGCCGGAATCGACCGGCCGCGGCTGGAGGCTTGGGTGGCCGAGCACGGGTGGGAGACGGTGCTGAACCGAGCGGGCACGACTTTCCGGGCGCTCCCGGAGGGGGACAAGGCCGACCTGGATGCCGACAAGGCCGTCGCCCTGATGCTGGCCCAGCCGTCGATGATCAAACGGCCGGTGCTGGATACGGGCGACCGGACCCTGGTCGGGTTCAAGCCGGATCGCTACGCCGCGATCCTGATCTAGCCCTGAACATCGGCCTCCGGCCGGTCGTGACCGTCGGCGCGCTCAGTGACCCAGTTGCCCGATGCGTCCGCGTATTCGATCAGCGTGTCCTCGTCGGGCACCTTCTGTTCGCGGGAGACGGCGATCGCGGCCGCGCGGGCTGAGTTGTGGTCCGGATAGGTCTCCGAATATGTGCCGCCCAACTGATAGGCCCAGCCGCCGTCATGTTCGACGATGCGATAGGTGATCTGGACCATGGGGCAGCTCCGGTTCGGGTTGAATGGGTGTCGGCACGTCAACGCGGGGCTTTGATGGGCGTTGCAGGCGAACCGGTCCGGCCCGCGTCCAAAAATTCGCGCCCGCCGCATCCACTGGCGGCGCCGGCGCCGACTACCCTATGAAAGCGCGGGCGTTGGGCTCGCGCGACACGGGGTGATGACGATGGAAGACCTGTTCCGTTCCTACTGGTGGCTTATCTTTCCGCTCGGCTGGTTCGTGGCCTCGGGCTTCTCGAGCCTGCTCAACTACCGTCGGCAGAAGGATACGCTCAAGCTGATCCAGACCTATGCCGAGAAGGGGCAGGAGCCGCCGGCGGCGCTGTTGAAGGTGCTGGATCGTCCGATCGATGCGGAAACCGAGGCCTGGCAGGGCCATGGCAGTTCCGGCCGTCCAGGCGACGGGTCGTGGTTCTCGGTGGTGCTGTTCGGCGTGATGGCGGCAGGCTTCGGCTACGCCAGCTGGTCCGACATGTATGGTGCGGGCGACGCCTTCATGATCGTCAGTTTCGTGCTGGGCGCCCTGTGTCTGGCCTCGCTGGTTTCGGCCCTGCGCAGCGGCGGGCGCGGTCCGCGGGGCTGATGCCGGTCGAGGGTCAGGGCTATGGGGGGACTGCAGACCGACGCCGAGTTGGTGAGGCGCGCGCTCGCCGGCTCGGACGCGGCCTTTTCGCGCCTGATCGAGCGGCATCAGGCGGCGGTGCGCGGCTTTCTGCGGCGGATGCTGGGCGGCGGCTGGGCCGAGGCGGACGATGTGGCCCAGGAAGCGTTCCTCGCGGCCTGGCGTTCGTTGCGGTCGCTCAGGGAGCCCGCCGGGGTCCGCGCCTGGCTGTGCGGCATTGCCTGGCGCAAGGCCCAGGACCGCATCCGGTCCGCAAGGCGCGGCGCGGCGCGGGACAATCTCTGGCTCGAGACGGTCGCAACGCCTGTCGGGGTGTCGCCGGAGGACCGGATGTCCGTCGAGGCCGCCATGGCCGAACTGCCCTCCGATGTGCGCGCCTGTGTGGCCCTGTGTCTGGCCGACGGCTGGTCGCATGGCGAGGCCTCGATGGCGCTGGGCTTGCCTCTCGGCACGGTGAAGTCGCATGTTGCGCGCGGACGGGCGCGTTTGCTCAAGGCGCTGGGAGGTCCGGATGACGCCTGAACAGAAACTGGCCGCCCTGTTCGCCGCCGAGGCGCCGCCCGCGCGCGACCATGCCTTTCAGGCGCGCATGGCCCAGGCCATCGCCCTGCGCCGGGCCTGGATGACCGTGGCGGCGCTTGTTCCCTGGGTCATCGCCGCCGTGGCCGTGCTGTGGGCCCTGACCCCGGTGGTCGGCCCGATGAGCGACAGTCTTGGCGAAGCGCTCCAGCCCGCCGCCACCACGCTGGCCGGAGCGGCGGTCACGGTCGTCGCGGCCCTGTGGCTCTCGCGCCGTTTCAATGGTCGGTTCCGGGGTCCGTTCAACGCGAGGTGACGGGCCTGGGCGGCGGTTCCGCCCGCCTTACGAAAGTTTCACCTGCCCGACCGCATCCGTACGGCCCCGCCGATGCCTCTTGTCGTCATAAGGCCGAAGCATCACGCTCCGGTTTCGAACGAGAGGGGATATCCCAATGGAAGACTTCATCCCGCTGGTGGCCATTCTGTCGATCTTCGGCACGATTACCGCCATCGCCTTCGGCCCGAGCTACCTGAAGTTCCGCGAACGCCGAGAAATGCAGGAGACCGTCCGCCGCGCCATCGACAAGGGCCAGGACCTGCCGCCCGAGGTTATTGAAGCGATGACCAAGGACGTGACCAAGAACCTGCCGTCGCGCACTCGCGACATCCGCCGCGGGATCATCTGGGTGGCGACGGGCGTCGGCATCGCCGCCTTCAGCCTGATCAACCAGGCGAGCTGGGGCCGGGGCAACTGGGACCACGAAGAAGGCGTGGTCGTCAGCGGCGGCCTGCTGGGCATCGCAGCGATCCCGATCACCATCGGTCTGGCCTATCTGATCCTCAGTTTCTTCAACAAGAACAAGGACTGAGCCGGGTCAGACGGGGGAAACCATCATGACCCAATCCCTGGTCGACCGGCACGACGTCGAGCTCGCCGCCCTCGCGGCGGCGGGCGGACGGCGGGAGTTCGGAGAACTGGTGCGTCGCCACGGCTCGGCGGTGCGTGGGCTGCTGCGGCGGATGGGGGCCCAGCCCTCCCTCGCCGACGACATCGCCCAGGACGCCTTCATCCAGGCGTTCGAGCGGTGCGCGGAGTTCCGCGGCGAGGGCACCTTCGCCGCCTGGGTCAAGCGGATCGCGGCGAGGCTCTACATCAAGCGTGTCGCCAAGGAAGCCCGCTATGTCGCCGAGGTCGAGAATGAAGACGCCGCGCCCGCGACCGATCATGCGGGTCTGGTGGATCTCGATGAAGCCCTGAAAGTCCTCAGCGAGCCCGAACGACTGTGTGTCTCCCTTTGTCACGGGGCCGGCATGGCGCATCCAGAGATCGCCGCCGCCCTTAATTTGCCACTCGGCACGGTGAAGTCTCATGTCAAACGTGGTCTGGATAAACTCCGTGCGCGGCTCCAGCCGACCGGACAGCCCTTGGGGAGCGCGCAGCATGTCGGCTGACGAGTTCGATCCTGAGATCGAGCGGCTGTTCGCGCGCTCGCCGCAGATGCCCGACGCCGCCCTGTTCACCGCCCAGGTCGAGCAGAAGCTGCAGAAGGGCTCTCACGTCCGTGTCCTCGCTCTCGGCCTTGCCGGCGTCATCGGCGGTGTTGTGGCGGTTCGCGAAACCATGAGCGTCAACATGGGCTCCGGCGAGGGCGTCGTGGCCGGAAACGCCCTGGGTCAGGGCATCCGCAGCGTCTCGTTCAATGCCCAGGACGCCGTCCAGACGGGTCTCGACCAGCTGGGTCTGGCCAATCTGGAGCTGGGCTCCATGGGCGGGATGCAGATGTTCTGGATCGCCGCCGGGGCCCTGATCGCCCTGGCTGCGGCCGGGGTGATGAAGCTGTCGCAGGACATGTGATCCGGCCCCCGTCGTCCTGAGGGATGACGGGGCGAGCCCCGGCGACTATCTAGGAGGTCCGAACAGGAGGGCCTCCCCATGTCCAGCCAGAAGCAGGAAGCGGTCAAACGCCTCGCCGCGCCCGACATTCGGGCGCGCAAGGGGGGCGAGCCGATCGTCTGCCTGACCGCCTATGACGCCCCGACAGCCGCGCTGCTGGACGACCATTGCGATCTGCTGCTGGTCGGCGACAGCGTCGGTATGGTCGTCCACGGCATGCCCAATACGGTCGGGGTGACGCTGGAGATGATGATCATGCATGGCCAGGCCGTCATGCGTGGCTCGCGCCGGGCCATGGTGGTCATCGACATGCCCTTCGGCAGCTACGAAGGCGGCAAGGAGCAGGCCTACCAGAACTGCGCCCGCGTGATGAAGGAGACCGGCGCCCAGGGGGTGAAGGTCGAGAGCGGGCCCACGGTGGCGGAAACCATCGCCTATCTGGTCCAGCGGGGCATTCCGGTCATGGGCCACGTCGGCTTGAGGCCCCAGGCGGTGCTGACCGACGGGGCCTTCAAGGCCAAGGGCAAGACCGACGAGGAGCGGCTGCGGGTCATGAGCGAGGCCGAGGCCACCGCCGACGCCGGGGCGTTCGCCGTGGTGGTCGAGGGTGTGGCTGAAGGACTGGCCCGCGACATCACCCTGGCGATCGACAAGCCCACCATTGGCATCGGCGCCTCGTCCGCCTGCGACGGCCAGATCCTGGTGACGCCCGACATGCTGGGCCTGTTCGACTGGACCCCGAAATTCGTTCGCCGCTATGCCGATATGCGTGGCGATATCGACCGGGCGGTGGCGAGTTACGCCGCTGACGTGAAGGCCCGCCGTTTTCCTGCCGAAGTCGAGACCTACTTCTCGAAAAAGCCTGCCACGCCCTAAGCCGTGCGTTGCGGCGGGGCAGGCGACCCTCTAGGGTCCGGCCGGATTGATTTTCAGCGGCCTGACGGCCGTTATTGGGGGCGACGTATCCGTGGTTGATGTCTTCGAGCAGGTCGAGGAGGAGCTTCGCTCCGACCGCTACAAGCGGCTGGCCCGCACCTGGCTGCCCGTCGCGGGCGGCGTGCTTCTGGTCGCGCTGATCGCCGCACTGGCCTTCTGGGGCTGGGACAGCTGGCAGACGTCGAAGGCCGACAAGGCCTCCGTCGCCTATGACCGCGGCCTGGAATCGCTTGAGGCCAATAACCCTGTCGGGGCCGACGCCGCCTTTATCCAGGCGGCCAAGGACGGCAACGGGGCCTACAAGTCGATGGCCCTGAGCCAGCGCGCGGGCATTGCCCTCGCCGCCAACCGCATTCCCGATGCGATCGCGCTTCTGGACGAGGCGGCCAAGGCGTCCAGCGATCCGCTGCTGTCCGACACCGCCGCGCTCAAGGCCGCCTGGCTGGCCATGGACACCGAAACCCTGGAGCAGATCCAGGCCCGTCTGGAGCCGCTGGCCAAGGACGGCCGCCCGTTCAGCGCCTTCGCCCTCGAAGCCCTAGCCATGGCCCGCCTGCAACACGGTCAGGTCGCGCCGGCCCGTGAGGCGCTGGTGCTGTTGAAGAACGGCCTGGACACACCCGAGATCGTCACCCAGCGCGCCGACCTCGCCATCGCCGCGATCGACGCGGGTGGTGCGCCCGGCCTCGCCGCCATCGTGCGGGCGCAGGCGGCCATTCC
>DDSO01000119.1 GCA_002343425.1 Brevundimonas sp. UBA2388
CTGGCTGCCGGACGCCATGGAAGGTCCGACACCCGTATCGGCCCTGATCCACGCGGCGACCATGGTCACCGCCGGCGTCTACATGGTCTGCCTGCTGTCTCCGATCTATGAGTACGCCCCGGTCGCCTCGGCCATCATCGCCCTGACCGGCGCGGTCACGGCCCTGTTCGCGGCGACGGTCGGCCTGGCCCAGAACGACATCAAGCGGGTCATCGCCTATTCGACCTGTTCCCAGCTCGGCTACATGTTCTTTGCGGCGGGCGTCGGCGCCTATCAGGCCGCCATGTTCCACCTGTTCACCCACGCCTTCTTCAAGGCCCTGCTGTTCCTCGGCGCTGGCTCGGTGATCCACGGGATGCATCACGAGCAGGACATGCGGAAGATGGGCGGGCTGTGGAAGCTGCTGCCGGTCACCTATGCGGTGATGATGATCGGCACGCTCGCCATCACCGGCATCGGCATCCCGGGCGTCGGCGGCTTCGCCGGCTTCCACTCCAAGGACTCGGTCATCGAGAGCGCCTTTGCCTCGTTCACCAACGGCCATTCGGCCATGGGCCTGTTCGCCTTCTTCGTCGGCCTGCTCGCCGCCGGTCTGACCGCCTACTATTCATGGCGTCTGGTGTTCATGACCTTCCACAACAAGCCGGTCTGGAAGGACGCGCATCATGATGACCACGCGCATGACGACCACGCCTCGCATGCCCAGCTGGAAACCCATTCGGAGCCGATCGCGGACGGCCATGCGCATGACGATCATGCGCACGACGACCACGCCCATCACGGCCCGCTGAAGCCGCATGAGAGTCCGCTGGTGATGCTGGTTCCGCTGCTGCTGCTGGCGGTCGGGGCGATCGCCGCCGGCTTCGTCTTCGCGCCCTGGTTCATCGGCGATCACGAGCACGACTTCTGGCGCGGCGCGATCTTCGTGGCCGAGGCCAATCATGTCCTGCACGACAGCCACTATGTGCCTGTCTGGGTGAAATGGTCGCCGCTGATCCTGACCCTGATCGGCAGTTTCGCAGCCTTCTGGCTCTATGTGATGAAGGAAGGCATGGCGCGCCGGATGGCCGATCGCGGGGGTGTGGTTCACGCCTTCCTGTACAACAAGTGGTTCTTCGACGAGCTGTATGACGTCGTGTTCGTGAAGGGCGCGCGGGCGCTCGGCGACCTGTTCTGGAAGGTCGGCGATGTGAAGATCATCGACGGAGGCGGGCCCAACGGCATGGCCTGGCTGTCGCGGAAATTCGCGGGCGGTCTTGCCCGGTTCCAGTCCGGCTATGTCTATTTCTACGCCTTCGTGATGTTGCTCGGCCTCGCTGGCTTCCTCGCCTTCGCCATCTATGCGTGGGGAGCCTGATCTTGCCCCAGATCCCCTACATCCTCAGCGTCGTCACCTTCCTGCCGCTGGTCGGCGCGGGCCTGATCCTGCTGGCGCGGCTGTTCAACAAGGCCGGGGCCGACGGTGCGGCGCGCTGGATCGCCCTGTTGACGACGCTCGTCACCCTGGCCGTCTCGGCCGTGCTGGTGGCGACCTTCGATCCGTCCAGCGCCGCCTATCAGTTCGTCGAGCGATACGTCTGGTTCGCGGGCGCCGAGTACCACATGGGCGTGGACGGGATTTCGATCCTGTTCGTGCTGCTGACTGCCTTCCTGATGCCGATCTGTATCCTGGCCAGCTGGACCACGATCAAGGACCGGGTGGTCGATTACATGATCGCCTTCCTGGTGCTGGAGACGCTGGTTATCGGGGTGTTCACCTCGCTCGACCTGTTCCTGTTCTACATCTTCTTTGAAGGCACACTGGTGCCGATGTTCATCATCATCGGCGTGTGGGGCGGGGCGAACCGGATCTACGCCTCGTACAAATTCTTCCTCTACACCCTGCTGGGCTCGGTGCTGATGCTGCTGGCCATGCTGTGGATGGCGGCCGAGACGGGCACCACCAGCATTCCGGCGCTCAAGGAATATGCCTTCTCCGCCGAGGCGCAGCCTCTGCTATGGCTGGCCTTCTTCGCCTCCTTCGCGGTCAAGATGCCGATGTGGCCGGTGCACACCTGGTTGCCGGACGCCCACGTGCAGGCGCCGACGGCGGGGTCGGTCATCCTGGCCGGCATCCTGCTGAAGCTGGGCGGCTACGGCTTCCTGCTGTTCAACCTGCCCATGTTCCCGCAGGCGTCGCAGACCTTCGCGCCGCTGGTCTTCGCCCTGTCGGCCATCGCCATCGTCTACACCTCGCTGGTCGCCTTCCGGCAGACGGACATGAAGAAGCTGATCGCCTATTCGTCGGTTGCCCACATGGGCTTTGTGACCATGGGCATCTTCGCCGGCAATGATCAGGGCGTGCAGGGCGCGGTGTTCCAGATGCTGAGCCACGGCCTGATCTCGGGCGCGCTCTTCCTCTGCGTCGGCGTGGTCTATGACCGGATGCACACCCGCGAGATCGCCCTGTACGGCGGCCTGACCGCGCGGATGCCGTGGTTCGCGGCCATCTTCATGCTGTTCACCATGGCCAANNGTCGGCCTGCCGGGCACCTCGGGCTTCATCGGCGAGATCCTGACCATGGTCGGCATCTATGAGGTCTCGACCTGGACGGCGCTGTTCGCCGCCTCGGGCGTGATCTTCTCGGCGGTCTATGCGCTGACGCTGTATCGCAACGTCATGTTCGGCGAGATCACCAATCCGGCGATGAAGGCGATCACCGACGTCGACAAGCGCGAGTTGCTGATCTTCGCGCCGCTGATCATCGGCACCCTGTGGCTGGGCTTCCAGCCCGGTCTGGTGCTGGACTACACCGCCGCCTCGGTCGAGGCCCTGACGACCACCTATCGCGCCGCGATCGGCGGGTGAGACGATGATGCCTGACCTGATCTCCGCCCTTCACCTCTCGGCCCCGGAAGCGACCCTCGCGGTCGGCGGTCTGGTGCTGCTGATGCTCGGCGCCTTCATGGGCGACAAGAGCGCGCGCTTCATCTCGGCCCTGTCGGTCGGCCTTCTGGTCGCCGCCACGGCCGTGGCCGTGACCGGTCCGCTCGGCATGGCCTTCAACGGCGCCTATGTGGCCGATCCGCTGGCTGTCTACGGCAAGGCCGTGATCTTCCTGTCCAGCGCGGTGGCCATTGTGCTCGGCGACGGCTGGATGAAGCGGAGCCGGATCGCGAAATTCGAATATCCGATCCTGATCGTGCTGGCCTCGGCCGGCATGGGCATGATGGCGTCTTCGGGCGATCTGATCTCCCTCTATGTCGGCATCGAGCTGCATTCGCTGGCCCTCTATATTCTGGCCGCCTACCACCGCGACGACCTGAAGGCGTCGGAGGCGGGGCTGAAATATTTCGTGCTGGGCGCCCTGTCGTCGGGCCTGCTGCTGTACGGGGCCAGCCTGATCTACGGCTTCACCGGCTCAATGCGGTTTGACGAGATCGCCGCCTACGCCGCCGCCAATGAGTCGACCGGACTGATCTTCGGCCTGGTGTTCCTGATCTGCGGCCTGGCCTTCAAGGTCTCGGCNNGCCGCGCCGTTCCACATGTGGACGCCGGACGTCTATGAAGGCGCCCCGACCCCGGTCGTCGGCTTCTTCGCCGCCGCGCCGAAGCTGGCCGCCATGGTCCTGCTCGCCCGCGTGCTGCAGGAGGGCTTCGCCGAGGCCGTGGAGCAATGGCGCCAGGTGATCCTGCTGGTCGCCCTGGCCTCCGTCTTCGTCGGCGCTTTCGCCGGTCTGGCCCAGAAGAACCTCAAGCGCCTGTGGGCCTACAGCTCGATCGCCAACATCGGCTACGCCCTGATCGGCCTGGCCGCCGGCGGCGAGGCGGGCGTCCAGGCCATGCTGATGTTCATGGTCCTCTACATGGTCGACGTGACCGGCTTCTTCGCCTGCCTGACCGCGCTCCAGCGCGACGGCCGTCCGATGGAGACCCTCGAGGACATGGCCGGCCTGGTGAAGGAACGCCCCGGCCTGGCCCTGGCCATGACCGCCTTCTCGCTGTCGGCCCTCGGCCTGCCGCCGTTCACGGGCTTCTTCGCCAAGTTCTACGTCTTCAAGAGCGCGATGGACACGCAGGACCAGCAGCTCCTGTGGCTCACCGCGATCGGGGTCGTCAACTCGGCGATCAGCATCTTCT
>DDSO01000012.1 GCA_002343425.1 Brevundimonas sp. UBA2388
GCCGACGGCCTGCTCGACGACGCCGACCTGCCCGACGACCTGATCGGCCGCGTCACCGCCCGCCACGGCGAGCGCGGCTTCGTCGAGATGGCACTGGTCGTCGGCTTCTACCGCATGGTCGCGACCTTCATCGCCGCGACCGGGCTGGTGCTGGAAGAGGAGGACGTGGTGAGCGGCTGGCGCGGGTGAAGGGGGCCGGCCCTCGGGCCACGGTCATGCGGCCTGGAGCAGAAACTCGACCTTGATCGCCTCGTAGGGAAACTCGAGCTGCCCGCCTTCGCTGCGTACCAGCACGCCGGCTTCGAACAGGGCGGCAAGGTCGCCGTGAACGGCCTTGATGTCGCGCCCGACCCGTCTGGCGGCCTCACGAACCGACAGCGGGCCGGCGCCACACATCGCCTTGAGCAGGGCCCAGCGCTTCGCGGTCAGGACCTTCCACAGCAGCTCGGGGTTCGAGAATGAGATCCGGTCCCCCTTCGAGGGCTTGCCGGTCTTCCAGGCGGCGACGAAGTCGGACATGGTGGACTGCGGGTCACGAACATCAAGCGTCACGGTCTTCACGCTGGTACCTCGCGATGTCTCGTTGAAAGGCGGCGATCAGCTGCTCGGGGGACTCGAAAGTGAAGGCGCTCTCCTTGCCTCTGTAGTGACGGTGATCCCCCTTGCCCGCCTCGTTGTCGTAGCGCAGGACGCACTCACCGCGAACGAACGATGTCTCCGTGTAGGGAATGCGTCGGCGCAGGAGTTCGATCGCCTTCATCGTTGGCCATGATGACAACGGTGCAGCGCGTTGTCAACGGTGCCAACACCGGGGACTGCAGGGCCGGCGGCGACCTTCATTGCCGTGACCAGGTGGGCTGAGCGCGCCTCCTCCCGCCCCTCACCACCGCGCCGCGAACGATCCTCCGTCGAAGCGCGCATCACGCGTCACCGCGCCCAGGTCGACGAACTCGAAGTCGCTCATGCGCAGCGTCTGCAGCTGCGTGATCGTCGAGCCGCTCCAGGCGGCGCTCGGGTCGCCTTGCACGTAGAGGTCGCTGCCGATGTCGGCCACATAGAGGCCGTGCCGCTGCATCGCGGTGGCGAGCGCCCTGGCCTGCGTCGTCCAGTTCGACGGCACCGTGAAGCCGGCCTTCAGCCGCAGCAGCGCTCCGAACGGGATGCCACCGGCGCTGTTGCCGGCGCGGTGACGGGCCGGCCAGACATAGGTGTTCGCGAGCACCGCGTCGCGGAAGGTGACGCGCAGCGCGTGCGGCACCTCGCCGGCGGCGGCCTCGGCGTCGTCGTCGACGGCTTCCTCGGCGACGACTGGCGCTGGACCCTCAGCGGCAACTACGACCGCGTCGAAACCGACACCCTCAGCGGCCGGGGCTTCGCCAACGTCGGTCCGTTCCAGGCGCGCCTCGACGCCAACGACCCGACGGCCAACCCGTTCGGCATCCTGTCACCGTCTGACTTCGTCCGCCTCCCCGACGACACCGCCAACTCCGTGTCCCAGGTCCTGTCGACCGAACTGGTTCTGAACGGCGACGTCTACGACCTGCCCGCCGGCGGGATCAGCTCCACCTTCCGGATCGGCGCCGACACCCGGTCGCTGGATTCCACCAGCTTCCGCTCGGGCCTGACCACCGAACGCTCCCAGTCGCGCGACCGCCTCAACAGCCAGGCCAGCTTCAGCATTCCCATCGCCAGTCGCCGCCGCGATGTCCTGACCTCAATCGGCGACCTGTCGGCCAATTTCAACGCCGGATATGAGGAGCTGTCGGACTTCGGCGGCCTGACCACCCTCGGCTTCGGCGTCAACTGGTCGCCCATCGAGCCGCTGTCGCTCAACGTCAGCTACACCGACGAGCACGGCGCCCCGTCGATCTCGCAGCTCAACGACCCGACCGTCTCCACCTTCAACGTCCCGGTGTTCGACTTCGCCACCAACCAGACGGTGCTGGTCACCCGCACCGACGGCGGCAATCCGAACCTGAACTCGGACAACCGTCAGGTCTGGAAGGCCGGCTTCAATCTCAAGCCCTGGTCCGAGACCGACTTCCGGGTCAGCTCGACCTGGACGTACAGCCTGACCGAAGACGCCATCGCCGCCTTCCCGACCCTGACACCGGGTCTTGAGGCCGCCCTCCCCGGCCGCTTCACCCGCGATGCCGGCGGCAATCTGATTTCTTTCGACGCCCGCCCGCTGAATTTCGAGCGGTTCGAGCGTCAGGACATCCGCACGGGCTTCAACTACTCCCGCGCGTTCGGCGCGCCCAATCCGGCCGCGGCGCCCCTGCCCGGCGCCCCCGGCAGCGCCCGTCCGCCCATGGGCGGCGGCATGCCGATGCGGATCGAAATGCGCAGCGAGGGCGGCGGTCCCCCGCCCGGCGGCGGCGGCGGCCAGATGCGGATGGGCGGCGGACGCGGCATGGGCGGCATGCAGCCCGGTCAGGGCCGCTTCAACCTGTCGATCTACCATACGTATCGTCTGCAGGATG
Source organism: Brevundimonas sp. UBA2388 (assembly GCA_002343425.1). GTDB lineage: Bacteria > Pseudomonadota > Alphaproteobacteria > Caulobacterales > Caulobacteraceae > Brevundimonas. The sequence goes on from DDSO01000012.1 coordinate 2,484, forward strand.
AGATCGTCATCGCCGCCGGCCTGCCCGTCCTCGACCTGCTGGACGGCGCCGCCACCGGCGCGCGCGGCGGTACGTCCCGCAACGAAATCCAGGCCCAGGGCGGCGTCTTCCGCAACGGCATGGGCGCCTTCGTCAACGCCAACTGGCGCGAGGGCACCCGCGTCGACGGCGGAACCGGCCCGGACCTGAATTTCGCGGATCAGGCCACGGTCAATCTGAACGTCTTCATCGACCTGAACTCCCAGGCCTCATGGGTGGCCAAATTCCCGTGGCTGAAAGGCTCGCGGGTCAATTTCGGGGTCCAGAACCTGTTCGACACCCGGCCCGAGGTCACCTCCAGCGCCGGCGGCGACGTGCCCCTGAACTATCAGCCCGACTACCTCGACCCCCAGGGCCGGGTCGTCAGCCTGACGTTCCGCAAGATCCTCTTCTAGGGAGTAGGCATTAGGAATTAGGGATCAGGAAGAGTGAGCTGGCGGAGGCACACGCGGCGCTCCTAATTCACATTTCCTAATTCCTACTGCCTACTCCCTCTTCTTCCCCCACCGCCGCTTCGGCTCCTCCCCCTTCGCCTTGGCCGCGATCTCCTTCAGCTTGCGGCCCTGCATGGCCGACAGGGCCTGCCCCGGCGCGCCCAGTTCCGGGTCGCCGAAGGCGCGGCCGTGAGTCTTCACCCGCTCGGACACCGAGTCGAGAAACTCCCCCTCCCATTCGGACAGCGAAACGCCCGCCTTCTCTGCCGAGCGGCGGGCGCGTCTGAGGGCGTTCAGGGCCGCCCGCTGGGCCGCCTTGCGCTGGGCTTCGAAGGGGTTGGCGGGCGGTTTGCGCTTCAAGGCAGGGATGAGGGAACAGGGATGAGGGATTAGTCGATGATCGGCCAAGACTGCCCCTCATCCCTAATCCCTAATCCCTAATCCCTCATCCCTGAAAGTCAGATCTCGCCGAGCGCCGAGAGGTACAGATCGAGGATCGCATCCTCCTCCTGCCGCTTGGCCTTGTCCTGCTTGCGGATGCGGATGACCTTGCGCAGGATTTTCACGTCATAGCCCTCGCCCTTGGCCTCGGCGAAGACCTCCTTCATGTCGGCCATGACCGCGGCCTTGTCTTCCTCGAGCCGCTCGAGGCGCTCGATGACGGTGCGCAGACGGCCCTGGGCGGCGGACGTCAGGACGTCGGGCGAGGAATCGAAGGAAGCGTCGTCAGCCAAGGGAGAACTCCGGGAAAAATCACGCCCTCAAACAGGCCGAAGGCCGTCAGGGCAAACAAACGTGTGGGACGCTAACCACGCCAAAGCGCGCGACTCAACGATCGCTGGGGGCAGACGCGAAAAAGGCTGCGGACAAGTCCGCAGCCTTTGGAATTTCGAACCGCGCCGTGAGGCGTGGAGAGACCTTAGCCCTGCTTCGCCTTGAAGCGCGGGTCGGTCTTGTTGATCACATAGACGACGCCCTTGCGGCGAACGACCTTGCAGTCGCGGTGGCGACCCTTGAGCGACTTGAGCGAGCTGCGGACCTTCATGGTCGTCGTCCTGAGGCAAAACAAAACAGAAAAGCCGCGGGACGAACCTGCGGCGGAGCGGTGCGTATAGAGAGGCTTCCGGGAATCGTCAACCGGGCACTGAAGGGCGTCCGCAAGGCGGGAGTGGCCAGAGGTCCGGTATGGGTGGTTAGCGGACATTGGATGCAGCCCAACATCGACCTCAGACGCTTTGGAGCGTCTTTCCAGGATGGACACTCAACAATCCCGCCGTCTGTAGGTGGACCACTGAAACCCCGGTTCCAGGGTTCAAGTCATAGACCGTGATCGTCGCGACAAGCTGCTTTGCCAGGGCTTTTATAATGGCTGACCCCAAGCCATACGCGGCATCCACCCTGCCGTTCTGCATCCCAATGCCATCGTCGCAGACCGACAGCGCCCAGCCGTCGTTCTCGGATTGATAGTCCACCAGGACGCTACCAGTCCCTCCGTTCGGGAAGGCATATTTCAGTGCGTTGATGACGAGCTCGGTAACGACAAGGCCGATGCTTACGGACATTTCTCCAGGCATAGCCCCATCGTCGCCCGTGACCTGGATGTGGATGCGTTCGCTGTCATGGGTCATGGACGCCCCGATGCTCTCGCAAATCCCCTCAAGATAGGGGCGAATAACCACCTCATTCGTTGATGAAGACGCCAACTGCCGCTGGAGAGAGGCAACGGACATGATCCGCTGGTGTGCCGCTTGGAGGTGGACGCGGCCCTCCTCCGACGTGACGGATCTTGCGTCCTGGAGCAGCAGGCTCGCGATGATCTGGAGGCTGTTTGCGACCCGGTGCTGGATTTCGCCGAGAAGCACTTCCTTGTCGTGAATGAGGTCAGCCCTGCACTTGGCGCAGGCGCGCGCCTCTGTCTCGTCGATCACAGTCACCAGAACACGCAGCTGCGTCGGTTCCGCAAAGGACAGGCGTTGGGACTTTAGGACCAGATTCTGGACTGTGCCGGTGGGGCCGGCCAAATCCAACTCGAGGCCCTGAAAGTCCACACCCCCGGTCATCGACAGGGCAAGGGCGGATCGGAGGTCCGGACGGTCCCATTCGCCTTGGTTCAAGCTGAACAACGACTGTCCTACGACGTCCTCCGGTCCTCGTCCGAAGGCTGACAGGAAGGAGTCGCTTGCAGCGACAATCTCCCTATCGGAGTCGAGCAGCAGGAGTGGCGCCTTTGATGCGGCGATGACCGCGAGTGCCAAGGCCTTGGCCGCATCTTCAGATAGAGGATTGGTCGCCATTGCAGCCCCCCGCAGAGCCAAGGCTGGCTTGCGCATAGCGCAACGCCCAGGCCCAGCCAGTCGGCTAACGACGATCACGTACCATGGTTCCGCTCAGGCCGCGAGTTCGTAGCAACGGCTCTGCAATGAGAAGCAGTGCGAAACAGTCCGGGCGACGACCAATGCGATATTGCCGAGCCGTACATTCCGTCCGCAAGGGTCGAAAGCGGTCCTTCGGAATGTCCGCAGTTCACCCGTATTCAAGCAGCGAGCGACCGGGTCGCGAGCGCTGGCGCCACCAAGACTCTGGAGGCCTGGCCTCCGAGTTGAACGGAGGGTCTACGGCGTTGCACCGCCGTCGCGTCGCCCCTCCGCCACCAGGCCATAGGTATCGGGTCTCAGAGCTGACGCCGTTGTGCGCCCCGACCTCTCAAATATTCCATGAAATTGAGGGTTAACGACGCAAAACAGGGAAATCGCCCGCGCAACGGACGCTCGCCGCGCGACTGCCCGCGGCCCTACAGCCAGGCCGTCGCCGGTGTTTGCACCATGCCGAGCAGAATGCCCGTCACCTGCACGCCGCTGCCGTCCTCGGTGACGATGCGGAATGCCTGACGGCTCAGCGGCTCCGGATCAGGCCGCGCCATCGCCCAGCCCTCGAACAGCCGGGCCGTGATCGCCCAGTCCCCCAGAACCGCGACGTTGAAATGCCGGTCATCGGCGCGGATGCGCACCATCAGCGCCTCGACGTCTCGCCTGGCGCCCTCGACGACCTGAACGAATTTGCCGTCCGGCAGCGCAAGGGCGCCGGTGATCCGGTCCCGAAGGTTGTTCTTCACCGAGATCCGGAAAATCCCGTCGAGCCCTGCATCGTCATTGTGATCGATCCGGGACTCGCTCCGATAGACCAGCCTGCACAGGTCTTTCGCCATTTTTACCGCCTTGAGGCGCAACGCCCCGACCGCCGGAACCCTTCACCGACCCGCAGGTTGCGAGCCGCCAGGCCGCGAGCGGCCCCGCGGATCCCCGCGGCCCGCTTTGGCCCCGGTATTGCAGCAAGGCCTGTCGCCTCGCGCACTTGTTATGACGGGGCGGCCCCAGGGGACTCTACAGCTATCGGCATGCGTATCAGCCTTCGACTCATCCTCATCGCCTCCGTCGCCGCCTGCGCGCCCATATTGCCGGAGGCGCCGCCGGTCGCCCCGACCTCCGACGCCGCCGCGCCGGCCGCCGCACCGGCCGCGCCGACGCCTCCCGCTCCCGTCCCCGCGGCGCCCGCGCCCGTCGGTGCCACCGAGACCGACGTCGCGAACCTGATCATCTACCAGAGCGCCCTCGCGCAGCACGCGAAGCGCGACGAGCAGCTNNGCTGGAAGCAGGGCTTCCTCAACCGCCATGGCGGCGCCCGCCGCGCCGAATACGAGCGCGAACTCGCGGGCCTGACCCCGGACCCTTCCGTCATCCGCCTCGATCGCAACCAGCCCGAGTTCAGCCGCCCTGCCGGGGCCTATGTCCAGTCGGCTGCCTCGGCGACCCGCATCGCCCAGGGCCGCGCCCGCACCGACCGCGTGCCGTGGGAGGTGACCCAGCGCTACGGCGTCCCCACCGAAATCCTCGTCTCCATCTGGGGCAATGAGAGCGCCTTCGGGGCCATCCAGGGCGACTATGACGTCATCCGCTCCCTCGCCACCCTTGCCTATGAAGGTCGCCGCCGCGACTGGGCCGAGGGCGAACTGAAGAATGCGCTCGACATCGTCGTCGACGGCCGCCGCGACCGCGCGGGTCTGAAGGGCAGCTGGGCCGGGGCCATGGGCCAGACCCAGTTCATGCCCGACGCCTATCTGCGCCTCGGCGTCGACCAGACCGGCGACGGCAAGGTCGACATCTGGGGCTCGGATGCTGACGCCCTCGCCTCGGCCGCCAATCTGCTGGCCCGCGCCGGCTGGAAGCCCGGCCAGACCTGGGGCTATGAGGTCATCCTCCCCGCGGGCTTCGACTACGCCGAGGCTGAAGGCCCGCGCCAGCCCTGGCGCTACTGGGCCCAGCGCGGCGTCAGCCTCGCCCGCGGCGGGGCTCCCAACGCCGCCGAAGCGCAGGAAGAAGCGGTCATCCTCCTGCCCCAGGGGGCCCGCGGCCCGGCCTTCCTGGCCCTGCCGAACCATTATGTGATCCGCCGCTACAACAACTCGGTCAGCTACGCCCTCGCCATCGGCCTCACCGCCGACGGCATCGCCGGACGGCCCGGTCTGGTCGCCTCCTGGCCCAACGACGCCCCCCTGTCCCGCGACCAGCGCATCGGCGCCCAGGCCGCCCTGACCCGGCTCGGCTTCGACACCCAGGGCATCGACGGCGTCGTCGGCGCCAACACCCGCGCCGCCCTGCGCCGCTGGCAGGTCGCCAACGGCCGGCTGGCCGACGGCTATCTGACGGCCGATCTCGCGGATGAGCTGATACGCCGGGCGGGTTGATTCAGACGTCCGGCAACAGTGTCTTCTCGCCCCTGATCTTCCGACCCCTTTGCGCCCCCGACTCTCCCTTTCCGGCCCTCGACAGAACGCCGTCGCCACCGCTCCCGGTGACCTGCGACCAAATCTGACGCGCCCCCGTGCATACTGCTCAAAGTCGCTCTCCGCCGGTCTTTGACAGCTTGAACCCCGACAGATGACCCGCCGCCCAGGGCCCGGTCCCGCCGTATCGGGCCCTCGGTCGCCCCGACCGTCGGACAGTGCGAATTTTTTCGGCCGGCGATGAACACTTTGAACCCTCCAGGACTGCAGCCGGCGTTGTGAACCGGCCCGGCCTTCGGTAGGCGTTTTGAATCACAACCCGGAACCGCCATGTCCCGCCAGACCGACCGCTTCGAAGGCACGTCCAACTACATCGCTACCGATGACCTGAGGATCGCGGTCAACGCCGCCGTCGCCCTCGAACGCCCCCTGCTGATCAAGGGCGAGCCGGGC
>DDSO01000039.1 GCA_002343425.1 Brevundimonas sp. UBA2388
GGCGGGGGAGGTGGCACATAGGCCGGCTCGTCCGCACCGAACGCATAGCGCAGGCCCAGCGTCAGGGTGTGGCTGTCGTCATAACGGCCCGTGAACGGACCGGGGTTGTACGCCGCCACCGAGGTGAACGACGCGAACTCCATGTTCGACATCAGATAGCGATAGGTCAGGTCCAGATGGGCCCGGTCGCTGATCGCGAAGGCCAGGCCGCCAATGAACTGCGCCGCCAGCTCGGCCGAGCTGTCGTCCGCGCCGAAGCCGATTGCGCGAAGGGCGGGGGTGCCGCCCAGCGTGCCGAGGATCTCGGTGTTGACCCGGTTGATGCCGGCGCCAAGACCGATGAACGGACGCAGGGCGTCGCCCTCGTTGCCGAAGTCGTAGATGACATTCATCATCAGCGCCGCAGAGCTGATCTCGCCGTTCGCCGCGCCGCACGGGCCCGCCACCGGGCCGACCTGGCAGACGCCCGTCGGATTGCCCGCGCGCGGGTTGACGACCGACTCGATGTCGTTCGAGCGATAGCCGCCCTCGAGCTCGACCCGCCAGTTCTGGTCGAACCGGTAGCCCAGACGGGCGAACGCCGCCCAGTCATCCTGCGTCTGGATGTCGAACTGCGGACCACGCTGGCCGTCAGCNNCGGCTCGGCGTTGGCGACGCCGGCGGACAGGGCGAGAGCCCCGACTGCGCTGGTGGCCAGAATGAAAGTTTTAACGCGCATGGGTGGATGCCCTCCGCAGCCCAAGTGAATTTGTGACGGCGTAGTAGCCGCCGCTAAGGTGTCATAACAGCCCCGCTGGCCCAGGTCGAGATGGCCGGATACGAAGGCTGGCGAGCGTGGCTGATGGGCTACACGACGGCGTTTTCAGCCTGCTTTCGGGAATTTCGCCCCCTGTTTGTCCCTTGTGAGGGGAGGCGGGCGCCGGAAATGGCGGACTCAGCCGCCACCCGTCCTTCCGGTCGCCTTGCCGGTTCCCTCACAGACAGGGCAGGTCTCGCCCGTCGCCGTCGCTCCGACTCCCTGGCATTCAGGGCAAAGCACCGGGTCGAGCCCCTGCAGAGACGCCGGATCCGTCGGGCGGGACCGGGTCAGGTCGCGGTCGTCGATCTCATGTTCTTTCATACCGGACCCAACGGTCCGGGCGCGCACGGGTTTCAGGTGACAGGACCCGGACCTCGCTTTAGGAGCCTGCTCATCATGGACGAGACCGAACGGCAATCCGAGGATCGCGCCAAAGACGCGCAAGGTTGGGAGACGGCGAAAACGCTCGCCGAGGCCCTGCCCTTTATCCAGATCTATGACCGCAAGACGGTGGTCATCAAGTACGGCGGCCACGCCATGGGCGAGAGCGCCGTGGCGCGTCAGTTCGCCGCGGACGTGGTTTTGCTGAAGCTGATGGGCGTCAATCCGGTCGTGGTGCACGGCGGCGGACCGCAGATCAGCGCCATGCTTGACAAGGCGGGCGTGAAGTCCGCCTTCGTCGACGGGCTGCGGGTCACGGACGCCGACACCATGCAGGTGGCCGAAATGGTCCTGTCCGGCGCGGTCAATAAGGAGATCGCCCACTGGATCACCATGGCCGGCCGCGAGGCGGATGTCCGGGGCGTCGGCCTGTCGGGCAAGGACGCCGGCCTTCTGACCGTCGAAAAGACCAAGCGCACCAAGCGCGACCCGGACAGCATGATCGAGCATGAGGTTGATCTGGGCTTTGTCGGCGAACCGACGCGGGTCGACCCCAAGCTGATCAAGCGTCTGCTGGAGTCCGACGCCGACTGGGTGCCGGTCATCGCCCCCATTGGCGTGACCGAGGACGGTCAGACCTTCAACGTCAACGCCGACACCGTCGCCGGCGCCGTCGCCGGCTCGCTGGGCGCCAAACGGATGCTGCTGCTGACGGACGTCCCGGGGGTCAAGGGCGCGGACGGCGAGATCATCCGCCAGATGACGGTCGGCGAGGCCTCGAAACTGATCGAGGACGGCGTCGCCACGGGCGGCATGATTCCCAAGCTGCAGACGGCCATGGCCGCGGTCCGCGACGGGGTCGAGGCCGTGGTGATTCTCGACGGCCGCCGGCCCCACGCCATGCTGGTGGAACTGTTCACCGAGCACGGCGCCGGCACGCTGGTGAAGGCCGGATGACGGCGGAGCCGGTCGAGGCGACGGAATACGGCGCCGATCTGCGCCATGTCCGCAGCTGGATCTTCGACCTCGACGACACCCTGTATCCGCCCGAAAGCCAGTTCATGGGGCTGATCCAGCAGCGCATCAACGACTATGTCGTGCGCACCGCCGGCCTGCCGGCGGATGAGGCGATGGTGGTCCAGAAGGGGTATCTGCGCGACTACGGCACCTCGCTGGCCGGTCTGATGGCGCATCATCGAATTGATCCGCACGACTTCCTGGCGGAAGTCCATGACGTACCGCTGGATGTCCTGGCCCCCGACCCCGGCCTGCGCGCGGCGCTGGAGCGGCTCGAGGGCCCCCGCATCGTCTTCACCAACGGCTCGATGGCCCATGCCCGACGGGTGGTCGAGAAGCTGGATCTGGCCGATCTGTTCGACGGCCTGTTCTCGCTGGAGGACGCCGATCTGATTCCGAAGCCGGACCCCCGGACCTTCGCCCGGATGACGGAGCGATTCGACGTCGATCCGACCACGGCGGCCTTCTTCGAGGACACTGTGCGCAACCTCGCACCCGCCCACGCCATCGGCATGACCACGGTGCTGGTCGGGCCGCACGCCCGGGACGCAGAGACGCCCTTCGCCGACCACCGGGCCGCCGCCCTCGGCCCCTTCCTCGCCACCGCCCGCCTGTCCGGAGACGCCTGATGACCGACCTGACCCATCTGGAAGCCGTCATCGAGGCCGCCTGGGAAGGCCGCGCCAATATCTCGGCCGCCACCCACGGCGAGGTCCGCAAGGCCGTCGAACAGGCGCTGGAACGGCTGGACTCCGGAAAGGCGCGGGTCGCCTCGCGCGGCGCCGACGGCGTCTGGATTACCCACCAGTGGCTGAAGAAGGCGGTGCTGCTGTCCTTCCGGCTCAACGACAATGAGATCATGCGCGGCGGCGACCGCGGTCCTGCCAGCCATGCACCCGGGGTCGGGCCCTGGTGGGACAAGGTCCCCAACAAGTTCGGCGACTGGACCGCGGCCCACTATCAGGAGGCGGGCTTCCGCTCCGTGCCCGGCTCGATCGTCCGCCGCGGGGCCTTCATCGGCCGCAACGTCGTGC
>DDSO01000109.1:0-34403 GCA_002343425.1 Brevundimonas sp. UBA2388
GAGATGCCGCCCTGGGCCGCCACGGTGTGGGAGCGGGTCGGGAAGACCTTGGTGACGCAGGCGACCTTCAGCCCCTGCTGGGCCGCGCCGAGGGCAGCGCGAAGGCCCGAGCCGCCCGCGCCGACGACGACGACGTCATAGGCGTGATCGACGAATTCATATGCAGCCATCAGCCGTCAGATCCCGAAGCCGGCAGGCAGGGGCGCAGAGCCCAGGGCCAGCCGTACGATAAAGAATACGCCCGCCGCCGCGATCAGGACGCAGAGCAGGCCGATCAGGCCCAGCAGGGCGCCGCGCGAGCCGGGCTTGTGGATATAGTCATCGACGATGACCTTCAGCCCCATCTGCATGTGCCAGACGCTGACCAGGAGGGTCACGGCCAGCAGGACGGCGTTCACCGGCGACCGGAACCAGGCCAGGGCGCCGTCATAGCCGCCGCCGGACAGGGCGAACCCGCTCCACAGGCCCCACAGGGTCAACGGCACGAGGATCAGGGACGAGGCGCGTTCGGCGGTCCATTCCGCTGCGCCGTGGCGTTCGGAGACCTTGACGCCCTTTACGAAGGCCTTGGTGTAGCGGCTCACAGCGCGACCCTCCCCGAGCTGAACAGGAAGACCCAGAAGGCCAGGGCGATGACGACGCCTCCGATGATCGAGGCCCAGGACAGGGCGTCGGCGGCCTTGGGCGACAGGCCGTGTCCGGCGTCCCAGATCAGGTGGCGGACGCCGCCGGCCAGGTGCAGGCACAGGGCGACGGTCAGGCCGAACCAGATCAGCAGGCCCAGGGGCGACCCCATCCAGCCGGTGAAGGTCGCATAGGCGTCCGGTCCGAAGGCCACGGCCATCAGCCAGAGGAAGATCAGCACCGCTCCGGCGGACAGGGCCCCGCCGGTCATGCGGTTCAGGATCGAGGCGAACATGGTCACGTGCCAGCGCCAGATCTGCAGATGTGGCGACAGGGGACGGACGCGGCCGTTGGGCTGGACCACAAACCGGCCGGTCTGATCGTCAGACGGGTCGTTGGAGGCGTCGCCCGGCAGGGGGGAGGTCGACATATTGCGAATGGTTCTCAGAAACCTGAGCGAATTCAGCCGCTCGAAACCGGTGGACCGGGTTTAGTCAGCGTGGCGGCGGGGGTCAACGAAACGTGAGCAGGTGCGGCATCGGCGATCACGAATTCGCGGGTGGGGTGCACGGCCTTTGTCATCCGCGCCCGTTCACGGCAGTCTGGCCGCATGTCGGGTTTGATCGCCTTCGCCTTCGCCGGCCTGCTGATGCAGGAGCCCGCGCCGCATCCGTCCACCCAGGCCGCCTACCAGGCGCCGGTGATCCGTCCGTTCGAGCCGGGCCGGGATTTCGGCCGTGAACCGGCCCAGGGCGACGCCGACGGCGACCTGTACCGCCGTCCGCTGGAAACGCCGGTCGTGGTCGAGGCTTATGTCCGGTCCTATGAATATACGCCGAGCGACGTCGAGGCGGCCTATGAGCAGGGCGTGGCCTCCGCCGAGATCCGGGCCGATCAGGCCGCGGGGCGGATGGACGGCATCTGGCGGATTGTCGATGCGACCGGCCGGACGCTTTACGATCTGGTCCTGACCGATCCCGGCGTCGGTCCGGTCGAGGGCGGCTGGCGCGGTCCGGCGGGTTGGGGCGCGGCGATCTCGGACGGGACGACCCTGACGCTCGAGGGATCCGGCGCCATGACGCTGGAGCGGGCCGGGAACGGCTGGCGCGGCGTGCTGACAATCGACGGCGAACCCCGCGCCGTGAGCCTTATCCGCCCGAACTGAGCCGGATGCGCGACACCGCCGCCTGAAGCCCGTTGGCGCCGTAGGGCACGGCGGCGCCTCGCCCCCAGACCGGATCAGGCCACTGGCCGTCGTCGTGGCGGCGACCGACGACATGGACGTGCAGCTGGGCGGTGACATTACCGAGGGCGGCGACGTTCAGCTTCTGCACCGGCCGACCGGCGGCCTGACCCAGTTCGCGCACCAGTTCGCCGGCGCGGACGACCTCGTCCATCAGGGCGGCGCGCTCGGCGCCGGTCAGATCCTCGATCTCCTGCAGTCCGGCGCGGCGGGGGATCAGGATGAGCCACGGATAGCGGGCGTCGTCCTGCAGCCGCACCTGACACAGGGGCCAGTCGCAGGCGACCACGGAACCGGCTTCGAAGGCGGGGTCGGCTTTGAACGCAGCGGTCATGACCTTGGGTCGCGCGCCAGGGGCGGCAGGTCAAGCGGAGCTAACCGGTGATGGGTTCCCGCCTATGAACATCATAGAGAAAATCTATCAAACAAAGTCGTGTCCAATGATTGACTTTGTGCACTGCACAAGCCATTTCGCAGCTGCGGCGCTCCTCCCCGGGCGCAATCCCATTCAGACATCAGGAGAACCCGCCATGCTGGGCGTTGGACAAACACTGCCGGACTTCAAGATCATCGGCGTCAAGCCGGGCTTCAACAGCCACGAGGAGAACGGCGTCTCGGCGTTCGAGGCGATCACCAAGGACAGCTTCGAGGGCAAGTGGAAGGTNNTTCACCTTCGTCTGCCCGACCGAGATCGCGGAATTCGCCTCGCTGGCGCGCGAGTTCAACGACCGCGACACCGTGGTGATGGGCGGCTCGACCGACAATGAGTTCGTGAAGCTGGCCTGGCGCCGCGACCACGCCGACCTGTCGAAACTGCCGATCTGGCAGTTCGCCGACAACGGCGGCAAATTCGCCCGCGACCTGGGCGTCCTCGACGAGGCCGAGGGCGTCGCCCTGCGCGCCACCTTCGTGGTCGACCCGCACAATGTCGTGCAGCACGTCTATGTCACCAATCTGAACGTGGGCCGCGCGCCGGCCGACACCCTGCGGGTCGTCGACGCCCTTCAAACCGACGAACTGTGCGCCTGCAACCGCCCGGTCGGCGGCGAGACGCTGGCGGCTTAAGCCGTCCGATCTACCTGAACCGGAACAGGCGGCGGCTGCGGCTGCCGCCTGTTTTGTATCCTGACCAAGTTTCGAGGACTCCCCATGTCGATTGACGCCCTCCGCGACCTGATGCCCGCCTACGCCAAGGACATCTCCCTGAACCTCGGCTCGCTCGCCTCGGAGACCGTGCTCAACGACCAGCAGAAATGGGGCTGTTTCCTCGCCTCGGCCCATGCGATCGGCGTCGCGCCGGTGGTCAAGGCGATCGAGGCCCAGGCGGCGACGGTCCTGTCCCCCGAGGCGATGAACGCGGCCAAGGCCGCGGCCGCCATCATGGGCATGAACAACATCTACTACCGCTCGCTGCACCTGATGAAGAACCACGAGTACACGACCATCCCCGCCCGCCTGCGGATGAACGTCCTGGCCAATCCGGGCGTCGACAAGATGGATTTCGAGCTGTGGTCGACGGCCGTCTCGGCCATCAACGGCTGCGGCGCCTGCCTGGACGCCCATGAAGGCGCGCTGCGCCAGCACGGCGTGCCGGCGACCCATGTGCAGACCGCCCTGCGGATTGGCGCGGTCGTTCACGCCGCCAGCCGGATCGCGGCGTCGGAAGCGGCGCTGGCCGGCTAGCCGACCGGCGCGGCCCAGTCCGTGCCCTTGAGGGCGGCGGCGTAGGTCCGGCTGACCGGGGCGGACGCACCGTCCGACAGGGTCAGGGCGCCCCGGCCGCCCTTCCAGCGCACGGCCTCGACGGCGGTCCGCGCCACCCACCAGGAGCGGTGGGTGCGAAAGCCGTCCATCCCCGACAAGGCCTCCAGTGCGTCGCCGAGCCGCATCAGCACCAGGGCCGACCCGGCCTCGGTGCGGACGCGCAGATAATGGTCCTCAGCCTCGACCGCGACCAGCCGGGCCCGCGCCAGACGCGGCGGCAGGCGGGTGCGGATGGCGGCGGGCGCCAGACCTTCGGGAACCGGACGGGGCGCATCCCGGCGGTTCAGCGCCTTTCGGGTCAGCCAGGCCAGAACCACCACCGCAACATTGATGGTCAGGACATCCGGCATGACCTGCAGGATGCGTTCGGCCGAGAGTCGCGCGCCAAGGAGGAGCACCGGCAGGAAGGAGATCCAGAGGGCGATAGCCGGGGTCATGGCCGTCAGCTGGGCGACGACAAACAGCCGCGGGCGGCCGGACAGGCGGCCGGCGACCAGCGGCTCGATGACGGCGGCGATGACGCCCCCGCCAACCATCGCCATCTGCCAGTAGAAATAGCGGAACGGCGGCGGCGTCTCCGCCGTGCCGAAGGGGGCCACCGCCGCCAGAAAGAGGCCGAACAGCACGAGGGCGGCCAGTTCCGCCGCCCCGGACCGGCCCAGCCTGAGGGCCCCGAACCGTCTGATCGCCTCGCCTGCCGTCACGCCCCGCTCCGTTCGCGAAGGGAGCCGTCCCGTTCGCGAAGGCGAGGCTGACACGCCCTCCCGGACCGGTTCAACCCATGCCGGCCCACAGGGGAGCCGGCGGCGTGACGAGAGTGATTGCGACAACAATGTTCGGCCTGATGGCCGTTCTGGCCCTCGGCGTCGCGCTGGTCAGCGCGCGCTATCTGCTGCCCGCGGTTCCGTTCCCGGCGCCGCCGATGGTGAGCCAGATCGCCGACTGGCCCATGGCGGTGCTGGCCCATGTGGGCGGCGGGGTGGTCGCCCTGGTCCTGGGATCTTTCCAGCTGGTCACCCGGCGCGGACCCCGGCGAATCTGGCACCGCTGGGCGGGGCGGACCTATGTTCTGGCGTGTCTGATCAGCGCGGTCGCCGGCTTCTGGCTGGCGCTGCATGCCTCGGCGGGTCCGGTGGCGACGGCCGGTTTCGGCGGACTGGCCGTCGCATGGTTCAGCGCCACCGTCATGGGCTGGCGCAAGGCCGTCACGGGCGAGTTCGCCCAGCATCGCCGCTGGATGATCCGCAGCCTGTCGCTGACCTTCGCGGCGGTGACGCTGAGGATCATGCTGCCGATGATCCCGTTGACCGGTCTGGAGTTCGACGTCGGCTATCGCGCGATCTCCTTCCTGTGCTGGGTTCCCAACCTGCTTCTGGTCGAGGCCTGGCTCAGGCTGTTCGGCTGGGAGGCCGGGCCCCAGCCCTCGCCGTATTCGATGAAGCGGCGCTGAAGACCGGCCTTCAGAAGTCAGGCCGGCGTGAAGGTCAGGGGCGCGCCCCAGAACTGGCTGACCAGATCAGACTGGGGGCCGGCCTTGCCGGTGGTCAGGAAGTCGCGACGGCCCGAGCCACCGAGGTCGTATTCGGGATGGCGCGCGAAATACCGGTCGAGGGCGTCGGCGACGGCCGTGGGCTGGTGGATCACCGGCGTTCCCGGCGGCAGGGCCGCTGCAAACAGGTCGGCGACGATCTCATAGTGGGTGCAGCCTAGGATGGCCTGGTCCGGATGTCGGCCGATGCGGCGGCGCAGGGCGTCGACGTGGTCATCGACCACCACCTTCAGCTCCTCGGCCGGGGCGCCGAGCTCGATGAGGCCCGCGAGGCCCGGGCAGGGCTCGGAGAAGACGGCCAGATCCTCGCGCCGCTTGTCGATCTCGATCTCATAGACGCGGCTCATGGCCGTGGCGGCGGTGCAGAAGACGCCGGTGACGTCGATGGCCTCGATCTTGTCGCCGTGGCGCTCGGCCTCATAGTCCCAGGGCATGCCGGTGGCGGCCTCGATGGTCGGAACGATGATGCCCAGAACATTGACGGGACGGCCGTGACGCGCGCGCGCCTCGGGCACCCAGCTCTGCTGCAGACGACGAAGAGCGATGGCCGAGGCGGTGTTGCAGGCCAGGACGATGACATTGGCCCCGGCCTCGAACAGCCGCTCGCAGCCCGCGCGGGTCAGGTCGACGATTTCCTCGCCGCCGCGCCCGCCATAGGGGGCGTTGGCCTGGTCGGCCAGATAGACGAAGTCCCGGTCAGGGAACCGTCGTGTCAGTTCGCGGTGGACCGTCAGGCCGCCCACGCCGGAGTCAAATACGCCAATCGCCATGCCGCGGCCTTTAGACGGATTTGGGTTCGGGAGAAACGGTCCGTCTACTCAGCAGCCTTCAGGGGGGCGGGTTCCGTCCGGTCGCCCGGCAGGACACTGAGCCCTGTGCGACCGTTCCTCGCGGGCCATCTTCTTTTCCGCGAGGTGGTCCAGCATTTCCTCGGCTTGGTCTCTCAGATCGTCCCGCGCGACCTCAGCGATCAACGCCATGATCATCTGGACGGCCACCTCAACAGGCATATCCGCCAAGTCCAGCGCCTCAGCCTGTTGCATCGCCTGCGCCTCCGCCTCAGCCAAAAGCGCGGCTCCGGAAACCGCCGGGCGTTGGGCGCGGGCGCGGGCCCAATCGCCGAGCGGGCGCGGCAGAGCCGGCTGGACGCCCTGGGTCGGCCGGGACGGAGCGATTCGGTCGGGTGATCGCTGGCTCGGGGGTTCCTGGGCCAGGAGGGGAGCCGCCGGAGCGGACATGACCAGCGCTGCGAACAGGAAAGTGCGGTAACGGGACATCGTTCGGTCTCCAGGCTGCGACGGCACCCTCCCATATCTTACGCCGCGTTCATGTGACCGTCATCCAGGATGCGCGTAGGGTAGCCGGAAGGTTCATGAACCACGGAGAATACCCATGCACAGACGCCAGCTTCTCGTCGCCGGGGGCAGCTTGTTCGCCCTTTCGGCCTGCGCCGCCAACGGCATGTCCCTGGGCGGCGGAACCTCCGCCGCGACCCTGGCCTCCGACGCCGCCGCCGCCCGCGCTGTCCTGCCGGTGCAGACGCCGCGCGCCGAGCTGCTGCAGGTCTGGACCGGTCCGTACGAGGGGGTGCCGCCCTGGGACCGGGTGACCGCCGACAAGCTGAAGACGGCCATCCTCGAGGGCATCGAGCTGCAGCGCGCCGAATATGCCGCCATCGCCGACAATCCCGAACCGCCGACCTTCGCCAACACCCTGGTGGCCAGCCAGATGGCCGGCGAACCCCTGGGGCGGGCGCTGGCGATGTTCGGCGTCATGACCGGCAATATCGGCTCGCCCGACTATCAGGCGGTGCAGCGCGAGGTGGCGCCGATCCTGACCCAGGCCGGCAATGAGATCACCTTCAACGAACGCCTGTTCCAGCGCGTCAAGACGGTCGCCGACAACGCAGCCGCCCATGGCCTGAGCGCCGAACAGACCCGTCTGGCCGAGCGCAGCCGTGACGCCTTCGTGCGCAACGGGGCCGCCTTGGACGCGGCCGGCAAGGCCGAACTGGGCCGGATCAACACCGCCCTGTCCAACGCCTTCACCAGCTTCGGCCAGAAGGTCGTGGCCGACGAGAACGCCTGGACCGTGATCCCGACCGAAGCCGGCGTCGCCGGCCTGCCGGCCTCGAACAAGGCCGCCGCCGCCGCCGCCGCGCGGTCGCGCAACGTCGAGGGGTGGGCCATCGTCAACACGCGCTCGAGCGTCGACCCCTTCCTGAGCTTCGGCGATGACCGCGCTATGCGCGAGGTTGTCTGGCGCAAATTCGTCAACCGCGGCGACAATGGCGACGCCAACGACACCAATGCGACCATCGCCGAGATCGTCCGCCTGCGCGACCAGCGGGCCAAGCTGCTGGGCTTCGCCAACCACGCCGAATGGCGGATGCAGGACACGATGGCCAAGACCCCGGCCGCGGCCATGGGCCTGATGAACCGGGTCTGGGCGCCGGCCAAGGCGCGGGTCATCGAGGAGGTCGCCGACATGCGGGCGATCGCCGGTCACGAGATCGAGCCGTGGGATTATCTCTATTATGCGGAGAAGGTCCGGAAGCAGAAGTACGACCTCGATCAGAACGAGCTGAAGCCGTATTTCGAGCTCAACAACGTCAAGCGCGGCGCCTTCTACATGGCCGGGCGGCTGTACGGATTCGACTTCACCCCGGTGCCGGCCGGCAGCGTCCCGGGCTTCCATCCGGACGTCGAGGTGTTCGAGGTCACCAACAAGGCCGACGGCAGCCATGTCGGCCTGTTCTATTCCGACGACTTCTCGCGCGCGGGCAAGCGGTCGGGGGCCTGGGCCACGACCTATCGTTCCTATTCGACCTATGACGGCGTCAAGAATGTGCTGTCGTCGAACAACAACAACTTCACCAAGGCCGAGGGCGGCCAGCCGATCCTGATCTCGCTGGACGACGCCCAGACCCTGTTCCACGAGTTCGGCCACGCCCTGCACTCGCTGTCAGCGGCCTATACCTATCCGGCCCTGGGCGGCACGCCGCGCGACTATGTGGAGTATCCGTCGCAGGTGCATGAGCACTGGGTGCTGAGCCGGCCGATCCTCGACGGCTATATGAAGCATGTGGAGACCGGCCAGCCGATGCCGCAGTCGCTGGTCGACAAGATCGAGGCGTCCGGCACCTTCAACCAGGGCTATGACACCGTCAGCTATCTGTCCTCGGCCCTGGTCGACATGGACCTGCACACCCAGGCGACGCCGCCGACCGACATCGACGCCTTCGAGCGCGAGAGCCTGGCGCGGTACGGCATGCCGAAGGAGATCGTGATGCGGCACCGCCTGCCGCAGTTCAATCACCTGTTCACCTCGGACGCCTATTCCGCCGGCTACTATTCCTACCTCTGGTCGGAGGTCATGGACGCCGACACCTGGGCCTATTTCGAGGAGTCGGGCGACGTCTTCAATCCCGACATCGCGGCCCGCTACAAGGCCATCATCCTGGCCGAGGGCAACACCACCGACCGCGCCGAGGCCTATCGCCGCTTCCGCGGCCGCGACCCGGATGTGACGGCTCTGCTGAAGGTTCGGGGCTTCCCGACGTCCTGACGGGGTCCATGACGCTCGCCGAGCGGCGGCTCGTTGGCGACAACAACAACGGGGCCGGCGGAGCGATCCGCCGGCCCTTTTGCTTGTCAGAGAATAATCGGCAGGCGGCTGAGCGCGTAGTCGACCTGGACTGCGCCGGGCAGCTGACGGACGGCCTCATCGCGGAAGGCCGTGCGGCAGAAGGCGCGGTCGTTGATGCGGCTGCCAGGCCGTTTGACGCCCCGGCACATCCGGGAGGCGGCGGCGGCGACACGGGCGTCGAAAGCGTCCGCCCCGGCGGCGCTCGAAAGATCGAGATCGCCCCATTGTACGCGGGCCTCCCCGGCGGAGGCGGCGCTGGCTGCGAGGCTGACAGACAGGGCGGCGACGAGAGAAGCGAGGGTTTTCATGGCGATCTCCTGCGGAGGTCTGCGTCGCTCGTGGCGGCGACGGCGTTCAGATGCGCCCGCCCCGTTTCAGCCGCGTGAGCGTTCCGAGGCGAAATCGCGACGCAGGATGAATTCGCGGAAAGCTGAACGGTGATCAGGCTGAACCTGTCCCCTGCCTTGTCTTCGCCCCCCTTTTCCGCCATAAGCCGCCGCTTCCGACGCAAGTGAACCTCGCGTCTCCACCATCACGACCCCGGTTCCGACCGGACGAGGATGGCGAGAACCCTCCGCCGACGTGATCGTCGCCGGAGGCCATTTCGCTATGGAGACCGTCTCACCCGTTGGATGTGGTGGCCCGCAGGGCTGACGAGGTTTGTATGTTCGAGGCTCTGAACGAGCGGCTGACAGGCGTCTTCGACCGGATCACCGGGCGCGGCGCCCTGTCCGAAAAGGACGTCACCGAGGCGATGCGCGAAGTCCGTGTGGCGCTGCTCGAGGCCGACGTCGCCCTGCCCGTCGTCAAGGACTTCATCGCCTTCGCCACCGAGCGCGCCACCGGCGAGGACGTCATCCGTTCGGTCAAGCCGGCCGATCAGGTGGTCAAGATCGTCTATGACGGCCTGGTCGAGATGCTGGGCGGCGAAGAGCCGACTCCGATCAATCTGAACGCCACGCCGCCCGCGGTCATCCTGATGGCCGGCCTGCAGGGCTCCGGCAAGACGACGACCTCTGCCAAGCTGGCGCTCCGGCTGACCAAGTTCGACCGCAAGAAGGTCATGATGGCCTCGCTGGACACGCGTCGTCCCGCGGCCATGGAGCAGCTGCAGACCCTCGGCAAACAGATCGAGGTCGCGGTCCTGCCGATCGTGGCCGGCGAGTCGCCGATCCAGATCACCCGACGCGCGCTGCAGTCCGCGAAACTCCAGGGCTTCGACGTCCTGATCCTCGACACCGCCGGCCGGATCACCCTCGACGAGGCCCTGATGGCCGAGGTGGCCGAGGTCGCGTCGGTCGCCAAACCCGTCGAGACCCTGCTGGTCGCCGACAGCCTGACCGGTCAGGACGCGGTGCGCACCGCCAAGGCCTTCCACGACCGTCTGCCGCTGACCGGCCTCGTTCTGACCCGCGCCGACGGCGACGGGCGCGGCGGGGCCATGCTGTCGATGCGCGCCGTCACCGGCCTGCCGATCAAATACATCGGCGCGGGCGAGAAGGTCGATGCGCTGGAAGTGTTCGACGCCCGCCGCGTCGCCGGCCGCATCCTGGGTCAGGGCGACATCGTCGCCCTGGTCGAGAAGGCGTCGCAGGAGCTGGACCAGTCGAAGGCCGAGGCCATGGCCCGCAAACTGGCCAAGGGCCAGTTCGACCTGAACGACCTCGCCGGCCAGCTGCAGCAGATGAAGAAGATGGGCGGTCTTCAGGGCATCATGGGCATGCTGCCCGGCGTGGCCAAGATGAAGGCCCAGATGGCCGACAGCGGCGTCGACGACCGGATGATCGCGCGCCAGGAAGCCATCATCTCCTCGATGACCAAGGCCGAGCGCAAGAAGCCCGACCTGCTCAACGCCAGCCGCAAGAAGCGCGTCGCCGCCGGCGCCGGCGTCGAGGTCCAGGACATCAACCGCCTGCTCAAACAGCACCGCCAGATGGCCGACATGGTCAAGTCCATGTCGAAAGGCGGCGGCAAGGGCCTGAAACAGATGGCCGCCATGATGGGCGGCCTCGGCGGCGGCATGGGCGGCGGCCCCGACATGGCCCGCCTCAAGGCGATGGGGGGCGGCCGCATGCCCGAGCCCAGCGCCGAAGACATGAAAGCCCTTCAGGACCGGCTTGCCGGCCTGGGCGGCGGACAACTTCCGGGGGGCCTTCCGGGTCTTCCGGGCTTCCCTCCCAAGAAATAATCCGACTTAAAGAAAGAGACTGAAAATGCTGAAGATTCGTCTGGCCCGCGGCGGCGCCAAGAAGCGCCCCTACTATTACATCGTCGTCGCCGACAGCCATTCGCCCCGCGATGGCAAATTCATCGAGCGCGTCGGCACCTACAACCCGATGCTTCCGCGCGACGGCGAGCAGAAGCGCGTCACCCTGAAGACCGACCGGATCGCCGAATGGCTCGGCAAGGGCGCCCAGCCCACCGACCGCGTCGCGCGCTTCCTGAGCCAGGACGAAGCCCTGGCCGGCAAGGTCAAGTGGACCCAGTCGAACAACCCGAAGAAGGCCGAGCCGGGCAAGAAGGCCCAGGAACGCGCCGCCGAGCGCGCCCAGCGCGAAGCCGACCGCGCCGAGGCCGAAGCCGCCGCCAAGATCGAGGCCGCTGAAGCCGCCGTCCGCGCCAAGGAAGAAGCCAAGGCCGCCGCTGAAGCCGCCAAGAACGCGCCGGCGCCCGAGCCCGAAGCCGCCGCTGAAGAAGCCCCGGCCGAGGCTGCTGCTGAAGAGGCTCCGGCCGCTGAAGCGGAAGCTGTGACGGAAGAGGCTCCGGCCGAAGCCGCCGCCGAGGAAGCCCCGGCTGCCGAAGCGACCGAAGAAGAAAAGACCGAGGCCTAAGGGTTTCGGGTTCCGCTCCGGCGGGACGCAGACGATCGGAAAGCAGCGTCCGGACCACCGGGCGCTGCTTTTCATTTATTGGGTGCGCCTACCGCGCTTCGCGCTACTTGAGGCGCGGGATCAGAACGAGGCGGCGATGAACGACACCAAACTCATCCTCGTCGGCCAGGTCGCCGGCGGGTTCGGGGTCAAGGGCGAGGTGCGGGTGACCGCCTATACCGCCGAGCCGAAGACCCTGCTGTCGTATGGCGTCCTGCTGCGGGCCGACGGTTCGACCGGCCTGACCCTGACCACGGGCCGGGCGGAGAAGTCCGCCGTCGTCGGCCGGGCGAAGGAGATCGCCACCAAGGAGGACGCCGACGCCCTGCGCGGGCTGAAGCTCTACATCCCGCGCGACAAGCTGCCCGAGCCGGACGAGGACGAATTCTACCTGACCGATCTGGTCGGGCTGGAGGCCCGCGATCCCGAAGGGCTGGTCCTCGGCACGGTGAAGTCCGTGCAGAATTTCGGCGCCGACGACATCCTCGAGATCGCCCCGGCCGCCGGCGGACCGACCTGGTTTCTGCCATTCACGAAAGACGCCGTGCCCGATCTGCACATCACCGACGGCTGGCTGCTGGCAGTGAGGCCGAACGAGATCGGCGAGCGCGAGCCCGACTGAGCGTCAGTCGGTGGTGTCGTCTACCGGCGCGTCAGGCCCGTTCTTCTTGATCGAGTCGATGGCGTTCTTCGCCGAGGCCTTGGACGAATAGCCCTCGGTCGAGAACATCACTTCCGAATTGTATTTGAAGCGGACGCGGAACTCGCCCGCCTTGTCCTTGTAGATTTCGAACTTGTGGGACATGCGACCTCTCCTGTCAGGGGAACGGCCAAGCTGGCACAGGCGTACCGGCGGTCAACCACGGAAACGTCCCTTTTCCGGAAAGACGGCGGTTCGCCGGGCGCCGGAGGCCCTCACCCCTCCTCGTCGGCCGCCATGCCCATCATGTGGAAGCCGGCGTCGACGTGGATGACCTCGCCCGTGGTCGAGAAGCCGAGATCCGAGCATAGCCACAGGGCGGCGCCGGCGACGCCCTCCATGGAGGTGTCCTCCTTCATCGCGGACATGGCCCGGCCCTGGCTGATCATGCCGCGGCCGCCCGAGATGCCGGCCAGGGACAGGGTGCGCATGGCCCCGGCCGAGATGGCGTTGACGCGGATGCCGCGGGGACCCAGATCGCGGGCGATATAGCGGGTCGCCGCTTCCAGACCGGCCTTGGCCACGCCCATGGTGTTGTAGTTGGGGATGGCCCGCTCGGACCCGAGGTAGGTCATGGTGATCATCGACCCGCCGTTGGGCATCAGTTTCGACGCCCGTTTGGCCACGTCGACGAAGCTGAACACCGAGATGTTCATGGCCAGCAGGAAGCTGTCGCGGGTGGTGTTGTCGACGAAGGAACCCTGCAGCTCGTTCTTGTTGGCGAAGGCTACGGAGTGGACGACGAAATCGATCGTGCCGAAGGCCTTTTCCAGCTCGGCGAAGGCCCGGTCCATGGAGGCGTCGTCGGTGACGTCGGCCTGGATCAGCAGTTTGGCGCCCACGCTCTCGGCCAGCGGCCGCACCCGGCGCTCCAGCCCCTCGCCCATATAGGTGAAGGCCAGTTCGGCGCCCTGGGCCGCCAGCTGGGAGGCGATGCCCCAGGCGATGGAGTTCGAATTGGCGACCCCCATGATCAGGCCCTTCTTGCCCTTCATCAGGTCGCCGGTTGGCATGTTCCAGCCGCTCTCGCTCGCCATAGGTCGTCTCCGTGTTCGTTCTTGTTGGCCTGGCGCTCGCGACGCCGTCGCTCACTGCTTGAGGCCGTCCCCGGAGGGTTAGCAGCGCCCGGCTTTGGGGGGAAGCGTCAGCCCGCCTGTGCCTCGCGCCGCCGGGTCAGCCGGTCCAGCAGGGGCGTCGCGGTGACCCCGTGGACGAGGATCGAGACGAGGATGATGAAGCCGACCACGGCCCAGATCCGCTCGCTGTCACCGAACTCGCCGTGGTTGATGCCATAGGCGAGATAATAGACCGACCCCACGCCGCGGATGCCCAGGAAGGCCAGAAGCAGGCGCTCGCGCCATGGCTGGCCCGAGCCGGTCATGGCCAGCAGGCCGGCGACAGGCCGCACCACGAAGACCACCGCCAGGCCGATCAGGGCGTCGGTCCAGGTCAGGCTGGACAGAAGGCCGTTGGCGAGCGCGCCGCCGAACAGCACCAGCAACAGCATCATCAGCAGGCGTTCGATCTGGTCGGAGAAGTCGTGCATCTCCTGATGAAAGTCGTGGTCGCGTTCCGAGGCGCGGATGGTCACGGCGCAGACGAAGACGGCGAGGAAGCCGTAGCCGTGGATCAGCTCGGCCGCCGCATAGGCGATCAGGGTGGCGGCCAGGGCGATCAGTCCATCGCCGAATTTCGACAGGCTACGGCGGCGACGGAACAGCAGGTGACCGAAAACCTTGCCGATCAGCCAGCCGGCGGCCAGTCCGGCCAGCAGCTTCCAGCCGACCTTGATCGTGAACCAGTCGGACAGGCCCGCCTGGGTCGCCAGCCCTCCGGCGGCGGCGAGGATGGCGAGGTGGACGAAGGGAAAGGCGAGGGCGTCGTTCAGGCCCGCCTCGGAAGTCAGGCCGAAGCGGACCTCGTCCTCGTTGCCGGATTTCGGCGGGCCGACCTGGACATCGGCGGCCAGGACGGGATCCGTCGGCGCCATACAGGCGCCGAACAACAGGGCGAGCGCCAGGCTGAAGCCGAGGCCGGCCCAGCCCAGCCAGGCGACCGCCGCGATGGTCAGGGGCATGGCGACGATCAGCAGTCGCCAGGTCGTCGCCCAGCTGCGCCAGCCCGGCGGCCGGTCCAGCTTCAGCCCCGCGCCCATCAGGCTGATTATGACCACCAGCTCGGTCAGCCGTTCGGTGGCCGTGTCCCAGGTCCGCGGGTCGGGATTGAAGGACAGCAGGCCGGTGCTGAACACCAGAACGCCCACGGCCACACACAGGATGGCGAGGGTCAGCGGCAACCGCCTCAGACCTACCGGCGCCCAGGACACCAGCAGGACGACGGCGCCGAGGCCGAGCAGGAACAGGATGTAGGGGTCGGGGGTCAGGTCAGGCTCCGGCCGCGTGGGGGCCGACTATAGCGCACCGGCGCCGTCCCGGTTGCCCTCAGACCTTCGACAGGATCAGCGTCCCGTTGGTGCCGCCGAACCCGAAGGAGTTGGACATGACGTGCTTCAGCTCGCCGTCGTGGCGTTTGCGCAGGATCGGCATGCCCTCGAACTCGGGATCGAGGTTTTCGATGTGGGCGCTTTCGGCGGCGAAACCGTGCTTCATCATCAGCAGGCAGTAGATCGCCTCCTGCGCCCCGGCCGCGCCGAGGGAATGGCCCGTCAGCGACTTGGTCGAGGAGATCATCGGCATATCGTCACCGAAGACATTGCGGACCGCCCCCATCTCCTTGGAGTCGCCTACCGGCGTCGAGGTGCCGTGCGGGTTGAGGTAGTCGATCTTCGGATTGCCGGCCATTTCCAGCGCGATCTTCATGCAGCGCTCGGCACCCTCGCCCGAGGGGGCGACCATGTCATAGCCGTCGGAATTGGCGCCGTAGCCGGTGACCTCGGCATAGATGGTCGCGCCGCGGGCCACGGCCCGCTCATACTCTTCCAGCACCACGATGCCGGCGCCGCCGGCGATGACGAAGCCGTCGCGGTCCTTGTCATAGGCCCGGGAGGCGACGGACGGCGTCTCGTTGAAGTTCGACGACATGGCGCCCATGGCGTCGAACATGTTGGACATCGACCAGTCGATGTCCTCGCAGCCGCCGGCGAAGACCACGTCCTGCTTGCCCCAGGCGATCTGTTCGGCGGCCGCGCCAATGCAGTGGGCGCTGGTCGCGCAGGCCGAGGAGATCGAATAGTTGATTCCCTTGAGCTGGAACCAGGTGGCCAGCACCGCCGACGGCCCCGAGGCCATGGCCTTGGGCACGGCGAACGGCCCGATGCGCTTGGGCGAGTTCTTCTCGACCGTGGTGGCGGCGGCCTGGAGGATGACCTGGGTCGAGGGGCCGCCCTCGCCGACGATCAGGCCGATGCGTTCGGACTGGATTTCCTCGGCGGTCAGGCCGGAATCCTTCAGCGCCTCCTCGAAGGCGATGTGGCCCCAGGCGGTGCCGTTGGCGAGGAAGCGGGCGGCGCGGCGGTCAACGTGCGGGGCCCAGTCCTCGGCCGTCACGCCCAGCGCCGGCGGGGCCCAGACCTGGGAGCGGAAGCCGTATTTCGTGTGGTCCGGCGCCGCGACGACGCCTGACCGGGCCTCGCGCAAGGAGGCGGAAACCTCATCCTGGCCTGTGCCGATGGAGGAGACGATGCCCAGACCGGTGACGACGACACGCCGCATGGTGGTTTCCTTCTACATTCCGAATTCGCCGCGTTGGCCGCGGTCTGAAGCTGACGATGGAATCAGGCGTTGACCGGATCGGTCGCCCCGAACAGGCCGACGCGCATGTCGGTCGCCGTATAGATGGGGACGCCGTCGGCTTCGAGAACCCCGTCGGCGATGCCCATGACCAGCCGGCGGTTGATGACCCGTTTCAGGTCGATCTTGTAGACGACCTTCTTGATGTCCGGCGTGACCTGGCCTGTGAATTTGACCTCGCCGACGCCAAGGGCCCGACCCTTTCCGGGGCCGCCGATCCAGCCGAGGTAGAAGCCGACCAGCTGCCACATGGCGTCCAGGCCCAGACAGCCGGGCATGACGGGGTCGCCGATGAAGTGGCACTGGAAGAACCAGAGGTCCGGATGGATATCGAGTTCGGCCTCGATATAGCCCTTGCCGTGGGCGCCGCCGTCCGCGTTGATGGTGATGATCCGGTCCAGCATCAGCATGGGCGGAGCCGGCAGGCGGGCGTTGCCATTGCCGAACAGCTCGCCCCGGCCCGAGGCCAGAAGGGCCTCGTAGTCGAACGACGACGGATATTGCGACTGGCTCAAGGGCGCTCTCCAGCGGGTGTTGCAGCCGGGGTACACGACGGGAACCGGCGGCTCAACATTTTAGCGGTTGAACCGGATGGCTCCGGCTAGCGACCGCGTCCCGCCGGTCGGGCAGCGCTGCACAGGGCCCGTTCCTGGGCGCCGAAGACATCGCCCTGGCGCACGAAGCCGCGCATCCGGCGCACCCTCACCTCGCACCAACCGTCTTTGCAGTCTTCCATGGCCACGAGGGCGCGGGGCGTCAGACGGGCCCGCAGGGCGGCGGTCTCCGAGGGGCCCGAGCGGATCGGAATCTCGGTATCCGAGGCGTTGAAGACGCTGCGGCGACTGGACACCACGCTGCGGTGGACCCAGGCGACGCCGCCTTCGGGATCGCAAATCTTGCGCCATTCCGTCGTCTCGGCGACCACCTGCACGGGCAGGCCCGAGGCCCGGTATTCCCAGAGGATCCGGTAGTCGAGACCGGGCCCGAACCGCGCCCGCACCTCATCGGATTTCAGCGACAGCCAACGCGGCACGGGCTGGCCGCTGGGGGTCGGCCGGCCGTCGGGCATGGCCTGGCCCGCCCCTGCCAGAATGGCGGCGGCGAGGACGCCGGAAAGGACGACCAGTCGTTGGATGCGGGAGCGAGCCTTGCCAGACACGGGATGCGCCAATAAGCCGAAGCGATTGAAACCGAAGGCCGCCAATGTCCGCGCCCAGACTTAAGGTCGTGTTAACCAGACGGCTGCCCGACGCGGTCGAGACGCGCATGCGCGAACTGTTCGACGCCGAGCTGAACCTGACCGACAGGCCGATGGACCGCGCCGCGCTGGAGGCGGCGGTGCAGCGCGCCGATGTGCTGGTCCCGACCATCACCGACACCATAGACGCCGCCCTGATCGCGGCGGCGGGCGAGCAGCTGAAGATGATCGCCAATTTCGGCGCGGGCGTCGATCACATCGACATCGACGCGGCCGTGGGGCGCGGTCTGATCGTGACCAATACGCCGGGCGTCCTGACCGAGGACACGGCCGACCTGGCCATGGCGTTGATCCTGGCGGTCAGCCGCCGCATCGTCGAGGGCGCCCAGGTGGTGGCGGAGGGCCGGTTCGAAGGCTGGACCCCGACCTGGATGACCGGGCGAAAACTGTGGGGCAAGCGGCTGGGCATTGTGGGCATGGGCCGGATCGGACAGGCCCTTGCCCGGCGCGCGAAGGCGTTCGGAATGCAGGTCCACTATCACAACCGCAAACCCGTCCCGGCCATGATCGCCGAGGAGCTGGGCGCCACCTGGTGGGACGATCTGGACCAGATGCTGGCCCGGATGGACCTGATCTCGCTGAACTGTCCCGCGACGAAGGAGACGCACCACCTGTTGTCGGCCGAACGTCTGGCCCGGCTTCAGCCGCACGCCATCCTGATCAACACCGCCCGCGGCGAACTGATTGACGAGGCGGCGCTGTCCGACGCCGTGGCGCGCCGGGCGATCGCCGGGGTCGGGCTGGACGTCTATGAGCATGAGCCGGCGATTCACCCCGGTCTGCTGGGCCATGCCCATGTTGTGCTGCTGCCCCATCTGGGCTCGGCGACGCTGGAGGCGCGGCAGGACATGGGCGATCGCGTGATCACCAATATCCAGACCTTCCACAACGGCCACCGGCCACCGGACCGGGTCATCCCGGCGATGCTCTGAATCCTTGCGCTTGACGCCAGATCAAACCTTGGGTTGGTAGGCGGGTAGTAGCGTTCGGGGGCGTATCATGACGGGCAGGAATTCCGCAGCGGCGCGGTGGGCGCTGTCGCGCCGGGGTCTGCTGGCGGGAGCCGGCGGTCTCGGGATTGCGGCGGCGGCGGGACCCGTGGCGGCGCGTCAGATCACGCCCCACGCCCTGGCGGACTTCTACGCCAAGGACGGCGTCAAGGGCGTGGCCTTGTCGCCGTCGGGCGAGCGGATCGCCATCATCCGCGAGATCCATCAGGGCAGGGCCAGGCTCTCGGTTCTCGACGTGCTGGACGCCGCCAATCCGTCCGCCCCGCCCAAACGCGCGCCGTTGGGTGATGTCGACTGCGAGTCGATGGCATGGGCGAGCGATGAACGTCTGCTGGTTCGTATCGCCCTCGGCGGGCGGACCATCACGGAGCGGACCTCGGCCCGGTCTCTGGGTTCGACCACCGCCGAGGCCGTGATTTCCCGGCGGATGGTGTCGATCAATCCCGACACCGGCGGCGCCGTGGTCCTGTTCGACAATGAGCCGCAGCGGATGCGGACCATGCGCAACCTCGGCTCCGTCGTCGACCTGCTGCACGACGACCCCGAACATGTGCTGATGATGGCCCCGACCCAGGCGCGGCGCATCAACGCCCTGTACAAGGTCAATGTCATGACCGGCCGGGCCGAGGAGTTCGAGCGCGGGGATTTCGACACCGTCGGCTGGGAGACCCGGAACGGCGTGCCGGTGCTGCGCTACGACATCAACGCCGCCGGAAACACCCTCGAGATCATGGCCCGGGCTCCCGGCGAGCGTCAGTGGCGCTTCGTCCGCCGGATGCGGATCGCCGATGTTCTCGACTTCGAATATGTCGCGCCGACCGAACAGGGCGACGTGATCCTCGTTTCAGCCCGGCAGGAGGGCGAGGACGTCCAGTCCATCCGCGAGTTCAATCTCAGGACGGGCGTCTATGGCGCACCTGTCGCCTCGCGGCCCCGTTCCGACGTCTCGGGCGGCCTGACCGACGATCGCGGCGTCTACCTGGGCGCCGCCTACTGGAACGACCGGCTGGAGTATGATTTCGCCGTGCCGGAGCTGGCTCCGCACCACCGGGCCATGAACCGGTTTTTCGACAATAGCTGCAACGTGCGGCTCATCGATATCGACCGGACGCACAACCGCTTCCTGTCCTATGTCAGCGGACCGAATGAGCCCGGCGCCTGGTATCTGTATGACCGGGCCGCCCGCAGCTTCGTCAACCTGACCCCGCGCACAGCCCTGCAGACCGAACGGCTGGGCCGGACCGAGGCGCTGGACGTGACCACCCGCGACGGCGCCGCCATCCGCGCCTATCTGACGGCGCCAACCGGAGGGGCGCCGGGTCCCCTGATCGTCCTGCCGCATGGCGGGCCCGAGCTTCGCGACGTCATGAACTGGGACCGGACCGTCCAAGCCCTGGCGACCGAGGGCTGGTGGGTGCTGCAGCCCAATTTCCGCGGTTCCGGCGGCTATGGCCTGGCCTTCGCCAGCGAGGGCTGGGGGCGTTGGGGCGACCGGATGCAGGAGGACGTCGAGGACGCCGTCGATCACGCGATCAGGACCCGCGGGCTGGACGCCGGCAAGGTCGGCATCATGGGCAGCAGCTATGGCGGATATGCCGCCCTGATGGGGGCCGTGCGGCGTCCGGACCTGTACAAGGCCGCCATCTCGATCTGCGGCGACAGCGACCTGCCCGAACTGCTGGCCAATGAGAAGCGGGGCGACAATTCGCCGGAGAATATCGCCTATCGCTTCTGGTCCACGCGGATCGGCGACCCCGAGGAAGACGCGGCGGCCCTGGCGCTCGCCTCGCCCCGCCGGAGGGCCTCGGAAATCGCCTGCCCGGTCATGCTGGTGCACGGCGTGGACGACCCCGTCGTTCCGGTCTTCCAGTCGCGTCGCATGAAGGAGGCGCTGGAACGGGCCGGGAAGTCCGTCGATTACGTCGAGATCCGCGGCGCCGGCCATGCCGACTGGGAAGACGGCGTCGAGCTGGACCTGATGACCCAGTATATCGAGCTGTTCCGGCGGGTCTTCGCCTAGACCGGGGCGCAGACCGGACAGTCGGGGTCGGCGGCGACCGCGACCGTCCGGGCGGCGCCCGCCAGGCCGTCGTAGATCAGCAGCCGGCCCGCAAGGGGCTGGCCGGCGCCGGTGATGAGCTTGATCGCCTCGAGGGCGGCCATCGACCCGACCACGCCCGCCAGCGCCCCGATCACGCCGACGCGGGCGCAGGTTTCGGCCTCCGGCGGCGCGGCGGGCACAAGGCAGCGGTAGCAGGGCCGGCCGGTGAAGACGCCGACCTGACCGCTCCACCGGCCCAGGGCGCCCGAGACCAGCGGGGTGCGCGCCGCGACGCAGGCGACATTGACGACGAACCGGGTCGCGAAATCGTCGGTTCCGTCGATGACGACGTCGCAGCCCTCGATCAGGCGCGCGGCGTTCGCATCGCTCAGCCGTTCGGCGACGGGCTCGATGCGCACATGGGGGTTGAGCGCGGTCAGCGTTGCGGCCCCGGCCTCGACCTTGGGGCGGCCGATGTCAGCGGTATCGAAGGCGATCTGGCGCTGGAGATTGGACAGGGCGACCGCATCGTCGTCGATCAGGCGCAGGGCGCCGATCCCGGCCGCGGCCAGATAGAGGGCCGCCGGAGCGCCGACGCCGCCGAGCCCGATCAGGCCCACGCGCGCGGCCTTGAGCCGCTGCTGCCCGGGTCCGCCGACCTCGGCGAGCACCAGATGGCGGGCGTAGCGCTCGATTTCATCGTCTGAAAAGGTCACAGCCCCAGTTAGGGCGTGCGCGGCGCAAGGTCCACGCCGTCAGGCGGCCTTGCGGATATCCAGCAGGACTTCGGCCTCATTGGCGGACAGGCGGGAGATGCAGGGCAGGCCGATCCGCTCGAGCAGGGCGGCGGGATCAGCGCTCAGGCTGATCGGCTCCTGCAGACGGCGTTCCTGGATGGGCATGTCAGACAGGATTCGCAGGCCCGTGTGGCGCGGATCGGCGATGATCCGGCGCATCAACCGGTCCAGATCGGTGCGCTGGCCTTCCAGCGCCTGGAGGATATGCCCCTGATGAAACATCAGGCAGGCGCACACGCGGTCGCGCCGGTTGTTGCGGTCCGAAACGCCCAGAATCTGGGCGACCGACAGGGTCGAGGCCCCGGTCGCGCCAACGGCTTCGCTGGCGTATATCACGCGATGAAGCACGACGCTTCCCTCATATGTCGAATTGTGGGGTACAGTCGGGCAATGTAACGGGTTACATTGGTCATATTGTGGCTGGGCGCGGTCGTTGTAATTCTGTCGCTTTCCGCTTGCCGCGCCGCATTTCGGTCGCCATCTGAAACGGATGATGAACGCGAACCCGAACTTCCCGGACTGGCACGGCACCACCATACTGGCGGTGCGCAAGAACGGTCGAACCGTCATCGCCGGCGACGGCCAGGTCTCGATGGGGCCAACTATCGTCAAGGGCGCCGCGCGCAAGGTGCGGGTGCTGGCCGGCGGCAGGGTGCTGGCGGGTTTCGCCGGCGCGACGGCCGACGCCTTCACCCTGATCGAACGTCTGGAAGCCAAGCTGGAACAGTATCCGGACCAGCTGGCGCGCGCCTGCGTCGACCTGGCGAAGGACTGGCGTACAGACCGTTATCT
This sequence comes from Brevundimonas sp. UBA2388, assembly GCA_002343425.1. Taxonomy (GTDB): domain Bacteria; phylum Pseudomonadota; class Alphaproteobacteria; order Caulobacterales; family Caulobacteraceae; genus Brevundimonas. The sequence goes on from DDSO01000109.1 coordinate 22,046, forward strand.
GCGCCGGCTCGAGGCCATGCTGCTGGTCGCGGACAGGAGCTCGATCTTCACGGTCACCGGCGTCGGCGATGTTCTGGAGCCGGAACATGGCGTGGCCGCGGTCGGCTCGGGCGGCAATTTCGCCCTCTCGGCCGCCCGCGCCCTGATCGAGCACACCGACATGGACGCCGAAACCATCGCCCGCCGGGCCATGGAGATCGCGGCGGAGATCTGCGTCTACACCAACGGCAACTTGACGGTTGAGACGCTGGGGTAGGCTGGCTGTAGCAATTCATGCCCTGTCGCTGGCTGGTTCATCACGAAGATCACGAAGGATGCACGAAGGACACGAAGGGACCGAGCCACTACCTGCCGACACCGAGCGTGTCGGTAGTGTCGTCGTTGACGCCGCGCTGAAAGTGCATCGCCTTTTGGGACCGGGCTTGCTGGAGTCGGTCTATGAAGCCTGTCTCGCGGAAGAGCTCCGAGGACGGGGACTTCGGATAGAGCGGCAGGTTGGCGTGCCTGTCGCCTTCGGCGACATTCGTCTGGATGTCGGCCTGCGGCTCGACCTTCTGGTCGATGATCTCGTCGTGGTCGAGATCAAGGCGATCGACGCATTGGCGTCGATCCATACGGCCCAGGTTGCGACTTATCTTCGCTTTTCAGGTCGGCGGCTCGGTTACCTGATCAACTTCAACACCACACTGCTCAAGAACGGGCTTCAGCGGATCGTGCGTTGACCTTCGTGATCTTCGTGCCCCCTTCGTGATCTTCGTGATGAACCAGCCCCTCTCGCCAACTTCCCTTCGCCCACCCATCTGAGCTCCATGACCGACCTTTCCCCCCGCGAAATCGTCTCCGAACTCGATCGCTTCATCGTCGGCCAGGACGACGCCAAGCGCGCCGTGGCCGTGGCCTTGCGCAATCGCTGGCGCCGCAAGCGCGTGCCGGATGACCTGCGCGACGAGGTGACGCCCAAGAACATCCTGATGATCGGCCCTACCGGCGTCGGCAAGACCGAGATCGCCCGGCGGCTGGCCAAACTGGCCGGCTCTCCGTTTCTGAAGATCGAGGCGACCAAATTCACCGAGGTCGGCTATGTCGGCCGCGACGTGGACTCCATCATGCGCGACCTGGTCGAGGCGGCGCTGGTCATGGTGCGCGACAAGCGGCGGTCCGGGGTCAAGGCGAAGGCCGAGGCCGCGGCCGAGGAGCGGATCCTCGACGCCCTGGTCGGCCCCGGCTCCCAGCCTGCGACCCGCGACAGCTTCCGCAGGAAGCTGCGGGCCGGCGAGCTGGACGACAAGGAGATCGAGCTTCAGCTCGCCGACACAGCCTCGCCCATGCAGGGGCTGGACATCCCCGGCGGGGGCAATGTCGGCATGATCAATCTGTCGGAAATGCTGGGCAAGCTGGGCGGCGGGCGGACGAAGACCGCCAAGCTGACGGTGCGCGACGCGGCGGCGGCGCTGATCAACGAAGAGAGCGACAAGCTGCTGGATCAGGAAAGCCTGACCACCGAGGCGCTGTTGCTGGCCGAGAACGAGGGCATCGTCTTTATCGACGAGATCGACAAGGTGGCGGGTCGGTCCGACCGGTCGGGCGGCGACGTCAGCCGCGAGGGCGTGCAGCGCGACCTGCTACCCCTGATCGAGGGGACGACCGTCTCGACCAAATACGGGCCGGTGAAGTCGGACCATGTGCTGTTCATCGCCTCGGGCGCCTTTCATGTCGCCAAGCCCTCGGATCTGCTGCCCGAGCTGCAGGGCCGGCTGCCGATCCGGGTCGAGCTGAAAGCCCTGACCCGCGACGACTTCGTGCGCATCCTGACCGAGCCGGAGGCCAATCTGATCCGTCAGAACCAGGCCCTGCTGGCGACCGAGGACGTGACCCTGACCTTTACCCCGGACGCGGTCGAGGCCCTGGCCGACGCCGCCGTGGCGGCCAATGGCGCGGTCGAGAACATCGGCGCGCGGCGGCTGGTGACGGTGATCGAACGGGTGCTGGAGGAAACCAGTTTCAAGGCCTCCGACCTCTCGGGGCAGACGGTCGCCTTCGACGGGGACCGGGTGCGCGATCTGGTCGCCGAATTGGCGCGCGACGCGGACCTGAGCCGTTTCATCCTCTAGACGGGCAACCGTTCAGGCGGTTCATTCGTACCTTCGGGCCAAACACCCCAAGGGACAGCCATGAGACCGATCCGAACCGCCGCCGCCCTGACGGTTGCTCTCGGCCTGTGCGCGGCCGCCGCCCCCGCCGCGGCCCAGGCGCGCAATATCGCCCTGGATCAGTTCGACGGGCGCTGGTTCGAGATCGCGCGCAGCCCCAACGATGTCCAGAAGGACTGCCGGCGGGCCCAGATTGACTTCAATCCGCAGGGCCGACCGAACCGCTATTCCATCATCGTCACCTGCACCCGGCGGGCGGACGGCGTGGTCGAGACCTTGCGCGCAAACGCCCGCGTGACCGATCCCGGGACCAACGCCCGCTTCCGCTTCACCCTGACGGGCCTGCTGGGCGTCGGCGGGCTGGCGGGGCAGAATTACTGGGTCTGGGACCATGCGCCCGACTACAGCTGGGCCATCATGGCCCTGCCGGACCAGTCCGACTGGTGGGTCTGGCACCGCAGCCAGAGCCCGGCGGAGGCCGAGCGCAGCCGTCTGCTCGCCCGCGCCCGCGCCCTGGGCTTCAACACCGGCGCGGTGGTGCACACCGGGCGGTAGACCCTCGTCCGCGGAGTTGGCCGGCCCGTCCGGGAAGTTGCGGCGGCCGGGTGGTTCATCACAACGAGCACAACGGGTTCACAACGAGCACGACGGGACCGGAGCATCTGTCCCAAGGCAGATGCCTGCGCCCCGCTGATCCGTATCGCGGCTTCGCCGCATTGATTCGATCGCCGCCCGGCGGCGATCGGGAGTCTTCATCTGCGGCACCGTGGTCTCGCCCTTGTCATCCGCTCAAAACCCGTCGTGTCCGTTGTGAACCCGTTGTGCTCGTCGTGATGAATCTACTCCGGGCGGAGCAGACTCAGCGGAAGGCACCGTTCAGTCCACAAAGCCGGCTTGAAATCGGAACATATGCCGAACATAAAGGCGGCATGGCCGCCGCCCTGCTTCAGATCGACCTCGTCTTCAGCCGGCCGCAGACGACGCTGGCGGTGACGCGCGGGGCGGCCCGGCTGATGGTCGACCTCGGTTACGCCCCCCTGCTGGAAGTGGGGCTGCCCAACGGGCGGCGCGCCGACGTCATGGCCCTGGGCCCGCGCGGCGACATCGTCATCTGCGAGGTCAAGTCGGGGCTCGAGGACTATCGGGTCGACCGCAAATGGGGCGAGTACGGCCCGTTCTGCGACGCCTTCTATTTCGCCGTGGCGCCCGAGTTTCCCGGCGACGTCCTGCCCGAAGAGCCCGGACTGATCGTCGCCGACGGCTTCGGCGGTGCGGTGGTGCGGGAGGCGCCGGCCTCACCCCTGGCTCCGGCCCGGCGCAAGGCGCTGCTGGTCGCCTTCGCGCGGCTGGGCGCGATGCGGACGCTGCGGGAGCCGGCGGGCTGAGCCCCTGTCAGACCACCGGGCCGCTTTCGCCGACCGACATGACGGCCGCGGTCGAGGCGGCGCAGCCGGTCAATTCCCGATCACCGACCTTGACCATGGCGGTCAGCGGATAGGTCCGGTCGCTCATGCCGTCGGAGCATTCCGTGGCGATCAGGGTGACGCTCAAGGCCGTTCCGTCGGCCGTTTCCGCCTCCCAGGTCGCCGTCGTCCCCTGTGCCAGGGGATCGGGCTGGGGCGCACGCTGCTCGGGCGTATCGGGGGCCGTATAGACCATCTCGGTCCCGGTCAGTTCCACGCTCCAGAACGGCTCCGTGCCGAGGGCGCGGACCGGCTGGGCCAGATCGACCCCGCCCAGCACGGGCGCGGGCCGGGGCTCTTCAGGCAAAGGCGCGGGCTCTTCGGCCGGCGTACAGGCGGCGAGGACGAGGACGGCGAGGGCGGCGAATACGGGACGCATGGGGGACTCCGGGTGCGCGGGCAGGAAGCGCGGTCAGCGTCCGCCGGTCAAGTCCGGATCATACGATCAGGCGATCAGGGCTGGCCGTTGGCGGACGGCGCCGAAGCCATGAGCACGCCGTCGGACGGCGACGCCGGGGCTTTGTGGATGAAGCCATAGGTCGGATAGACCGAGGTTCCGAGAGCCTGGCTGGGATTGTACCAGACCTTCACCGCGGTCCAGTCGCCGTCATGAGAGACGTCGACGACGGTGACGTTTTCCTCGACCCGGCCACGGCTGCCACCCCAGTTGGCGTGGGTCACGCGGATCACCCGGTCGGTCAGGATTTCCGAAACGACGGCGACGTGGCCGCGGGTCATCCGGCCGGTGGGCTGGAAGGCGAGGACCGATCCGGTCTCCGGGCGCTCGCTGGTGCGGAACTTGCCCTGGGCCTGACGCCACCAGGTCAGGGCGTCGCCGAAGATGTTGATGCCCGAGAACATTCGGGCGAAGGTCACGCACTGCCAGTACGGCTCATCGGCCTTCGCAACGGGGGCATAGCCCAGCGCAGAAAATCCGAGGGTCGCCGCAACCGCGGCGGCTGTGAGCCGTTTCATCATGCTGGCGTGGTTCCCGACCCGTTTCAGTGCGCTAGCCCTAGACGATAGTTTCCGAGGGTTGAAGTCCCCTGTCGGGCGAGTTCGTGCGCGCTTTCGTCGCGGCCGCCCGCGCGGCGCGGCGGTCGGCCAACCCCCTCAGGGCCTTGCGGGCCGGGCGTTCGACGAGGTGGTAGGTGACCATGGCCGCGACCGGAATGGCCGCGACCAGCGCCAGCCACACAATGATGTGAAACTGTTTGTCGTCGGCCCCGGTCAGGCGGGCGGCGACATTGGTGGTCAGCAGCAGGACCGGCGCGCAGACCATATAGATCGAATAGCTGATCTCCCCGAGATAGACGCCGACCGTCGAGCCAAATACGCCGGCGCGGGCGTTGTCGAGCGAGCCCAGACCGAGGATCAGGCCGCCGGCGGCGAGCACGGTGACGGCGTCCCACAGGCCCAGCGAGGCGCTGATCAGCACGGCCGCCCCGCTGGCGAGGGCGACCCGGCCGGCATACGGCACGCCGCCCCGGCGATGGACCAGATAGAGGGCGCAGCCGAGGGCGAAACACGGAACGATCCGAAGCGCGCCCCAGCGGAAGGTCGCTTCGGTCAGGGAGTAGCCGGCCAGCGGCTGGAAGGCGGCGTAGAGGCCCAGCGCGAAGGCGACCGCCAGTCCGACAGCCAGAAGCGGCCGGTCCCGAAGCCGCCAGGCGACGAAGGCGAAGGCGGGGAAGCTGAGATAGGCGGCCCATTCCGCCGAGATCGACCAGGACGGATGGTTGAAGGCCGAGCTGGTGGCCAGCCCCCAGGCGTGGGTCAGGGTCAGGTGCGCCGGCAGATCGCGCCAGTTGGTCAGGCTGCCGTCGATGCTCAGCCCGGCGAAGGTGGCGGCGACGCCGAGGCCGATCATGCCGAACAGGGTGACCAGATGCAGCGGATAGACCCGCGCAAGCCGCGCCCACAGGAAGCCGCCGTAGCGGAACCGCTTCTCGCCCGCCGCCTCGAGATAGACGTGGCTGAGGATGAAGCCCGACAGGACAAAGAAGGTCTCGACCCCCAGATAGCCCTTGGTCACCGCGACCGGGACCCAGCTGACATCGAGGTGCGGCCAGGCCGTGTAGAGGACCACCCACAGGGCCGCGAGGAACCGCAGGGTGGTGAGGGCGCGCAGATCGGGGGGCGTCGGAACGGGCGTCATGCCGCGCAGACTAGCCGGGCGGGGTACAGGAACCGTTAAACGCCGGCCGAAGCGTGCCTCAGGCCGCGCATTCCGACGGTTTGGCCTCGCCGGGCGCATACTGTTCGCACGACCGGTCGATCTCGCCCTGGATCATTTCGCAGGGGTTGGCGACGTTGCAGGGCGGGCGGGTCGCGGGGCTGACGGCGATACAGCGATCGACCAGCCTTTGCGCCGCCTCGGCTCCGATGTCGTTCAGACAGGAAACCGGCGCGCCGACCGGCGCCATGATGACGGCCGGGTCGACCTCTTCCTGCGGCGGCGCATCGGCGGGCATTTCAGGGGCCGGCGATGCGGCTGCGGGCTCTTCCGCCGCTGGTTNNAAGCCGCGACCAGGGCGGTCACGGCCAGCAAGGCGATTACGGTTCGACGCATGGGCGCTCCGATCGGTCGCGAGGAAGTCCCACCATAGGCATGGTTCGGCGCCGTGCGGAAGCGCCAGACGGCCGGTCAGCGACCCAGGGCGGCCCGCTGCAGGGCGAACAGTTCGGCGCAACCGCCCTCGGCCAGCTGGAACAGCCGGTCGAACTCGGTGCGGGAGAAGCCGCGCTTTTCGCCCGTGGCCTGGATTTCGACGATCGCGCCGGCCCCGGTCAGGACGAAGTTGGAATCCGCCTCGGCATTGAAATCCTCCTCATAGTCCAGGTCCAGCACCGGCTGGTCGTTGCAGACGCCGCAGGACACGGCAGCCACCTGATCAAGGATAGGGTCGGTCTTCAGAACGCCCTCGGCGCGCAGATAGTCGAAGGCGCTGGCCATCGCGACCCAGGCGCCGGTGATGGCCGCGGTGCGGGTGCCGCCGTCGGCCTGGATGACGTCGCAGTCCAGCGACACCTGACGTTCGCCCAGGGCCTTCAGATCGACCACGGCGCGCAGCGATCGGCCGATCAGGCGCTGGATTTCCTGCGTCCGACCGCTCTGCTTGCCGGCGGCGGCCTCGCGCCGGCCGCGCGTATGGGTGGCGCGGGGCAGCATGCCGTATTCGGCCGTGACCCAGCCCTGGCCGCTATTCCGCATCCAGCCCGGCACCTTTTCCTCGACCGAGGCCGTGACCAGAACCTTGGTGTGCCCGAAGGACACGAGGCAGGAACCTTCGGCGTAGCGGTTGACGCCGGTCTCCAGCGTCACGGTGCGGAGCTGGTCGAGCAGGCGTTCGGAGGGGCGGGCGGTGATCATGACGGATTTCCTCGGATGCCGCTTGGACGGGGCGGCGGCGCTGCTTATCCTGAAACCGTGAGCCTGTATGCCCCCGCATCGTCGCCCGCCGAGGTCCGGCTTCGTCCGGCCACGCTCGATGACGCCGTCCTCCTGGCCGAATGGGACCTCGAGCCGCACGTCATCGCCTGTTCCACCGATGACCCTGAGGCTGACGTTGCCTTCGGCGGCATCCAATGGCGCGAGGAGCTGGAGGACCAGTCCGGGATCAGCTTCTACCGCATCGCCGAGGTAAGTGGCCGGCCGATCGGAGTGATCCAGGTCTGCGATCCCCACCTGGAGCCGACACACTACTGGGGCGACATCGAGCCAAACCTGCGGGCCATCGACATCTGGATCGGGCCGAAGGACGCCCTGAACCGAGGCTACGGGACGCAGATGATGACCCTGGCGCTGGACGCCTGCTTCGCCGCGCCGGAGGTCACGGGGATCGTCATCGATCCGCTCAGCACCAACACCGATGCCCACCGCTTCTACCAGCGGATGGGATTCGAGGTCGTCGGCCGACGAATGTTCGACGAAGACGACTGTCTGGTGCACAGACTGTCGCGGGAAACGTGGGAGGGGCGGCGCCGGGCATGACCTTCGATCCGCTTCTGACCTCCCTGCCGCCCTCCGCCGGCCTGGCCTCGCTGGACCAGCGCGCGCGCGACATCTTTCGCCGCATCGTCGAAAGCTATCTTCAGACCGGCGATCCGGTGGGATCGCGGACCCTGTCGCAGACCGGCATCGCCCTGTCCCCCGCCTCGATCCGCAACACCATGCAGGACCTGACGCTGGCGGGACTGCTGGGCGCGCCGCACACCTCGGCGGGGCGGATACCCACACACGCCGGCCTGCGACTGTTCGTCGACGGCCTGCTGGAGATCGGCGACGTCGGGACCGAGGAACGCCGCGAGATCGACGCGCGGCTGGCGGGACGGGGCCGCAGCTTCGACGAGGCGCTGAACGAGGCCTCCAGCCTGCTGTCCGGCCTCGCGGGCGGGGCCAGCATCGTCGCCAGCCCGGTACGCGAGGCGGGGGTCAAACACGTCGAATTCGTCGCCCTGGGCCACGACCAGGCCCTGGCGGTGCTGGTCGGCGACGACGGCTCGGTCGAGAACCGGCTGATGCCCCTGAAGGCCGGGGTGACGCCCTCGACCCTGACCGAGGCCTCCAACTTCCTCAACGCCCGCCTCAAGGGCCGCCCCCTGCACGAGGCGCGCACCGAGATGCGCACCGAGCTGGACGCCGCCCGCCGCGAGCTGGACGCCGCCGCCGCCCGTCTGGTCGAGGACGGCATGGCCGCCTGGTCCGGCGGGGCCGAGCGCGAACGGTCGTTGATCGTGCGCGGCCGGGCCAATCTGCTGCACGACCGCGAGACGGCCGAGGATCTGGAGAAGGTTCGCATCCTGTTCGACGATCTGGAGCAGAAGGAACAGCTGATCGGCCTGCTGGACGGGGTGTCGACGGCCCAGGGCGTGCGCATCTTCATCGGCGCCGAAACGAGACTCTTTTCGCTTTCGGGTTCCGCCGTGATCGCGGCGCCCTATATGACGGGCCGGCAGAGGGTTCTGGGCGCCATCGGCGTGATCGGACCCGCGCGACTGAACTATGCCCGCATCATACCGTTGGTGGACTATACCGCCCGGGTGCTGGGGCGAATGCTGGACGGACAAGAGACTTGAGCGACACACACGACAACCTCCCCCACTCCGAAGAGCTGGCCGCCGACATCGCGGAGGCCGAGGCGAACGCTGAAGCCGGGCTGGATGACGGCCTCGGGCCGATCGACGCCCTGATCGCCGAGCGCGACCAGTGGAAGGACCGCGCCCTGCGCGCCGTGGCAGAGGCCGAGAATACGAAGAAGCGGGCCGAGACCCAGTCCAACGACGCCCGCGCCTACGCCATCCAGCGGTTCGCCCGCGATCTGCTGGGTGTGGCCGACAATCTGGAGCGCGCCTTGATGGCCGCGCCGAAGGACGCCGACGCCGGCGAGGCCGGCCTGGTCACCGGTCTGGAGCTGACCCAGAAGTCGCTGCTGCAGGCCTTCGAGAGCAACAATCTCAAGCGCGTCGCCCCGGAGCCGGGCGAGACCTTCGATCCGCACCTGCATCAGGCGATGATGGAGCAGGTTTCAGACAGCGTGCAGGGCGGGCAGGTGATCCAGACCCTGCAGGCCGGCTACGCCCTGTTCGGCCGCACGGTGCGTCCGGCCATGGTGGTGGTCGCAGCCAAGGGATCCGGCGCGCGGGCCAATGCCGCCGACGCCGCCGCGGGTAATGCCGCCTATGCCGCCGCCGGCGACACCGGCGGCCAGTTCGACGGCAAGGCCTGAGTCCTTAATCCGCTCGTCCCGGCGAAAGCCGGGATGAGCGGGTCTTAGTTTTTCAGCCGCTCATTGAAGAACGCCAGCAGCCGGCTCCATCCATCGGCCGCATCCGCCGGGCGATAGCTGTCGCGATAGTCGGCGTGGAAGGCATGCGGGGCCCCCGGATAGACGTGGATGCCGCTCGCGGTCTGGCCGGCGCGTTGCAGCGCCGCGCGCATCGCCTCGACGCTGGGCAGGGGGATGCCGCGATCGGCCTCGCCGTACAGACCAAGCACCGGACATTTCAGATCATCGGCCAGATCGACCGGCCATGGCCGGCCCGCGGCCGCCTGTTCCGGTGTCGCCGTCGGCGCGGGGGCCAGCCGACCGTACCAGGCCACCCCGGCGTCCAGTACGGCGAAGCGGGCGCAGGCCTGCCACACCACCTTGCCGCCCCAGCAGAAGCCGGTGATCCCGACCTTGTCGGAATTGGCCCAGAGCTGCTGGCTGACCCAGTCGAGGGTCGCCGAGACGTCGCCCATGACCTGCTCATAACTCGCGGCGCCGACGATCTGCTGCACGCGGGACATGTCCGACAGGGGCGCCGGATCCTCGACCCGGTTGAAGAAGGACGGGGCGACCGCCGCAAAACCGGCCTTGGCCAGCCGCCGGCAGAGGTCGCGGATATATTCGTGGACGCCGAAAATCTCAGAGGCGACCACCACCACCGGCCAGGGACCGTCACCGGCGGGGCGGGCGACGAAGAGCGGGAGCGCGAATCCATCGGGCGCCTCCACGGTCGCCTGTTCCTGGGTCAGGCCTTCGCCGTCGGTGGTGATCGGCGCGGCCTGCCGGGCCAGGGCAGCCGGCGCGTAGCCGGCGAAGGCGAGTCCGCCCAAGGCGCCGGTCGCCAGGGCACGGCGGCTGAAGCGGAAATCGTCGGGCTCGGGTCCTTCGGGACGGATCAGGTTGGTCATGGGCGGCCTCCGGCTGGACGAGGCCGGACCTTGGCCCGACCTCCGCGAGCCGTCCATTCACGATTGCCGTGAAGCTAACACGCCCGGCGGAGCGTCAGATTGATCCGCCCGCCGCCGGGAACCAGCGTGGAGGAGCCCGTGATCACCCGGTCGATCCCGTGCCGCGCCAACCGCGCCGGGCCGGTCAGGGCGCAGACGTCGCCCGAGGCCAGCCGCACCGTCCGGGTCGGGCCGCCAGCGGCCGCGCCGATCCGGAACACCGCCGCGTCGCCGAGCGAAACCGACAGGACGGGCGCGCTGTGGTCCTGTTCGTCGCGGTCCTGATGCAGACCCATCCTGGCCGGTCCCCGATAGAGGTTGACCAGACAGGCATCGGGCGGCTCGGGCCAGCGGGTCAGGTCGCGCCAGAGCGCCAGCAGCGTCCCGGGCATGGGCGGCCACGGCGCACCGGTGACCGGATGGGTCGGTTGGTAGCGGTATCCCGCCCGGTCCGAGACCCAGCCCAGCGGCCCCAGACCGGTCATCTCCACCGAGAACGGCCGCCCGCCCGGCGTCAGCGGCCGATAGAAGGGCGCCCGTTCGACGGCGGCCAGCACCTCGGCCAGCAAATTCGCCTGTCCGGACGCGGAAAGGGCTCCCGGCCAGAACCGGAAGCCCTCCATTCCCGTATCGATCTCGCGTGCCGAACCCATGCCCCAAGGTAGGGCGTCCGGCCCGGCGCTCAAGCAGCGAGCCGCCGCGCGGCGAGCGTTAGCGCCCTCAAGATCAGCGCGTGTAGTAGTAGTCCGCGATCTGGCAGACGTTGACGTTGAAGCGCGTCAGCACCTGGCCGTTGGTGAACTCGGCCTTGAAGTCATACAGGCAGGCGCCCGAGCCGTCGTCGATGTTCATCATGATGCTGCTGCCGGCGGCGAGGGTGCCGCGGCCCAGCATGTCTTCCTGCCAGCTCGTGATGCGCGAGTCCGAGGCGTAGAAGCGCAGCATGGTCCAGCCGGTGTTGTTGTGGATGCGGACCCGACGGTTCAGGCCGTCGCGCGACTGGGCCGGCGCCGAAACGGCGGTCTTGTCGGCGGCGACCACCGGCTCGGCGGCAGCGGCGGACGTGAAGCCCATGGCCGCCACGATCAGAGCGGCGCGGGCGATTGTCTTGAAGGTGTTCATGTCAGTCTCTCCCCAGCGGCCGGACCCAATTGGCTCGGCGATGACAACGTTATGCCATTGTTGGGCGGCGACCGCATCTGACGGACCCTGACGGTTGAATCGTCCGTCCGGGCTGTTTGGGACTTGCAGGAGGGGGGCTGTTTCCCATATCGGCCTCAACCGCTGTAAATCCCCGCAGTTCGTGGGGCTTTCCAGCCGGAACCGTACCAACCGACCAAAGACCCTGACACCGGGGGCGGTCACGCGCGGCGCTTCGCTTTAAAAGGCCGCCGCATCGCCCGCTGAATGGAGTGAAAGACCAAGATATGGCCAAGATCATCGGCATCGACCTGGGCACGACGAACTCGTGCGTCGCCGTCATGGACGGCAAGACCCCCAAGGTCATCGAAAACGCCGAGGGCAATCGCACCACGCCCTCCGTCATCGCCATCCAGGACGGCGGCGAGACCCTCGTGGGTCAGCCGGCGCGCCGCCAGGCCGTGACCAACCCCACCAACACCTTCTTCGCCATCAAGCGCCTGATCGGCCGCTCGTTCGACGACCCCGTGGTCGCCAAGGACAAGAAGATGGTGCCCTATGAGATCGTCAAGGGACCGACCGGCGACGCCTGGGTGCGCGCCAACGGCAAGGACTATTCGCCCCAGCAGATCTCGGCCTTCACCCTCGGCAAGATGAAGGAGGCTGCGGAGGCCTATCTCGGCGAGACCGTGACCCAGGCCGTCATCACCGTTCCGGCCTATTTCAACGACGCCCAGCGTCAGGCGACCAAGGACGCCGGCAAGATCGCCGGCCTGGAAGTCCTGCGCATCATCAACGAGCCGACCGCAGCCGCCCTGGCCTATGGCCTCGAGAAGAACGACGGCCAGAAGATCGCCGTCTATGACCTCGGCGGCGGCACCTTCGAC
>DDSO01000109.1:34412-58102 GCA_002343425.1 Brevundimonas sp. UBA2388
GGCGACACCTTCCTGGGCGGCGAGGACTTCGACCTGCGCCTCGTCGACTATCTGGCGGACGAGTTCAAGAAGGAGCAGGGCGTCGACCTGCGCTCCGACAAACTGGCCCTGCAGCGCCTGAAGGAAGAGGCCGAAAAGGCCAAGAAGGAGCTCAGCTCAACCACGCAGTACGAGGTCAATCTGCCGTTCATCACCATGAACGCCTCGGGCCCGCTGCACCTGAACATCAAGCTGTCGCGCGCCAAGCTGGAGGCCCTCGTCGAGGACCTGGTCCAGCGCACCATCGAGCCCTGCGCCAAGGCGCTGAAGGACGCGGGCATGAAGGCCGGCGACATCGACGAAGTGGTGCTGGTCGGCGGCATGACACGCATGCCGATGGTCCAGGAAGCCGTGAAGAAATTCTTCGGCAAGGAGCCCCACAAGGGTGTGAACCCTGACGAGGTCGTGGCCCTGGGCGCCGCCGTCCAGGCGGGCGTTCTGCAAGGCGACGTCAAGGACGTGCTGCTGCTCGACGTGACCCCGCTGACGCTGGGCATCGAGACCCTCGGCGGCGTCTTCACCCCGCTGATCGAACGCAACACGACGATCCCGACCAAGAAGAGCCAGACCTTCTCGACCGCCGACGACAACCAGTCGGCCGTGACCATCCGGGTCTTCCAGGGCGAACGCCCGATGGCCTCGGACAACAAGGTGCTGGGCCAGTTCGACCTGATGGGCATTCCGCCCGCGCCGCGCGGCATGCCGCAGATCGAGGTNNGACATCGACGCCAACGGCATCGTCCATGTGACCGCCAAGGACAAGGCGACCAACAAGGAACAGTCGATCCGCATCCAGGCCAACGGCGGCCTGTCGGACGCCGACATCGACAAGATGGTCAAGGAAGCCGAGGCCAACGCCGCGGCCGACAAGGCGAAGAAGGAAATGGTCGAGGCGGTCAACGCCGCCGACAGCCTGATCCACTCGACCGAAAAGGCCATGGCCGAACACGGCGACAAGGTCGGGCCCGACGAGAAGGCCGCGATCGAAACCGCCCTGGAAGAGCTGAAGACGGCCAAGGACGGCACGGACCCGGAAGACATCCGGACCAAGACCAACACCCTGGTCCAGGCCTCCATGAAGCTGGGCGAGGCCATGTACGCCTCGCAACAGGGCTCGGGTGAGGGTGACGACGCCACCGCCACCGCCGACGACGGCGTGGTCGATGCGGAGTTCGAGGAAGTCTCGGGCGACGACGACGAGAAGAAGAGCGCGTAGGCCGGTCATTCCTCCCCCATCGGGGGAGGGGGACCGCGAAGCGGTGGAGGGGGTGGCTGCTCCGGGCGTGTTCCTGAAAGGGACCGCGCGACGGAAGCAGCCCCTCCACCATCCTTCGGATGGTCCCCCTCCCCCTGCGCTTCGCTTGGGGGAGGAATGGGCCGTTTCACGAAACTTGCATCATTCGGCCGGGCGCCCATGTCAGCCCGGTCAGCCGTCCGGTCGCCGCCCAGCAAGAGGCGCGGACCTTCGGCAAGGGTAAGAGGACGAACGCCGCATGGCGACGCGTGACTATTACGAGGTTCTGGGGGTCGAGCGGACCATCGACGCCGCCGGTCTGAAGGCCGCCTATCGCAAGCTGGCGATGCAGCACCACCCTGACCGCAACGGCGGGTGCGACGACTCCATGGCCCGGTTCAAGGAAATTTCCGAGGCCTATTCGGTCCTGTCGGACGACCAGAAGCGCGCCGCCTATGACCGGTTCGGCCACGCGGGCGTGGGCGGCGGACAGGGCGGGTTCGGAGGCCAGGGCCAGGGCTTCACCGACGTCAACGACATCTTCTCCCAGGTCTTCGGAGACGCCTTCGGCGATGTCTTCGGCGGCCGCGCCGGCGGCGGGGCGCGCCAGCATGGGCCGCGTCGCGGCTCGGACCTGCGATACGACCTCGAGATCACCCTGGAGCAGGCCTACAAGGGCTCCGACGTCGAGATCGCCGTACCCACGACCGCCGCCTGCGAGACCTGCGACGGCTCCGGCGCGAAGAAGGGCGCCAAGGCGACCACCTGCACCACCTGCCAGGGACAAGGCCGCGTGCGCTCGGCCAACGGCTTCTTCCAGGTCGAGCGGACCTGCCCTCACTGCGGTGGTCAGGGCTCCCGTCTGGCGGCCGCCGACGCCTGCACCGCCTGCGCCGGCCACGGCCAGGTGCGCAAGAACCGCAAACTGCAGCTCAAGGTCCCGGCCGGGGTCGACGACGGCTCGCGCATCCGCCTGTCGGGCGAGGGCGACGCCGGCACGCGCGGCGGTCCGCGCGGCGACCTCTATGTCTTCATCTCGGTCACGCCCCACGAACTGTTCGAGCGCGACAATCTCGACCTGCTGGTCACCGTGCCCGTGCCCATGACCACGGCGGCCCTGGGCGGCGAGATCGACGCGCCCTGCCTGACCTCCGAAGCCTGCGACGGCCGTTGCCGGGCGCCCGTCAGCGTCCCCGCCGGGGCCCAGACCGGCAAGACCGTCCGCATCAAGGGCAAGGGCATGCCGCATCTGAACGGCAAGAACCGCGGCGATCTGGTGGTCGAACTGTTCGTCGAGACGCCGACGGACCTGACCGCCCACCAGAAGGAGCTGCTTCAGGAGCTGGCCGCCTCGCTCGGCGAGAGCCAGACGCCGCGCAACTCGTCCTTCGCCGGCAAGGCCAAACGCTTCTGGGCCGACATCCTCGGATCCGAAGCGCCGCAGTAGTCGTCGGCCAAGGATGACGGCGCTACCGAATAGCGCCAGAATGTCCGCGAACTGACAGGGGTCTGAGTTGAGCGCCATCTTCCACGCCGGCATTTCCGGCGCGCGCGGCCGGATGGGCCGGGCCGTCTCGACCGTTCTGGACGCCCGCGAGGACGTCGTCGTCGCCGCCCGCTTCGACCGCGGCGAGACGCCCGACCTGTCGCTGTGCGACGTGATCATCGACTTCTCGACCCCGGACGCCTCGGTCGAACTGGCCCGGACCTGCGCCGAACGCGGCGGGCCGGCCCTCGTCATTGGCTCGACGGGTCTGACGCCGGAGCAGGAAACCGACATCCACAAGGCGGCGGAGAAGATCGCCATCGTGCGCAGCGGAAACTTCTCGCTCGGCGTCAACATATTGATCGGGCTGGTGGAACACGCGGCCCAGCGGCTCGACGCGGCCGACTGGGACATCGAGGTGCTCGAGACCCATCACCGCCGGAAGGTCGACGCGCCGTCAGGTACAGCCCTGATGCTGGGCGAAGCCGCCGCCAACGGTCGCGACGTCGATCTGGCCGACGTCCGGACCGCCCCCTGGGACGGCATCACCGGCGAGCGGGAAGCGGGCAAGATCGGCTTCGCCTCCCTGCGCGCGGGGGGCGTCATCGGCGAGCACACCGTGCTGTTCGCCTCCGAGGACGAGACCCTGACCCTCAGCCACTCCGCCATCGACCGGTCCCTGTTCGCCCGCGGCGCCGTCGCCGCCGCCGCCTGGGTCCGCAGCCGCAAGCCCGGCCTCTACGACATGCAGGATGTGCTGGGGTTCCGGCAGGCCTGACGGCCTGCCGAAAGTCAGTGCGCGTGTCTGTGGCGGCCGTGACCGCGACCGACGAACAGCGACTTGATGAAGAACATCACCGCGATCACGACGGCGAAGCCCAGAAACAGCGCCAGAACGGTCATCCAGAAGCTCATCGTCAGCAGCGCCGGCATCACGAAGGCGCCGCCATCGAGCATGGGCCGCACAAGACCCACCAGAATGAAGACGAAGGCCGACCCCAGGGCCGTGGCCCACAGCCGGCTCCAGGCGGGCATCATCAGGGTCGCGATCACGGCGATGACCAGACCGGTGACCTGGTTGATGGTGTCGAACCCGCCCTGGGCGAGGCCGAAGATGCCGGTGAGAAACGCGCCGATCGAATCTAGCATTACGCCAACCTCCTGAGTGCGGCCCAAGCTTGGCCGGTCACAGGGTTAACGCCGGTCGGCGAGAATGGCTCCGCTTAACGTCCCGTCGAGCCGAAACCGCCCGCCCCGCGCGCGGTTTCGTCGAGAGCCGCGACCTCGACCATGGCCGCCTGTTCGTGCCGGGCGATGACCATCTGTGCGATGCGTTCCCCGCGGCGGACCACGAAGGGCTCCTGTCCATGGTTGATCAGGATGACCCCGACTTCGCCGCGGTAGTCGCTGTCGATGGTCCCGGGCGAGTTCAGGCAGGTCAGGCCGTGTTTCAGCGCCAGACCCGAGCGCGGCCGCACCTGGGCTTCGAAACCGGGCTCCAGCGCGATCTTCAGCCCCGTCGGAACCAGCGCCCGCGCGCCGGGCGCCAGCGTCAGCGGCGCGTCCTCGGCGACCGCCGCACGCAGATCCATCCCGGCCGAGCCGCCGGTTTCATAGGCCGGAAGGGGCAGGCCTTCGGCATGGGGCAGGCGTTCGGCGCGGACGGTGGTCATGCGGACAGGCTCTCAGGCTTTGAAATGGTCGGCGATTTTCGCGGCGAGCTTCCTCGCCACCTCGGCTTTGGACTGGCGCGGCCAGGTCTCGGCCGAGCCGTCGCGGGTGAACAGGGTGACCGTATTGCCGTCCGCGCCGAAGACGTCGTCGGACACGTCGTTGCCGACGATCCAGTCGCAGCCCTTGCGCGACAGCTTGCTGCGGGCGTTGGCTTCGAGGTCGGTCGTCTCCGCGGCGAAGCCGACGACCAGTTTCGGCCGCTTCTTTCCGGGCGCGGAAATGCCGGCGAGGATGTCGGGGTTCTCGATCAGGGACAGCGACGGCGGGCCGCCGGGCGCCTTCTTGATCTTGCCCGAGGCGACGCCGTCGACGCGCCAGTCGGCCACCGCGGCGCTCATCACAGCGATCTCGGCCGGCAGGGCCGCCGCCACCGCCGCCAGCATCTCGCGCGCGGTTTCGACCCACACCCGTTCGACGCCGACCGGGGCGGCCAGGGCCACGGGTCCCGACACCAGCGTCACCTGCGCGCCCAACCGGGCGAGGGCCTCGGCGATGGCGTAGCCCTGTTTGCCGCTGGAGCGGTTGGTCAGGCCGCGCACCGGGTCGATCGGCTCGAAGGTCGGTCCGGCGGTGACCACGGCCCTGCGTCCAGCCAGCGGCCGACCATTGGGGCCCGCAAGCAGGCCCTCGATCGCCGACAGGATCGCCGCCGGCTCGGCCATTCGGCCCGGCCCGAACTCCCCGCAGGCCATTTCGCCGTCGTCCGGCCCGACCACCGCCATGCCGTGGAAGCCGTCGAAGCCCTTCAGCAGCTCGACATTGGCCTGCACCGCCGGGTGCAGCCACATCCGCACATTCATCGCCGGGGCCAGCAGCACCCGTTTGTCGGTAGCGAGCAGGGTGGTCGAGGCCAGGTCGTCGGCCATGCCGTTGGCCGCCTTGGCGATCAGCCCCGCGGTCGCAGGCGCCACGACCACCAGATCAGCCCAGCGCGACAGCTCGATATGGCCCATGGCCGTCTCGTCCTCGGGCATGAACAGGTTCTGGCGCACGGGCTGGCCGGTCAGGGCGGCCAGGGACATCGGCGTCACGAACTCGGCGCCCGCCGCGGTCAGTACGCTCATGACCTCGGCGCCGGCCTTCTTCAGCAGGCGAACGAGCTCCAGCGCCTTGTAGGCGGCAATGCCGCCGCCGACGATCAGCAGGATCTTGCGTCCGGACAGCGAGGGCGTGGTCATGCCGCTGATCTAGCGATGCGGCCGGGCGGCGTCGAGAAGAACCCGAGCCGATATGGAACATTGCAAGAACACATGACCTGTGGTTATCTCCACCTTGGCGGGTTTCAACCATGGGAGGGATTCGTGTTCGCCAACAAGGGTTTTGCTGGGATGGCCGCGGGCTTGCTGGGCCTCGGACTGGGACTGGCCGGATGCGGCAACGGCGGGTCGGCCGTCGAGACGCGCGATCGGGCGGCGGAGGGAGCGGAGGCGGCCCCGGCCGCCTCGACCGGCACCGCGGCGGTGGCCGGCGAGGGCGCTTCGGAAACGATCCGGCCGGCGCTGACCGCCAATCGACGCGAAACCGTCGATGCCAAGATCACCCGGCTTTTCGAGCGCAACGGGGCCGATTTCGGCGCGGCGACGCCCCAGGACTATCTGGCCAGGGTTCAGGCCTTCACCGCGCGCCCGCCCGCGGGGACGGACCGGGTCGAGCGGCCCAATGGTGATGTGCTGCTGTATCAGGCCTCGACCAACACCTTTGCGGTGGTGTCGCGGGACGGCGTGCCCAAGACGATGTTCAAGCCACGCGACGGCGCGGCCTACTGGGCCGAGCAGAAGGACGCCGCGCCGACTTTCGGCCGGCGGCGCGCGGGATCGTCGGAGGAATAAGGGGACCGGGCCGGACGGGAGATCAGTCCTCGTCCGTCTCCTTGCGGTCAGCCATGTCCCGGATCAACTCCAGGGCCAGCTTCTGCTGCCGGGTAGACAGCTGGGGCGCCAGACGGCTGATTTCGATGGTGTAGCGCGTGGCCGGAAAGTCGTGCTCGAAAGAGCCGCTACCTTCGGCCATGCCCGCGATCTGGGCGCCGGTCAGGCCTTCGAAGAAATAGCCGATATCGACCTTGAAGAAGCGCGCGATGTCCCAGAGCTTGGACGCCGAGACGCGGTTGGCGCCCTTCTCGTATTTCTGGATCTGCTGGAAGGTCAGGCCGAGCGCGCGCCCGAGATCGCTTTGATTATAACCGAGCGCGAGACGCTTTTCGCAAACGCGCCGCCCCACATGCCGGTCCACGGGATGAGGACCATCCTCGCCCTTGCCTCTCGCCATCGTCCGTTCGTCCTTCGGTTGCTTACCGCCAAGTCTGAATGCGCTTGCGATTGGTCCCTGTCACCAAAAAATGCAAAAACGGCGGCGCCCCGCCCAGCAGGGGTTGCGTAACCGGTTCTAGCTCTCTCGCATGGCGTGAATCAGGCCGATTCCGGAGGAAATCAGGTGGTGATTCGGCGACCGAACACCCTGTCCCAAGGCGCGGCGATCCCCAGCCCCGCAAGCACCGCCAGCCAGAACAGCAGGTCGCCGAACCGTCCGTAGATCGTCGGCGCCGTCGGCCGGGGCAGGCGGGCGTCGATGACGCCGCTCTCGCCCGGCTCCAGTCGCTGGTCGCCGATCACCCGACCCCAGGGATCGATCATGGCCGAGACACCGGTCGGCGTGGATCGCACCACCGGCAACCCGGTCTCGATGGCGCGATAGCTGGCCAGATTCAGATGCTGGAGCGGACCGGAGCTGCGGCCGAACCAGGCGTCGTTGGAGATGTTGACGATCCACTCCGGGCGGCCGGCCCCGCCGGGCGTGAAACCCGGATAGAGGCTCTCGTAGCAGATCAGGGGCTGGGCCCGCGGCGCGCCGGGAATGTCGATGGGCGCGGGGCGGGGGCCGGGACTGAAATCGGTGGGCATGTGCGTCAGGCTGCGCACCCCGAGGGCCCCCAGCAGGCCGCCTGCCGGCAGGTATTCGCCGAACGGCACCAGCCGGTACTTGTCATAGACCGCGCTGATGTTCAGCCCGTCGCCGCCCTGGTCCGTCAGGACAAAGAGGCTGTTGAAATAGCGCGCGCCTTCCGGCGCCGAGGGGTCGGGAAGACCACGGCCCAGACCGACGATCAGGCTCTGCCCCGGCTGTACCGCACGGGCGATGGCGACAGCCTCGGGCGAGCCGGGCGCGAACACCTGATTGGCCGAGGCCGGCAGCGCTCCCTCGGGCCAGATGATCAGGTCGGGGACCAAGGCCCCGGGTCGGGCCGTCAGATTGACATAGCGATCGACGATGCCGCGATAGGCCTCGGGGGTCCATTTGGACTCCTGGTCGACGTCGGCCTGGACGATGCGCACCACGGTGTCGGTCAGGGCCAGCTCCGCCCGCGACAGCCGCACCGCGCCACCGATCAGCAGCCCCGCAAGGACCAATCCTCCGAGCACGGCCGCGCCGATGCGGGCCTTGCGCGGACCGGCGCCCAACAGAGGCCCGAACGCAGCCGCCGCCGCCACGGTGACGAAGCTGAGCCCGTAGACGCCCGCCACCGCCGCGAACTGGGACGCCGCCGACCCGGCCCTCCAGCTGGCCCCGGCGGGATTCCAGGGGAAACCGGTCAGGACATGGCCGCGCAGCCATTCCAGCAGGCAGAACAGGGCGGCGAAGAACAGCGCCCGCTTGACCCCGCCGGGCAGGAAGCGGCGGTACAGGGCCGTGGCCGTCCCCCAGAACAGGCCCAGACCGATGGGCAGGAGCGAAGCTGCGAAGGGCGCCATCCAGGCCTGGGCCGGATTGACCAGAAAGGCCTCGGCCACCCACCAGCAGCTGATGAAGAAATAGGCGAAGCCCGCCAGCCAGCCCATCCAGAAGCCGCCGCGCACCGAGGTCGCCCGCTCGGCGAGGAACATCAGCAGCGCATAGCCCAGCAGGCCCGGCAGGACGCCGAACGGCGGATGCGCCAGCGCCGCCGCAGCCCCGGCCGCCAGCGCCAGACCGATGCGGCCGAAACGCAGGATCAGCCGCGCGCGCGGGCCGTCGTCGTCAAGCGTCGCCGTGAGGAGGTTCATGGGGCCTGTATGGGTCCGCGACGCCAAGGCTGGCAAGCAGGGTTCGTTCCTCGCCCTCCATCGCCTCGGCCTCGGCCTCATCGACATGGTCCCGACCCAGAAGGTGGAGCACGCCGTGGACCGTCAGATGCGTCAGATGGTCGGCCAGGGTCTTGCCCTGCGCCGCCGCCTCGCGCGCGCACACGCCGAAGGCCAGCATCAAGTCGCCGAGATGCGGCGCGGCGCTTTCGGCGGCCGGGAAGGACAGGACATTGGTCGGCTGGTCGCGGTCGCGGAAACGGGCGTTGATGTCCCGCACCGCCGCGTCGTCGGTCAGCAGGACGACAACATCGCCTTCAACTCCGGCCAGCGCCGCCGTCGCCGCCCGTTCGACCAGGGCGACGGCGTCCGGCAGGGCGGCGGTCCAGGCTTCATCCTCGACCTCGACCTCGATCACGAGTCGGGATCCTCAAGGTCGGCGGCGGGCCGGCGGCTGGCCGCGTCGGCGTCATAGGCGCGCACGATCCGCTCGACCATGGCATGGCGGACCACGTCCTGGGCCTCGAACCGCTGCACCCCGACCCCCTTCACATCCTCGAGAATGCGCAGGGCGTGTTTCAGGCCCGAGTCACGCGGGTTCAGCAGATCGACCTGCGACGGGTCGCCGGTCACCACCATCCGCGCGCCCTCGCCCAGCCGCGTCAGAACCATCTTCATCTGCAGCCGCGAGGTGTTCTGCGCCTCGTCGACGATGATGAAGGCGTGGGCCAGGGTCCGGCCGCGCATGAAGGCGATCGGCGCGGCCTCGATCTCGCCCTTGTCGCGCCGGCGGCGGACATCGTCGGGACCGAGGATGTCGTTCAAGGCCTCCCAGATGGGGGCGAGGTAGGGATCGACCTTTTCGTTCAGGTCGCCCGGCAGGAAGCCCAGCTTCTCACCCGCCTCGACAGCGGGACGAGTGATGACCAGCCGGTCCACCTGCCCCCGCCGCAACAATGAGGCGCCGTAGGCTGCCGCAAGAAACGTCTTGCCGGTGCCCGCCGGGCCGACGCCGAAGGTCAATTCACACTGGCTGAGCAGCGACAGATAGTTGGCCTGGGCCGCCGTCTTGGGGGCGATGGCGCCGCGCCGTCCGACCGGCAGGGCGATGGCGTCAGGGGCCACACTCCCCTGCCCTGCCCGCGGCTGGGCCACAGCGGCGCCCAGGGCTGTGCGCACATCGGCCTCGGTGATCTCGGCGCCGGCGTCGGCGCGGTCCGCCAGGGTCTCGATGACCCGTTTGGCCTGGGCGCGGTCGCGCGCCGAGCCATTGATCGACACACCGCCGCCGGGCGTCTCGACCAGAACCTTGAACCGGTCCTCGATCAGGGCCAGGTGCCGGCTGTTGGGCCCGATGACGGCGCGAAGGGCGGTATCGCCCAGGGCCAGGAACTCACTCTCACGCGCCATGAACGGCCTTCTGCTTCACCAGCCGACCCTTCAGGGAATTCTGCTGGCCGTGTACGATCTCCACCGGAACGATCCGGCCGATCAGATGATCCGCGTCGTCGACATGGACCGATTGCAGCCAGGGCGAGCGGCCGATGGCCTGGGCGCCGTGACGGCCCTTCTTTTCGAACAGCACATCCATGGTCCGCCCGGCCATGGCGGCGTTGAAGGCCGTCTGCTGCTCCCACAACAGGGTCTGGAGCGCGTGCAGACGGTCGCGCGCGACAGCGGCCGGAACCTGACCCGCCATGCCGGCCGCCGGCGTACCGGGACGCGGCGAATACATGAAGGAGAAGGCCGAGGCGTATTGAACGCGGCGCACCAGATCCATGGTCTGCTCGAAATCGGTTTCCGTCTCGCCGGGGAAGCCGACGATGAAATCCCCGGACAGGGCGATGTCAGGACGCGCCGACCGGACGCGGTCGATCAGGTCGAGATATTTCTGCCGCCCGTGCTTGCGGTTCATCGCCCGCAGTATGCGGTCCGAACCGGACTGCACGGGCAGGTGCAGCCAGGGCATCAGGGCCTCAAGCTCGCCATGGGCTGCGATCAGGTCGTCGCTCATGTCGTTGGGGTGGCTGGTCGTGTAGCGGATCCGGTCGATGCCGGGGATGTCGGCCAGCGCCCAGGCCAGCCGGGCCAGGGTCGAGGGCGCGCCGTCCGACCCCTCCCCGTCATAGGCGTTGACGTTCTGGCCCAGCAAGGTGACCTCGCGCACGCCCTTCTCAGCCAGCTCCCGGGCCTCGGCCAGCACCGCCGCGACCGGTCGCGACCATTCGGCCCCCCGGGTGTAGGGCACGACGCAGAAGGTGCAGAATTTGTCGCAACCCTCCTGCACCGTCAGGAAGGCGGTCGGGCCGTCGACCCCGCGCGTTCCGGGCAGGGCGTCGAATTTGTCGACCGGGGCGAAGTCGGCTCCGATCCGCTCGCCCCGCGCCCGCGCCGTGCGGGTCAGCAGCTCGGGCAGCTGATGATAGGCCTGCGGTCCGACCACCAGATCGACCGCAGGCTGCCGTCGCATGATCTCCTCGCCCTCGGCCTGGGCGACGCAGCCGGCCACGGCGATGGTCATGCCCCCCTGCCCCGCCGCCGACCGCGCGTCCTTCATCTCCCGCAGCTTGCCCAGTTCGGAATAGACCTTCTCGGCCGCCTTCTCGCGGATATGGCAGGTGTTGAGGATGACGAAGTCGGCGCCCTCGGCCGTATCGGTCGTGGCATAGCCGAGCGGGCGCAGCACATCGGCCATGCGCTCGCTGTCATAGACGTTCATCTGGCAGCCGTAGGTCTTGATGAACAGCCGCTTGGGCGCGGCCGGTCCGTCCTGCGGCGGGACGAGGGTTTCTGTCATGGACGGCGTGTTTAGCGCGCCGGGGTCGGACAGGCTACCGGAACCCGGGGCGCGGCTGCCGGATCAGATATCCAGCTTGTCCGGATCGACGCGGTGGGCGTGGCGGGTGAAGATCAGGCCCTCGCGCTTGGATGGCTCCGCGCCGGCGATGGCCTTGCCGTAGAGCTCCAGCTTGTGACCGATCAGTTCGAAGCCCAGCCGTTCGGCGATTTCGGTCTTCAGACGTTCGATCTCGGCGTCGAAGAATTCGATGACTTCGCCGGTGCGGGTGTCGATCAGGTGGTCGTGGTGGTCATCGCCAGCCTCTTCATACCGGCTGCGGCCGTCGCCGAAATCGTGCTTCTCGACCACGCCGGCCTCCTCGAACAGGCGGACGGTGCGATAGACGGTGGCGATCGAAATGTGCGGATCGATGGCCGAGGCGCGTCGGTACAGTTCCTCGACGTCCGGGTGGTCGTCGGCGCTGGAAAGCACGCGGGCGATCACCCGCCGCTGCTCGGTCATGCGCATGCCGCGGTCGGCGCAGAGTCTCTCGATCCGGTCCATGGCCGACAGGATAGGCGGGCCGTCCGCGCTAGGGAAGCGCCGCCGGCAAGTTGAGAGCCAGTATCAGCGCGTCCTGCCGGTCGCCGCCGGGCCGGGCGTAGTAGCCGGGCCGCCGCCCCGCCTCTGCGAAGCCCGCGCGAGCGTAGAGGGCCAGGGCGGCGGCGTTGTCATCGGCCACCTCGAGAAACAGTCGTACAGCGCCACGCGCCGCCGCCGCTCTCGCGCCTTCGCTGACCAGCCGGGCGCCGAGGCCCTGACGTCGCGCCGACGGACAAACCGCAAGCGTCAGGATTTCCGCCTCATCAGCGACCGCGCGCAGTAGAATGAAGCCGTCGGGTTCCTCGATGACGAAGACCCCTGCCTGACCCAGCAGGGCCTCAAACGCCGCGGCGTCCCAGGGCGCGGCGAAGGCGGCCGCGTGGCGTTCGGCCAGACGCACAGCCGCGGCGGCGGCGGTCACGGGGCCCGGACCGGGCCGCGGGCCTGGCCCGGCAGGCGGGTGGGCGGCGTCGCATCGGGGGCGCGCAGATACAGCGGACGGGCCAGGGCGGAAGCCGGATCGGCCAGCGCCGCCAGCCGCGCGAGGGCTTCGGGCGCCGGGCCCTCCAGGGTCAGGACGGTCCTTCCCGCTGCGACATCGGTGAACAGGGCCGCGCCGGAGCCGACCAGCACGGCGTCTCTCCCCAGGCTCGGGATTCGGGCCGCCGCCGCGTCGATCGAGAGGGCTTCCGCCGGCCCGTCCGGCGCAGCGCCGCGCCAGAACCGGGCATAGACCTGGCCGCGCCGGGCATCGATCAGGGCTGCGACCGTCGCCCCCTCGCCCGCCGAAGCCGCAAGGGCGTCCAGGGCCGAGACGCCGACCACCGGCCGGTCCAGCGCCGCGGCCAGCCCCTGGGCGAAGGCCAGACCGACACGCAGGCCCGTGAACGAGCCCGGGCCGACCGTCACGCCGATGCGATCGAGGTCGGCGAACGCCAGGCCCGCCTGCGCCGCCGCCTCGCGGGCGTATCCGGCGATGCGTTCGGAGTGGCCCTTCACCATCGGCTCGGACCGCAGGCCGAGCCGGCGCACGCCCGCGCCATCCACCTCGAACACGCCGGCGGTGCACAGGCCCAGGGCCGTATCGACGACCATCAATTTCATGCCGCGGCCCCCGTACCCGGCGCGGTCAGTCGCCTCGCGCCAGCGCCCGCACGATGCGCGCCACCGCCCGCCGGACGTCGCGATCCTCGATCAACGGAAAACCAGAGGCCACCGACCGACCGTCGACGGTGGCCGTGAGAAAGCGCAGCGTCTCCCACCCCTCGTCCGCCGCGCCGCGGGCCGTCTCGACCGGCGGGAAGAAGGTCTCCACCGAGGTCCCCAGAACCGTCGCCGCCCGGTGCAGGCGCGAGGCGGAGATACGGTTCTGGCCGGTCTCGTATTTCTGCACCTGCTGGAAACTGATCCCCAGCTGCTGGGCGAGGGCGCTCTGGGACAGGCCGAGCGCCGAGCGCCGCAGCCCGATCCGCGCCCCCACATAGGCGTCGATCTCGTCCCGTCCGCCGATCCTCGCCATGGTCGTCCGCCGCCTCCCTCTCAGGAGAAGACTGTTTCATGGAAACGAAAACGTTGCAATCAATTCGTTTCATCAGAGTTCCAGCCGGGCTGTGACGGCGGAGACGACCCGGGTGTCTGACCGGGCGATCCGCTCATGCGCTGTCAGGCCCCCGGAACCCCCCCGCACGGTCAGCGCCCCGGCGTCGGCGCCCTCATAAATCCGGACCCGGACCTCGCCGTCCGCCATCTCGATCACACAGCCCTGATCGCGCCGGGGCCAGCGGCCGGGTTCGTACTCCACAACCACACCCGAGGCGGCCCAGGGCGCGAGATCGTCATTGGACAACTGCAGCCGACGCGGGGCGGCCCTCGTGGGGATTTTGGGCGCATGGACAAAGGCGCGCCCCTCGCTGGCCATGCCGGGGGCCGCCGGTCCCTGATGGAACAGCAGATCCTCCGGCGTGGCGTCGAGGGCGGCGGTCAGGCGGCGCTGGACATCCGGACGATACAGGCCGGAGCGCTTGCCGGTCTCATACAGGCCCCACCCCTGGCTGGTCATGCCCGCACGACGACCGGCCTCTGCCTGGGAAAGGGCGCGGTCGCGGCGCAGGGCCGCGAGGGCTTCGCCGAGACGCCGCGCGTCGTTGTCGCTCTGGAACCGGGGCATGGAGTGATGATGGCGCAGTCGCCGTCCGGAAGCGAGGACGGATTCGTTTCAGGGTGTTGGGGTGTCAACGCTCGTCACGCGCCGAGGCATACTGGTGCATCACAACGCCTTGTGCAGAACGGCGTCGGGCTGGCGCTTCAGATCACCTGCTCAACCGAGGTCACTTCGGGGATGTAGTGTTTCATCATCTGCTCGACCCCCGCCTTCAAGGTGGCGGAGGACGAGGGGCAGCCGGCGCAGGCGCCGCGCATCCGCAGGGTCAGGACGCCCGTCTCCTCGTTGAAGGCGTCGAACAGGATGTCGCCGCCGTCCTGGGCCACGGCGGGGCGCACACGGCTGTCCAGCAGCTGTTTGATCTCGATCACGATCTCGGAGTCCTCGCCGGTAGCGGCATTGTCGGACGTCGTCCCGTCGCGCATCAGCGGCGCGCCCGAAACGAAGTGATCCATGATCACCGCGAGGATGGGCGCCTTCATCTGCGGCCAGTCGGGACCGTCGGGGCGACGCGTGACCGAAATATAGTCGTAGCCGAAGAAGATTCCGGTCACGCCCTCGAGCTCGAACAGAGCCTCGGCGAGCGGGGATGCCGCGGCCTCATCCCGGTTCACGAAGTCACGCGGATCGGATGACACATCCCGCCCGGGCAGGAATTTCAGCGCGTTGGGATTCGGGGTCGGTTCGGTCTGGATGAACATGGCGGGTAAGTGCGCTCGCAGAGCGGTGGGTTCAAGACCTGAGGAGTGGCTAGTGGCTAGTGGCTGGCGACAGCAGCGTCAGGGCTCGAAAGCAGGTCACCCGGCCCGACCGGCCAACCACTAGTCGCTGGTCACGAGCCGCTTTCTTCACGCCAGATCCTCGATGTCCATCTCAGTCAACTCGCCCGGCACGATGGTCACCGGCAGTTTGCGCCCGGTGAAGGACGCGCCCTGTTTGACCACGGCAGAGACCAGCGGTCCCGGCCCGCGCCCGCCGCTGCTCGCCGCGAGCACGAGGATCTTGATCTCGGCATCCTCGCCGACGACCTTGCGGATGGCGTCCTGGGGCTCGCCGCGTTCGATCAGCAACACCGGCGTCGCGCCGGACCGCTCCGCCGCCTCTCCCGCCCATTTGTTCAGCGACGTTTCGGCCTCGACCCGCGTCTGGCGCTCGATCTCCTCACGCACCCCGGCCCAGTGGGCGTCAGACGCCGCAGCGGGGATGACGCGCAAAAGAGCCACGCGGCCGCCGGTCGACCGGGCCCGCCGCGCGGCATACCGCAGCGCCGTCTCAAACTCCGGACTGTCGTCGACGACCACCAGAAACTTGCGCGGCATCAGCCTCTCCCTCAGCCGGGTACGCTAGCAGAACCCGGTCGCAAGCGCGAAGCGGCGGCCCTGCAGGACCACTCAGCCCGCTGACGAAGCGATCTCACGGATGACGCTGTTGGCGATGGTCAGCTTGGCGAAGGTCCAGCCGGAACCTGAGGCCACGATCTCATCGATCGAGGCGCGCAGACCCTCCACAATGCTCTGGCGCGGCCCAATCCAGGCATCGACGGCCGCTTCGGCGGCGGCCTCGTCTGAACCGGCGGAGACCGTCGATTCCGCGGCCACGGCCCGGGTCAGGGTCATCTGCTCGACCATCAGGTCCTCGATCAGGCGACGCACGGCCAGCCGGTCGAAATGATCGACGGAGGGCACGGCCCCGGCGCCGGCCCGCAGCCGATCAAAATCGAAGGCGGCGCCGACCTGGTGATACAGGGTGGCCATGACCGGCTCCGGCCAGCCCGCCTGACGCGCCAGGTCGCCGATGTCGGCCGTCGCCACCAGAGGCCGCAGAAGGGCGACATTGCGGGCCATGGCCTCGGGGGCGCCAAGGCCGACGAAGGTCTGGACGCGCCCCTCGAGACGGCCCTGTTCGAACCGGGACAGGACAGAGCCGCCGACCGCGCGCAGGGCGTCCGCCGCCGGCTGATAGGCGGCGATGAGGGCCTCAACGGTGGAACCGGGTCGAACCGCGCGGCGCGCCAGCCAGAAGGTCTGGCGACGCAGGACCATCGATATCTCCTGATACAGGGCGGTCTGGGCCTCGGCAGGAATCTTCAGGTCGAGGGCGGAGACTTCGTCCCATGCCTGGTCGAGCCGAAAGATCTGGCGCGCCGCCTCGAAGGCGAGAACCATGGCGGCCGTATCGCAGCGGGCCGACTGGCGCAGGCGCTCCGGGAAGGTCGGGCCGCACATGTTGACGATCTCGTTCGACAGGATTGTCGAAACGATCTCGCGGCGCAGGCGGTGGCGCTGCATGTCGGCCTCGAACTTCGCCAGCGGGGCCGGGAAGTAGCGGACGAGCGTCTGTTTGAAAAATGGATCGTCCGGCGCCGTCGAGCTGACAATGTCGTCGAACAGTTCCAGCTTGGAATAGGCCGTCAGCACGGCCAGCTCGGGCCGGGTCAGGGCCTGACCGGCCAGCTTGCGCTCGGCCAGCTTCACATCGTCGGGCAGGCCCTCGACCTTGCGGTCCAGCTTGCCCTTGGCGCCCAGCCACAGCATGAATTGTTGCTGGGAATCGAGGGCGCCGGCGCCGTCGTCCTCCTGCAGCGACACCGCCAGGGTCTGATCGTAGTTGTGGGCCAGGACCTTCAGGCCGACCTCGTCGGTCATGGACGCCAGAAGGGCGTTGCGATCGCCGGTCTTCAGGGCGCCCGAGGCGATGGCGGCTCCGATCAAGATCTTGATGTTGACCTCATGGTCGGAGCTGTCGACTCCGGCCGAATTGTCGATGGCGTCGGTATTGATCCGGCCGCCGCTCATCGCAAAGGCGATGCGTCCGGCCTGGGTCAGGCCCAGGTTGGCGCCTTCGCCGATCACCTTGGCGCGCAGCTCGCCGCCGTCGACCCGGATGGCGTCATTGGCCTTGTCACCGACCTGGGCGTCGGTCTCGTGCGGCGCCTTCACATAGGTGCCGATGCCGCCGAAATAGAGCAGCTCGGCCGGGGCCAGCAGAATGGCCTTCATCAGGGTCGCCGGATCGACGACGTCTTCCTGGATGTCGAGCACGGCCTTGATTTCAGGACTCAGCTCGATCGACTTGGCCGAGCGCGGGAAGACGCCGCCGCCCTTTGAAATCTTCGACTTGTCGTAGTCCTGCCAGGACGAGCGCGGCAGTTTGAACATCCGGTCGCGCTCGACCCAGCTGGAGGCCGGGTCGGGGTTGGGGTCGATGAAGATGTCGCGGTGGTCGAAGGCGGCGACCAGTTTGATCGCCTTCGACAGCAGCATGCCGTTGCCGAACACATCGCCCGACATATCGCCGACGCCGACCACGGTGAAGGGCTCGGACTGGATGTCCTTGCCCATCTCGCGGAAGTGGCGCTTGACCGCCTCCCAGGCGCCGCGGGCGGTGATGCCCATGACCTTGTGGTCGTAGCCGACCGATCCGCCACTGGCGAAGGCGTCGTCCAGCCAGAAGCCGTAGTCGGCCGAAATGCCGTTGGCGATGTCCGAGAAGGTCGCCGTGCCCTTGTCGGCGGCCACGACCAGATAGGGGTCGTCGCCCTCGAACCGGACCACGTTCTGCGGATGGGTGACGGCGCCGGACTTGTCGATGTTGTCGGTGATGTCGAGCAGGCCCGACAGGAAGGTCCTGTAGGCGCGGATGGCCTCGGCCTGCTGGGCGTCGCGGTCGCCCCCGGCGCGGACGATGGCCGCCAGATGTTTGGGGAAGAAGCCGCCCTTGGAGCCGACGGGCACGATGACGGCGTTCTTGACCTGCTGGGCCTTCACCAGCCCCAGAACCTCGGTGCGGAAGTCGTCGCGGCGGTCGGACCAGCGCAGGCCGCCCCGCGCAACCGGGCCGAAGCGCAGGTGGACGCCTTCGATATGCGGAGCCCAGACGAAAATCTCGCGGAACGGCTTGGGCAGGGGCAGGTCGGCCAGTTCTCGCGAGGCGATCTTGATCGAGATGTGCGCCTTGTGCGCCCCGTCGGCGGTGGTCTGATAGTAGTTGGTGCGTTTGATCGCCTGCACCAGCAGGACCATCCGTCGCAGCGCGCGATCGTGGTCGAGGCTCTTCACCTCCTGCAGCAGGTCATTGATCTTCGCGACCAGCTTGCCAACCGCCGCCTCGCGGCTGGCCGCGTCGCCGCCCGCAGCCGGGTCGAATTTCGCGGCGAACAGGGCCAGGAGCCCGCGCGCGACCGCCGGATAATCCCGCAGTGCCTCTTCCTGCACCGCCTGGCTGGGGTCGAGGCCGGTCTGCTGGCGATAGCGGGCGAGGGTCCGCACCAGCGCCGCCTCGCGCCAGTGGACGCCCAGCTCCAGCACCAGCCGGTTGAAGCCGTCGCTTTCGGTCCGACCGGTCCATACCGCCGAGAAGGCCGCTTCGAACGG
Organism: Brevundimonas sp. UBA2388; assembly: GCA_002343425.1. Classification (GTDB taxonomy): domain Bacteria; phylum Pseudomonadota; class Alphaproteobacteria; order Caulobacterales; family Caulobacteraceae; genus Brevundimonas. The sequence continues at coordinate 52,880 of DDSO01000109.1, forward strand.
GCCCTTCACATCGGCGAACTGAATATCGCCCCCACGCGGATCCTCCATGAGGAACTCATGGACATGGATTTCGGGCTCGCCGGTCGGGCGCAGGGCATGGCCCCATTCCTCAAGCGTCTTCAGACCCATGTCGGCGAGGATCGGCAGCACGTCGGACAGCGGCACCGCCGCGCCGCGGCGATAGAGTTTGAAGCGGAAATTGAGCGACCCCTCGCCCTCGACACGGAAGGCCCGCACCGCAACCGGCTCGCCGCCGTCGTTCAGCCCGCTGTCGTTCAGCGCGTCGACGGCCTGCAAATCGAGCACCGCTTCGGTGGCGTCATAGCGGTCGCGATAGCCGGCGCCGAAGGCTTCGGCCCATTTGGCGCTCAGTGGCCCGACGGCGACATCATCGACATCGGCCCGGCGCAGGGCGCTCTCGAAGCGGTCGACCCAGCTGCGCCCGGCCTCGGTGATCTCGGCGTCGAGCGCGGCCTGATCCGGGCACGGATGATCACCCGGGGTCACGCCGATGATGTAGTGGATGCGGACCAGCGGCTGGTCCGACAGCTGCGGGTACCAGGCCGAAAGACGTCCCCCCCAGGCCTTGGCAAGGATATTGCCGATCCGCTCCCGAACAGAGGCGTCGAACCGCTCGCGCGGGATGAAGGCCAGCACCGAGACGAAACGGTCGAACGGGTCCTGACGGGTAAAGGTCTTTATCCGCGGACGGTCATGCAGATGCAGAATGCCGAGCGCGATCCCAAGCAGCTCGTTCTCGTCGATCTGAAAGAGTTCGTCGCGGGGATAGTTCTCAAGAATGTTCCTGAGCCGCTTTTCGCTGTGGCTGCCGGCCACCTTGCCCGCGCGGGTCAGGGCATTGGCGACCTTGCGGCGGACCAGAGGCACCTGGGTCGCGGTCTTGTCATAGGCCTCCGCCGTGAACAGGCCGACGAACCGGGTCTCGCCTGAGGGACGCCCATCGGTTCCGAACCGCTTGACCCCGATATAGTCCATGTAGGCCCGGCGATGGACGCGGGACCGGACGTTGGCCTTGGCCACGGTCACCGGCTCGGACAGGTCCAGCTGTCGCTTCATCGACTTCGTCAGCACCGCCGGTTCGTTGGCGCGGCGCAGGACGGTGCGTTCCGGATCGGCCAGCACGCCCAGACCGACGCCCGACTGGGACAGGGGCGCCTCGGCCTCGTAGCCGCCGTCCTTGCTGCGCGGATAATCGTAGTCTCGCGCGCCGAGGAAGACGAAATGATCCGCCTGGAGCCATTGCAGGAAGGCCAGGTTCTCGGCCAGCACATCGGGAGCGACGCCGTGCGGGTGCGCCTCCAGATGGGTGATCGAGCGATGCATCAGGGCCGCCATGCCGGCGTGGCCGTTGACCGCGCTGGCCACGTCGTTGAGCGTCTGGACCAGACCTTCGCCCAGGGCGTCGCGTCGCTCCTGCGGCAGGGGGTCCATAACCACGATGATGATGGACTCGCGCCCGCCCTCCTCGTCCGTGACCGGGTGGTACATCGACCGGACGGTCACGCCGGCGTCCGCCAGTTCGCCCATCACGCTGTCGACGAGGAACGGCCGGTCGTCCTGGATGACGAAGAGCACGTCGTAACCCAGCGGCGACCCGTCCGCGCCATGCAGCGGCGACAGGGTGATCCGCGCCGGTTCGCCATGCGCACGGCCCTCGGCCGCCCGCCACGCGAGGGCGAGAAGGTTGGCCATGTCGTGCCCGCCCAGCTCGGGCGTCTCGTCGGCCGCATAGTCTTCCCAGGCCTGGCGCAGGAAATCCCGGGCAGGGCCGCCCGGCGCGCCGGGCGACAGCTGGTCGAAGTGGGCCTCCAACGCCTCCAGGGTGATTGCCTGAGGGTGGGCGGGGGCCGTTTCGCCGGACATGGGCAGGTCTCTTGTGGACGCGACCTCTCAAACGGGTCGCCGGAGATGGGAGTCAGACTAGGCCGCTTCGCCACTTCGGCAAGGGGTCCGTCCGACGGGCGCTGACTAGGCCGTCCCGCGTGCGACGGGAACCCCCAAACGACAACGCCGGCCCCGTTTCCGGGGCCGGCGTCGCGCCGGTCTTCAATCAACCGGATCGCCGGGTCAGAAGCGGACGTTCATGCCGATCTTGAACGCATGGAGCTCCATGCGGTCATTGGCGCGCATCATGTCCGTGCCGACCGTGTTGGGCGGCAGGATGAAGGGGTTGGTCGCGGGCGCGGTTCCCTGTCCGACGCGGATGACATGGTCGTCCGGCTGCAGGTTGGTGAACAGATACTCGCCGGTCAGCGACAGGTTGGGGGCCAGACGCCATTCGACGCCGGCGCCGAGCTGGTAGCCGTCGGCCTCATCCTCGTTGACGATTTCGGTGAAGCTGTTGGCGCCGTTGGTGGTACGGAAACTGTTCTCGAGCTTGGCCATGGCGCCGCCGCCGGTGACGTAGATCAGGGCCGGACCGGTGGCGAAGCCGGCGCGCAGGCGCAGGGCGGCCATCGTTTCCAGCTCGCGGGTGAAGACATAGGCTGCCGGGGTCGTGCTGAATCCGGTGACGGAATCCTCGAGATCGGCGGCGCTCAGCTCACCGACGACGCCGACCACGAAAGAGCCGAACTGCATATCGTAGCCGAGACGCACAGAGGCCTCGACGCCGGTCGGGTCGATATCGCAGCCATTGGCGAAGGCCTGGCCCAGGGCGCTGCCCGAGCAGGAGCCGGGGCTGAAAGCGTCGTTGGTGGTGCCGTTCAAAACCACCGTGTCGTCGAAGTCGCCGTCGAAATCGCGGTCGAAGATCAGGTCTTCGCCGGCGACCTCATTGTTCTCCGTCACGCCGCCGTAGACGCCGATATAGGGTCCGCTCCAGTCGGGAGCAGACTGGGCCAGGGCGGGGGAGGCCACGCCGGCCAGGAGCAGCGTCAGGGACGCGGCGGAAATAGTCTTCATCATCAGGGAGGTATCCTTCGAGCTGGCGCGGAACACCCGCGGTTCGCCCTTCCACCGCCGCTAACGCAGGCGATGCGTCGCCTGTTCCCGCCGGAACCGTCGGCAGCGGCCTTGAACCCGGCCTGTGGCGCCGAAACCGCGACCTCTGTTCCGGAAAAGACAAGGCCGCCGAACTTGCGTTCGGCGGCCTGCTTGGGACCGGCGCCCAGGAGGGGGAGGGTTGGCGCCGATCTGTCTGCCGCAGCCTGGGGGGAGGGGAGGGGCCGCGGCGACAGGTGTGAAATAGGCGCCGGTTGTGGCCAATCAAGGGCAGGGAATGCGGCTCAGCCGCCCGTGGACTGCGGCGGGTTGACGCGGCCCCGCCTCGCCTTCGGCGGCGGGCTGTCGTCCTCGTCGGCATAGGGTTCGCCGTCCCCGGACAGGAGGATCGCCATCCAGCGCGAGCCCTTGAACTCGGCCAGCACCGCCATGGCCATGACCGCCAGCGGCGTCGACAGGAACATGCCGACGACGCCCCACAGGTGGCCCCAGAGCGCCAGCGACAGAAGCACCACCACCGGATCAATATTCTGATTGTCGCCCTGCATGCGCGGCTGGAGGAAATTGCCGCTGATGAAGAGGATGGCCTGGAGCCCGATCAGAAGGATCAGGGCCGGCCAGTAGCTTTCGAACTGCACCAGGGCCGCCAACGGCGGGGCCAGACCGGCGACCGCCCCGCCCAGGACCGGGATGAAGCCGACCACGAAGATGACGAAGGTCCAGAACTCGGCGTTCTGAAGACCGACGGCCCGCATCAGCACCCAGGCGACGGCGCAGATCAGCACGCCGGTCACGGCCTGGACCCAGAGATAGCCCTCGACGCCGCCGCGCACCCTCTGGAAAACCCCCATGGCCTCGGAGCGCGACCCCCGGTCCGGGAACATGCCGACCAGCTTGCGACGGAAGCCGCTCTGCGAGGCCATCAGGAAGCCGAGATAGATCATGACAAAAATGGCGCCTGTGACCGCGCCCTGCGCCTGCATCGCGACGGTGGCGAAATAGGTGGACACATCGATCCGGCCGATGAGCTCGCTGGCGGTCGGGGCCCCGGGCATGTCGAACAACCGGTAGGTGTCGGCGAGAATCTGGTCGAGCCGCGGCCCCAGCAGCACCGTATCTTCCGAGGCCTGGGTGAAGAATCCGCGCGCGCCCTGGACGATGATGGCGATCGAGGCGAGGAAGCCGAGGATCACCACGATGAGGGCGGACAGTCCGGCCCAGCGCTCCGGGACGGGCGTCCGGTGCTCGATCCAGCGCTTAAGCCCGTCGATCATGATCAGCAGGAAGATCGCCATGGCCAACGGCGTCAGGATGTCACGCAGCCAGTAAACGGCCGCCCCCGCGGCTATGGTCGCGATCAGCACCACGGCATTGCGCGAGACGGTGGACGTCGGGACGATCAGGGGCGGTTTCATCGGCATATGGTCAAGGTCCGTACGGTCGGCGTCAATCCAGCCTTGAACCATTCACGCCGCCGGTAGAGCATGAGCGCCGCCCCCCGCACGGAGTTCCCATGACTGACGCCGCCCCCGGCCTGTTCCTCGGCCAATCCGAAAAGCCGGAACAACTGCTGTTTCATCGCGCCAACCGCCACGGCGTCGTCGCCGGCGCGACCGGCACCGGCAAGACGGTCACGCTGCAGATCATGGCCCAGGGCTTTTCCGACGCAGGCGTTCCGGTCTTTTGCGCCGATGTGAAGGGCGATCTGTCAGGCATCTGCGTGCCGGGTTCGCCCAATGAGAAGCTGCTGGCCCGCGCCGCCGGCATGGGCCTGACCCTGACGCCGCGCGCCGCCCCGACGGTGTTCTGGGACCTTTACGGCCTCAAGGGCCACCCGATCCGCACAACGGTCAGCGAGATCGGCCCCCTGCTTCTGGCCCGGATGCTGAACCTCAACGATGTGCAGGAGGGTGTGCTCTCGGTCGTCTTCCACGTCGCCGACAAGGAAGGCCTGCTGCTGCTCGACCTCGACGACCTGCGCGCCATGCTGGTCCATGTCGGCGAGAACGCCGAGCGCATCGGCCGCGAGGTCGGCAATGTCGCGCCCGCCTCCATCGCCGCCATCCAGCGCTCGATCCTCCAGCTCGAGCAACAGGGCGGCAAGGCCTTCTTCGGCGAACCGGCCCTGCGACTGGAGGACATGATGCGCACCGGTCTGGACGGCCGGGGGCAGGTCAATGTGCTGGACGCCACGAAGCTGATGGCCAGTCCGCGCCTCTACGCCGCCTTCCTGCTGTGGCTGCTGTCGGAACTGTTCGA
>DDSO01000109.1:58200-69570 GCA_002343425.1 Brevundimonas sp. UBA2388
GTCTATTTCGTCACCCAGAACCCGGCCGACATCCCCGACAGCGTCCTGGCCCAGCTGGGCAACCGCATCCAGCATGCCCTGCGCGCCTACACCCCGGCAGAACAGCGCGGACTGAAGGCGGCGTCCGACAGTTTCCGCGTCAATCCCGCCTTCGACACCGCCGAGGCCATCCAGGGTCTGGGCGTCGGCGAGGCCCTGGTCTCGACCCTCGACGAGAAGGGCGCGCCCCATGTCGTGGCCCGCACCCTGATCCGCCCGCCGGACAGCCGCCTCGGCCCCGCCACCGACGCCGAACGCGCCGCCGTCATGGCCGCCAGCCCCGTGCGCGGCCTCTATGAGGCCGTCATCGACCGCGAATCCGCCGAGGAAGTCCTCGCCGCCCGCCGTGGCGAGGCCGATCAGGCCACGGCCGACGCCAAACTGGCCGAGGCCCGGGCCAAGGCCGACGCCGCAGCCGCGAAGGAGGCCGAAAAAGCCGCCGCTGCCCGCGAGAAGATCGAAGCGCGCGAACAGGCCCGCTACGACCGCGAAGCCGCCCGCCCCCGGGCCCCGGCCCGCCGATCGACGCGCGAGACGCCGGTGGAGGCCATGACCAAATCCGTTCTGCGCACGGCGGGCTCGACCCTGACCCGGGAAATCCTGCGCGGCGTGCTGGGCGGTTTGAGACGGCGGTGAGCGCCCTCGGGATCATCCACACCCACCTTGAATGGCTGCGGTCCGGTGACGCGAGCGATCCCGAGCACAGCTATAGCCTTCAGCTTCATGTCGCCGAGGAATGGATGCAGGCAACCGGCCTGTCCCGGCGCCAGATCTGTGACGTCGTGGCGGCGTGGTTGGCGTTCGGTTTCGATTCCGGACGCCTGACTTTCGGTTTCGCCGACATGATCGCCAACAATCTCCACTGGGTAGCGCAGGCCGAAGCGTCCGGCGGAACATCAAACCTGACGGACTTCCACACGCAGCTGTCTTGGGCGGTCTATCTGGCCTTCGACGCGGGCGAGTTCACTTTCGACCCCGAATTCGACCCGGTTGAAGGCAACACCCGTCCGCAGATCTCAGACATCGTCGGCCGGATCGACGAGCTGATCGAATATCCGCCGGCCTTGACTGGTTTCAGGGCCGCGGAACCAGCCGCCACATCCTGAGGGGGTGACGCACCGCGCCCGCCTCCTCGCCCGCCTCAGCGCCGCGACCCATGTAGAAGTCGGCTCTCACCGGGCCGCGGATGGCGGAGCCGGTGTCGAGCGCCACGACCAGCCCTTGATAGCTGGCCCGGGCGCCGCGCAGATTGCCGCCGTCGGCTGAAATCCACACCAGATCGCCATAGCGCCAGTGCGCCGGATCGACGGCGATCGAGCGGCGGGCGGTCAGGGGAATGCCCGCCGCGCCGTTCGGATGGCCGCCGTCATCGGGGTCCATGGCGAAGAAGATGTAGCGCGGGTTCAGCGCCATCACCGCCCGCGCCTCCGGCCCGCGATGCGCCGCCAGCCAGGCGCGGATGGCCTCGCCGGAGGTGCCGTTGGCCGGCAGCAGGCCCTGTTCCGTCATCGGCCGGGCGATGCCGACGAAGGGCCGGCCGTTGTCGCCGGCGTAGGCGGCGCGGGCCCGCGAGCCGTCCTCGAAGGTCAGATAGCCCGAGCCCTGGATCTGCATGAAGAAAAGGTCCTCGGCCCGCATCCAGGCGAGAGCCTCGGCCTCCAGCGCCTCACGCGGCGCCGCCTCGATATCGGCGCGCACGGCCATGACGTCGCCGCGGGCCCAGCCTGAAGGGCGGGGCAGGATCGGCACGTCGAACTCGGCGTCGGGAGCGCGGCGGGCGGCGTATTCCGGCGCGAAATAGGAGGTCAGCAGCCCCGGCCCGCCATCCGCCGTCCGCGCCGCCACGACGGTGAAGCCGCTTTCGAGAAAGGCGCGCGCCGCCGAGGGCGTCACCGGCTTCGAGGTCTGTTTGATGTGCATGGCCCGGTCGCACTGGATCCGCGAGGCGGCGTCGCGCGCGACCCGGCAGCCGTCGGCCCAGGCCTCGAAGGCGGCCAGATGGTCCTCGTCGTTCCAGCCGGGCAGGGTCGCAGGGCTCGGCCCCTCACGCGCGGGGGGAGGGCCGGGTGACGGCGAGGGGGCAGGAGGAGGGGTTTCCGGCAGCGCCGGCGGCGGCGGCGGAACGGCCGGCGTCGTGGCGCAGGCTGCGAGCGTCAGTACGAGGCCGACAAGGACGGCCGTCCCGAAGAGTCCCCGACGGCGCGCGCCGCCGCAGATCATGCCGTGGCGGGCTCGGTGCGGGCCAGGACCCAGTTCGGATCGCTGGCGCCGAGGGTGCGTTCAAAGGTCCACAGCTCGGCCACGCGGCGTTCCTCGACCTGCGGCTCGGCGGCCGCGTCGGAGGGGGTCACCGTATTGCGCAGCTCGGCCAGGAAGCGGACCTTGGCAATGGCGCGGTTCTCTTCAGCCGAGGCCTGCTCCAGATCGGCGCGGGCCGGATGGAGGAATTCGGCGACCTCGGTCTCACCCCGGGTCTCGCGGGCGGCTATGCCGGCCTCGAACGAGGCCATGACAGTGGGGGTCAGCAGGGGTTTCAGGGTCTCGCGGTCGCCGGCGGCATAGGCGCGGACGATGGTCTCATGCGCCTGGCGCGCGCCTTCGAGGAAGCGCACCGGGTCGAAGGCCGGATCGCGCGCCTTCAGACCGGCGATCGAAGCCAGGGTGACGGCGTCCAGCACATGAGGCCGTCCCGCAGACTGGTCCGCCGCCGCGGCGCCCGGAGTCGGGGCGGGCTTCGCGCGGGCATCCTCTTCCGGCTGGCGGCCGACCTTCTTGCCCAGCACATTATAGAGCTGGAACAGGACCACGGCCGCGATGACGGCGAAGATGACGATCTGGATTTGAACCGGCGGCACTGGCGAACCTTGATGGGCGGCCGGCGGGGGGACCGGGCGCAACGACAGACGATTAGGGGCTGATATAGGCACGCGCAACCGCAACCGCCTCATTGCGGGGGTGAGCATCGTTGCCGCACCCGGCGCCTCGTGCTAGTCGCCGCGCCTTCCCGGCGCCTTATTCCGGCGTCGACCACTCTTTCAGACAGACCCGACCGATGACCGACGCCGCGCCTCCCTCTGACGCCAAACCCGCCGACGCCGCGCCGCAAGGACCGCAAGGCCCCGGCTTCCGCATCGTCGCGCAATACGTCAAGGATCTGTCCTTCGAGAACCCCAAGGCGCCCGACAGCCTGCGCGTCGACGGCAAGCCGGCCATCGACATGGGCGTCGAGATGAACGCCCAGGGCCGTCCCGACGGCCTGTTCGAGGTTGATCTGCGCCTGACCATCAAGGCCACCACCGATGCCATGACGGTCTTCAATGTCGAGCTGCTGTACGGCGGCCTCTTCGCCCTGCAGGGCGTGCCGGAGCAGGACATCGAACCGCTGCTGCTGATCGAATGCCCGCGCTATCTGTTCCCGTTCGCCCGCGAGATCATCGCCCGCGCCACCTCGGACGGCGGCTTCTACCCGCCCTTCATGCTGGACCCGATCGATTTCGCCGGCATCTATGTCGCCCGCCAGCAGTCGATTGCGCGCGGACCGGCGGACGCGGGTCAGGCCTAAACGCTCTCAAGCAGCCCGCCGCCGCGCGGCGGGCGACAGAGCCACAAAAGGCGTCCGTCAGGCGGCGGACGCCTTTTCCATGTCCAGCCCATAGGCTTCCCACAGCGACCGGTCCTTCAGGTTCGCCTGAAGGAAGGCCAGATGCGCGGCCTGTTCCGCCTCGCTGGTGCGTGCAGGCAGCGGCCGGGGACGCGGTCCATAGCCCTGGGCGGCCACGGCCGCCGCGGCGGCGACCGTCGCGCGCGAGGCCGACAGATCAAGCCGGCGCTCCTTGCCGCCCTTGAGCTCCAGATAGACCTCGGCCAGCAGGCGGGCGTCGATCAGGGCGCCGTGCAGGGTCCGCTCGACCAGGGAGACCTTGAACCGCTTGCACAGGGCGTCCAGCGAATTGGCCATGCCCGGAAACCGGGTCTGGGCCAGTTTCAGCGTGTCGATCCAGCGGTCTTCAGGGAACAGGGCCCGGCCGCAGCGGCCGAACTCGTGGTCGATGAAATTGCGGTCAAACTGGGCGTTGTGGGCGATGATCGGCGCGTCACCGATGAAGTCGCACAGGTCGATGACGATCTCGGCGAATTTCGGCGCGTCCTTCACCTTGTCATCGGTGATGCCGTGAACGCGGATGGCGTCGGCGGGGATCAGCCGCTCGGGGTTGATCAGCCGGTGGAAGGTGCGGCCCGTCGGCAGCAGGTCCTCGATCTCGATACAGCCGACCTCGATCATCCGGTCGCCCGTGCGCGGGTCGAAGCCGGTGGTCTCGGTATCAAGGACGATTTCGCGGGACATGGATGGTTATTGCGATGGTTCGCCGGCTTTCGGAAGGCCGTGCCGGGGCGGCGTCCACCCTTCAGCCAGAACCATCCCCACGATTTCGTCCACCCGCGCCCGCGCCGCCTCCAGCCCGACGCTGGTGTCGATGACGAAATCGGCCCGGCGGCGCTTCTCCGCGTCCGGCAGCTGACGCGCCAGAATGGCCTCGAACCGCTCGCGGGTCATGCCGGGCCGGGCCAGAACCCGCTCCGCCTGAACCGCGGCCGGGGCGGTCACCACCACCACCGCATCCACGGCCGCATCGCCGCCCGTCTCGAACAGCAGCGGAATATCCAGTACCGCCAGCTTCACGCCCCGCGCCTCTGCCGCCGCCAGATCCTCAAGCCGTCCCTTCAGCACCAGCGGATGGACGATGGCCTCCAGCCGCCGGAAGGCCTCGCCATCCTGTCCCAGCGCTTCCGCCAGCCGGGCCCGATCGACCGCGCCGTCCGCCACCACGCCCGGAAACGCTTCGCCGACCGGCCCGACGGCCGCCCCGCCCCGGGCATATAGCCGGTGCACGGCGTCGTCGGCGTTCCAGACCAGGGCGCCGGCATCGGCGAACATGGCCGTCGTCGTCGACTTGCCCATGCCGATGGAGCCGGTCAGACCGAGCACGATCATGGCGTCTCTCCCAGCGCTGTCAGCGCCGCTGCCCGGACGTCGATCGCGGGCGGTTCGATCCCGAAGATAGCCTGGAATGACGGTCGCGCCTGGCCGATCAGCATGGCCAGGCCATCTACGGTGGCCAGCCCCCGGCTTCGACCCTGCATCAGGAAGGACGTGATCAGCGGCCGGTAGGTCATGTCCATCAGAACTGCGTCATCCCGCAACCGGGACACGTCGATCCCGGGCGATACGCTCAGGGCGTTGACCACCAGCGCCGCCTCGCTCAGCGCCGTCACCTCAACCACAGCGGCGCCAAGTTCCCCGGCCAGCGCCTCGGCCCGCGCACGAGTCCGGTTGAGCACCCCCACGTTCGCGCCGGCTGCTTTGAGCGCCGCGACAGCCGCCCGCGCCGCGCCGCCCGCGCCCAGAACGACGACGCTCTGGCCACGCACATCCAGCTGCGGCGCCTGTTCGGCCAGCGCCGCCATCAGACCCGCCCCGTCGGTGCTGTCGGCCCGGACCTGGCCGTCTCCGAACAGCAGCAGATTGGCCGAGCCGCAGGTCATGGCCGTCGCGCTCGCCTCGTCCGCCAACGCCAGCGCCTGTTCCTTGAACGGGGCGGTGACGTTCAGCCCCCGCAGCCGCCCGGCCCGGCCGTCGGCGACCAGGGCGGCGAAATCCGCCGCATCCGCCGGTGCGAAGGCGCGATAGTCGGCTTCCAGCCCGGCCGCCGTGATCCAGGCGGTGTGGATCAACGGGCTCAGGGAATGGGCGATCGGCTGGCCCGCGACGCCCGCCAGCATCGTCACGACTTCAGCACCCCGGCCCGGCGCAGCTCGGCCAGCACCGGCCACAGCGGGAGACCCAGGACGCTGAAATAGTCGCCCTCCACCGCCTCGAACAGCTGTGACCCCATTCCCTCCAGCCGGTAGGAGCCGACGCAGGCCAGCAGCCCTTCGCCCTCGGCCGCGAGATAGGCGTCGAGGAAGGCGTCGGAGAAATCGCGCACCCGCATGGTCGCCGTATCCACCCCGGACCAGACGATCTGGCCGTTGCGGGCGAGGGCCGCGCCCGAATGCAGATGATGGACCTTGCCACGCATGGCCATCAGCCGCGCCCGCGCCGCCTCGAGCGAGCCGGCCTTGGACACCAGACCGCCGTCAAAGGACAGGGTCTGATCCGCCCCGAGCACCCAGGCGTCACCGTCATGGCGCGACACCGCCAGCGCCTTGACCCTTGCCAGCTCTGCCGCCAGGCCCGCGGCGTCGGCCGGATCATGCGTGGCCTTGACCGCGTCCTCGTCCACATCGGCGACCTGAACCGAGAACGGAACGCCGGCGTCCGTCAGCATTCCCCGCCGCGCCGCGCTCCTGGACGCCAGCACCAGCCGTTCCGTCGGCGCGCTCACCAGGCCGCTCCCAACCGCCGGGTGCGGCGTTCATTCAACAGATTGATGATGGCCGCCGCCGTTTCCTCGACCGAGCGCCGGGTGACGTCGATGACCGGCCAGCCACGGCGTTCAAACGCGCGCCGGGCCTTGACCGTCTCTTCGCGCACCGCCTCGTGGTCGACATAGGAACTGGCCCGGTCGGCATTGAGCCCCTCCAGCCGGTTGCGGCGGATCTGCACCAGCCTGTCCGGCGACACGGTCAGGCCCACCACCAGCGGGTTCTTCAACCCGACGAGGCGTTCTCCGTCCTCCTGCCCCGGCACCAGCGGCACATTGGCGGCGCGGATGCCCCGGTGGGCCAGATAGATGCAGGTCGGGGTCTTGGACGTCCGGCTGACCCCGCAGAGGACCACGTCGGCCCCCTCGAGCTGGACCGCCGTGCCCTGGCCATCGTCATGGGCCATCGCGTAGTCGAGCGCGGCGATGCGGTTGAAATAGTCGGTGTCCAGCGCGTGCTGGGCCCCGACCCGGGTCGAAAGCGCGGCGCCCAGATAGCGCGACAGGGCGCCGACCAGGGGATCCAGCGCCGCGATCTGGGGCATGTCCAGCCTGAGGCAACCCGCTTCCAGCTGTTCGCGCAGTTCCCGGTCGACCAGGGTGTGCAGCACGACCCCGGGCGAGGCCCCCACCTCCTCCAGCACCCGCTCCATCTGTTTGCCGGAGCGGACCAGGGCGTAGATGTGCTCGATCGGAATGACGCCGTCGAACCGGGCGACAACCGCCTTGGCCATGGCGTTCAGGGTCTCGCCGGTGGAATCGGACACCAGATGGACGTGGAAATAGGTCGCCAGCCTTGTGGGGCCAGAGGCGCGGCCGGACGTCATCGGCGGCTGTCCATGATTGCGAGACTCCTGTGGACGGCCCGGGGCGCCAGTGGGGGGCGATACGGGCCGAAGCGTGCGTCATTTCCTATAGCGGCGACTAAGGCGGGCCGCGAGCGGGGACAGAGGTGGACGGGGCGCCATGCGGTGGCGTCTTTCATCCCAAGGCTGGCAGCGGCCGCCGATCCGCCTGTGGAGATCCTTAACGAGACGTTAACGGCGCCCAGCCGGAGCCTTCCTTCCTTGCCCTTCCCGCCCCGCTGTTAAGGCCTCGTTAGGATTTATCCCCGCTTTCACCAGCCCGGTTGAGGGCCACCCCGGCGACTGTGACTGTTTGCGGAAAACCGGTCCGGAACCGGTCCAAACCCTCCGTTTGTCCCCGTCTTCCCCGGTCCTGCCTTCTACTTCCAAACCTCAAGACTCTTTTCTTGAGAAGGATTGGAAGGGTGCGACACGGGACGGGGTTGAGCCGAACCCGGCCCCCCGGTAGGACCGGGGTCAGATGACCTCCTCCCCCGATACGCCCCTGTTGCTCAAGGTTCTCGCCGGCGAGGCGACGCCCCGACCGCCCGTATGGTTCATGCGTCAGGCCGGGCGCTACCTGCCGGAGTACCGGGCTCTGCGGGCGACGACGCCGGACTTCATCTCCTTCTGCCTCGATCACGAGAAGGCCGCCGAGGCGACCCTGCAGCCGATGCGACGGTTCGGCTTCGACGCCGCCATCGTCTTCGCGGACATCCTGCTGATCCCGCAGGCCCTGGGCCAGGAGGTCTGGTTCGAGGCCGGCGAAGGGCCGCGGCTCGGCGCCTTGCCGCCCGTCGAGGGCATGCATGACCTCACCGCAGGGGCCGGCGAGGCCCTGAAACAGGTCGGCCAGACACTGTCGCTGGTGCGGTCGCAACTGGAGCCTGAGCGGGCCTTGATCGGGTTCGCCGGCGCGCCCTGGACCGTGGCCACCTATATGCTCGACGGCGCGGCCCGGACCATCGGCAAGGGCGAACGGGCACAGGCCCGGACCTACGCCTATGCGGAACCTGAGAAGGTCGCGGCCCTGCTCGACGTTCTGGTTGAGGCCACGGCGCATTATCTGAAGATGCAGGCCGACGCCGGCGCGCAGGTGCTGAAGATCTTTGAGAGTTGGGCTGAGGGACTGCCTGACGATCTGTTCGAAAGTCTGGTCCTGCGTCCACACCAGACACTGGTGCGCCGGGTTCGCGAACTGGGCGTCACCACCCCCCTGATCGGCTTCCCGCGCGGTTCAGCCGCTCTGGCGGAGCGCTACGCTGCCGAGGTGGACGTCCAGGCCGTGGCGCTCGACACCGCCTGTCCGCTCGAGGTCGGCAGACGCGTCCAGGCGATCAAGCCGATCCAGGGGGCGCTCGACCCCCTGCTGTTGCGCGCCGGGGGGCCGATTCTGGACCGCCGCGTCGATCAGCTGCTGGAGGCCTGGGGGCAGGGGCCGTGGATCTTCAACCTCGGCCACGGCATCCTGCCGGACGTGCCGGTCGCCCATGTCGAACAGGTGCTGAAACGGATCGGTGCGCAATGACCGGGAGCCCGGGCGGCCGCCGCGTCGCAGTGGTGCTGTTCAATCTCGGCGGGCCCGACGATCAGGCGTCCGTCAAACCCTTTCTGTTCAACCTGTTCAGCGACCCGGCCATCATCGGCCTGCCCAACCCGTTCCGCGCCGTTCTGGCCCGGTTGATCTCCAGCCGCCGCGAGACCAGCGCCCAGGCCAACTACGCCCTGATGGGCGGCGGCTCGCCCCTGTTGCCCGAGACCCGCCGTCAGGGCGCCGCGATGGCTGAGGTCCTGACCGGAATGCTGCCGGGGGACGAGGTCCGCGCCTTCATCGCCATGCGCTACTGGTCGCCCCTGACCGAACAGACGGCGGCCGAGGTGGCGGCCTTCGCGCCCGACGAGATCGTCCTGCTGCCGCTCTATCCGCAGTTCTCGACCACCACGACACAGTCCTCGCTCAAGGCCTGGCGCGAGGTCTATGCGGGGCCGGGCGTCAGCCGGACGGTGTGCTGCTATCCCGAGGCGCCAGGCTGGATCGAGGCGCAGGCCGATGGTGTGAGGGCGAAACTGGCCGAGGCCGGCGACCGGCCTGTCCGCGTCCTGTTCTCGGCCCACGGCATCCCCGAAAGCCTGATCGCGAAGAAGGGGGATCCCTATCAGGAGCAGATCGAATCGACCTGCGCCGCCATCGCGGTCCGGGCCGGGTTGACGGAAGGTGCCTGGGCGATCTGCTACCAGAGCCGCGTCGGGCCGATGAAATGGCTGGGGCCGTCGACGCCTGACGCCATCGCCCAGGCCGGTCGGGACGGTGTCGGCGTCGTGGTCGCCCCCGTCGCCTTCGTCTCCGAACATATCGAGACACTGGTCGAGCTGGATATCGAATACGCCGAGCTGGCGCACGAGCAGGGGGTGACGCCCTATCTGCGCAGCCCCGCGGTCGGCGTGGCCGCCCCCTTCATCCAGACCCTCGCCGATGCCGTGGTTGGGGCCCTGTCGCGGACGGAAACGGCGCCCTGGGGTCCCGGTTGCCGGGCTGACTGGAAGGCCTGTCCCCGGACGTGCGAGCGGAGGGCGGCATGACATTCGAGATCGTGCGCGGTCTGCATATCCTGGCCGTTATCGCCTGGATGGCCGGCATGCTCTTCCTGCCGCGCCTCTATGCCTATGACGCCGAGCAGGCGGACAAGGCCGAGCCGCTGCGGACGGAGATGCGCGGCCTGCTGCGGACCTGGCAGCATCGCCTGCTGAAGATCATCATCAACCCTTCGATGATCGCCGCCTGGATTTTCGGTGTCTGGATGATCGGCATCCACATATTCGAATACGGCGCCGGCTGGGGCTTTCTCGCCCAGCCCTGGATGGTCGCCAAACTCGCCGGGGTCGTCGCCCTTTCGGCCTGGCACGGCTTCCTGGCCGGCGAGCTGAAGCGCATTCAATCCGGGACTTCGGTCCGGACGGGCCGCTTCTGGCGCATGACCAACGAAGTGCCCTTCGTTATCGCCATCGTGATGGTGCTGTCCGTCACGACCCAGTGGACCTTCGGGTAGGCCGCTCAGCTTGACGTAGCCGGCCCCGCGTGGTTTCGCTCAATGCGATCGCCCTGCAGGAGTCTGGGGCGGCCCCCTTCTTTGCGACGCCCGCCGATTTCGCCGGGACGACCCGTCGCCCTTCCATCCGGCCGCAAGGCCAGACATCGCCAGATTTTCCCGCCCGCGCGACGCCCTGTCTCGCGGCGATGATTATGATTGCACGCCATGACCGATCCCACCGACGCCCCCGAAGCCGAACTGACCGCCGAGGCCGAAGCGCCTGAGGTCGGCAATGAGATGGCCGCCGCCGACCTGCCGATGGTCGACCAGGAGTCCGGCGACGAGGATGACGACGGCGAACCGATCGTCCCCAATGGCCGCATCACCTTGCAGGAGCTGAACGAGAAGACGCCGGAAGACCTGGTCGCCTTCGCCGAAAGCCTCGAGATCGAGAACGCCGGCAATCTACGCAAACAAGACCTGCTGTTCGCCATCCTCAAGACCCTGGCCGATGAAGAAGTCGAGATCATCGCCGACGGCGTGCTCGAAATCCTGCCGGACGGCTTCGGCTTCCTGCGCAGTCCGGACGTCAATTATCTTCCGGGTCCGGACGATGTTTACGTCTCGCCGTCGCAGATCCGCCGCTTCGGCCTGCGCTCGGGCGACACCATCCACGGCGCCGTCCGTGGCCCGCGCGAGGGCGAGCGCTATTTCGCCCTGCTCAAGGTCGACACGATCAATTTCGAGGACCCCGAGACGGTCAAGACCAAGGTCCTGTTCGACAACCTGACCCCGCTCTATCCCGAAGAGCGGCTGCATATGGAAATCCAGGACCCGACGCTGAAAGACCGCTCGGGCCGGGTCATCGACATCGTCGCTCCGCTCGGCAAGGGCCAGCGCTGCCTGATCGTCGCCCCGCCGCGCGTCGGCAAGACGGTCATGCTGCAGAACATCGCCAAGTCGATCGAGAAGAACCACCCCGAGGTCTTCCTGATCGTCCTGCTGATTGACGAACGCCCCGAAGAAGTCACC
>DDSO01000099.1 GCA_002343425.1 Brevundimonas sp. UBA2388
CCCTCCCCCCTCTAGGGGGAGGGGAGGAGCGCGCTCATGTCTGACAACGCACTCGTCATCGCGGGAAAACCCTACGCCTCCCGCCTCATCATCGGCACCGGCAAGTACAAGACCTACGCCGAAAACGCCGCCGCGCTGGAAGCCAGCGGCGCTGAGATCGTCACGGTCGCGGTGCGGCGGGTGAACTTGAGCGACCCGACCAAAGAGCGTCTCACCGATCACATCGATCCGAAGAAGACGACCTTCCTGCCCAACACCGCCGGCTGCTTCACCGGCGAGGACGCGGTGCGGACGCTGCGGCTGGCGCGCGAGGCCGGGGGCTGGGACCTGGTCAAGCTGGAGGTGCTGTCGGACACGGCGCACCTGTATCCGGACATGATCGAGACTCTGCGGGCGCTGGAGCTGCTGATCAAGGACGGCTTCCAGGTCATGGTCTATTGCACCGACGACGTGGTGATGTGCCGGCGGCTGGAGGAGGCGGGGGCGGCGGCCATCATGCCCGCCGCCGCGCCGATCGGCTCGGGACTGGGCATCCAGAACCGGGTCAACATCCGGCTGATCATTGAACAGGCCAAGGTGCCGGTGCTGGTCGACGCCGGGGTGGGCACGCCGTCGGACGCGACCCTGGCGATGGAGCTCGGCTGCGACGCGGTGCTGATGAACACGGCCATCGCGGGGGCGACCAATCCGATCCTGATGGCCTCGGCGATGAAGCATGCGGTGATCGCGGGGCGGCAGGGCTATCTGGCGGGGCGGATGCCGCGCCGGATGTACGCCAGCGCGAGCTCGCCGTTGAGCGGCCTGATCTGAGAGTCTTCAATCGACCCCAAAAATTGCGGTCGGGATCGTTTGAATTTTGAGTTCGGGCGGTCGGGACCTCGCGTCCCTGGGCGGGCGCGCGGGTGAAACTGTGCTGTCAAAGACCGGCCCCGTGGGGGTTTGGGCAGTAGGGCACACGGGTGCGCCAGATTCGGACGCAGCGTGGAAATGGCTCTGCCGACAGGGGCGAGAAGACACTGTTGGGGGTCGAGAAGGGCGAGAAGACACGGCAAGGGAAGGGAGCCCTGCTGGTAAGTAGCCACCTTCCGCTATCGTCATTCCGGGCGAAGCGCAGCGGAGACCCGGAACCCAGCGGCGCGCGATAGCACGAACCTGTCGGGAGCACGGTGTTCGGAATGGTGGTCCGCCGCCGTCGCCGGTGTTTCGCCGCCGTCGCGGCGCCGCTGGGTTCCGGGTCTGCGAGCCGCTGCGCGCCTCTCGGCCCGGAATGACGATAGCGGGTGGGGAGAGGTTGGCGGAATCCCTTGCCGGGGCTAGAGCATCCCTTCCTCCCGACACAGACTGAACGACCATGCACGACATCAAAGCCATCCGTGAGAACCGCGAAGCCTATGAGGCTGGCTGGTCGTCGCGCGGGGTCGAGGGCGCACCGGCGCGTGTGGACCACTTACTGAGCCTAGATCGCGACGCTCGACAGGCGCGAACTGAGGTTGAGACCCGTCGAGCTCAAATCAAGCAGCTGTCTGAGGAGGTCGGTCGCGCGATGCGAACCGGCGAGCGGGACCGCGCTGAAAAACTGAGAGCTCAAGTGCTTGAGCTTAAGGACGCCGATCATTTGGCAGATGTCCGCGGCGATATCGAAAAGGCGTTCGCCGAGATTGAACGGGACAAGCTCCTGTCGGCACTCCCAAATCTGGCCGCCCACGATGTGCCAGACGGCGAGGACGAGGCGGGCAATGTGTTGTGGGGCCAGCCGTGGGGGACGCCGCGTGAGGACGGGCCTGCCAAGGATCACGCCGATCTGGGCGAGGCCTTGGGCCTGCTCGACTTTGAGGCGGCAGCGAAGATGTCGGGGTCGCGGTTCGCGGTGCTGAAGGGCGGACTGGCGCGGTTGGAACGCGCCATCGGCCAGTTCATGCTGGATGTACAGACTTCCAGCCCGGACGAGGTGGATCTGCATGGCTATCAGGAGGTCAACCCGCCTTACCTCGTAAAAGACAATGCAATGTTCGGTACGGGGCAACTGCCGAAGTTCAAAGAGGACCAGTTTCTCTCTGGCGATGTCGGTGGCAGGGCTGAGCTGTTCGCGAAGGCGGTGCCGAACTTCGATGACCTGATGCGGCGAGCCGTCGGTTCAAATCGCTCTCCGAAGGAGGCGTTGGATGCTGCGCTGGAAGATGCAGATACCGCCGAACAGTTCTGGCTCATCCCCACCGCCGAAGTCTCCCTGACCAATCTTGTCCGCGAGCAGATCCTGTCCGAGGACGAGCTGGCGACGCCGATCCGCTACACCGCCCTGACGCCGTGTTTCCGGGCCGAGGCGGGGTCGGCGGGGCGGGATACGCGGGGGCTGATCCGGCAGCACCAGTTCCACAAGGTGGAGATGGTCTCGATCGCCAAACCCGAGGACTCCGAGGCCGAGCACGAGCGGATGGTGCGCTGCGCCGAGGTGGTGCTCGAGAAGCTGGGGCTGCCGTATCGCCGCATGCTGCTGTGCAAGGGCGACATGGGCTTTTCGGCGAAGAAGACCTTCGATCTGGAGGTCTGGCTGCCGTCGCAGGGGACGTATCGGGAGATCAGCTCCTGCTCCAACTGCGGGGATTTCCAGGCGCGGCGGATGGACGCGCGGTTCAAGCGGGCCGGGGAGAAGAAGACCGAGTTCGTGCACACGCTGAACGGCTCGGGTCTGGCGGTTGGCCGTACTCTGGTCGCGGTGATGGAGAACTATCAGGAGGCGGACGGGCGTATCCGGGTTCCGGAGGCGCTGGTTCCCTATATGCCCAAGGGCATGACCCACGTCGGATGAGTGAAACCGGGAGTATCGGAATGAAGACGATCTTGATCCTGACCGCCGCCGGCCTGCTGGCCGGCTTCGCCCCGGCGCCCCAGGCGCCTGCAACCGGCGAGGAGATGCGCGCCTCCTTTACCGGCTGGGTGCGGTTCGAGAACGAGGAGTTCCAGCTCTATGGCGACGAGGATCAGATCCTGCAGCCGTTCTCGCGCCCGTGCCTGTCCGGCGCCGCCTCTCGCAACGCGATGCGACAGGCCGTCCAGGACCTGAACAACGCCAAGGTGACGATCTCGGCCCGGGTAATGGCGTGGTCGGATCGCGACGGCCGCAGCATCCGGCATCGGGGCTCGATCATCCGCAACGACTGCGGCGGCGAGACCGTGCTGCTGGCCGACGACATCCGGCCGGCGAACTGAGGTTGAACCCCGCCTGATGCGCATCCTGCTGACCAACGACGACGGCATCGAGGCCGAGGGGCTCGAATGCCTGGAGCGGATCGCGCGGACCCTGTCGGATGACGTCTGGATCTGCGCGCCGCAGACGGAGCAGTCGGGCAAGGGGCGGGGGATCACGCTGACCGAGCCGCTGCGGGTCAACAGGCTGGGCGACAAGCGGTTCGCGGTGACGGGGACGCCGACCGACTGTGTCGTGCTGGCGGTCAATGACCTGATGCCGGAACGGCCCGATCTGGTGCTGTCGGGGGTCAATCGCGGGCACAATGTCGGCGAGGACTGTTCCTATTCGGGGACGGTGGCGGGGGCGCTGCAGGGCATGGCCTTCGGCATCCGCTCGATCGCCCTGAGCCAGTCGCTGGAGCGGTTCCACGATGAGGTGACCGCGCACTGGGAGACGGCCGAGGCCTTCGCCCCGGCGATCATCAGCCGCCTGCTGGCCCAGACCTGGCAGGCCGGGGTGGTGATGAACCTGAATTTCCCGTCCCTGCCGCCGACCCTGGTCAAGGAGGTCGAGGTGACGCGCCAGGGCTTCCGCGACATCGGCGAGATGCATGCGGTCAAACGCACCGACCTGCGCGGCCGCGACTATTACTGGATGAGCTTCCGCGGGACCAAACACGACCACCCGCCGGGCACCGACCTGAGGGCCATGGACGAGGGCAGGATCTCGGTGACGCCGCTGCATATCGACCTGACCCATGCGCCCAGCATTCACGACCTGAAGGGTGTGCTGGGCGGGGCGCCGCCGAAATCGGTGGTGGCCGTATGAAGCTGAACGATGATCGCGCCGGACGTCTGATCCTGGGGCTGCGTCAGCAGGGCGTGATGGACGCGCGGGTGCTGGCGGCGATGGAGTCGATCGACCGCGCGGTGTTCGTGCACGAGAAATTCCTCGATCAGGCGTGGGAGGATCAGGCCCTGCCGATCGACTGCGCCCAGACCATTTCCCAGCCCTATATCGTCGGCCTGATGACCCAGGCGCTGGACGTGCAGCCGCGCCATCGGGTGCTGGAGATCGGCACGGGCAGCGGCTACCAGGCCGCGGTGCTGAGCCGGCTGGCGCGCTATGTCTATTCGATCGAGCGGTACCGCAGCCTGCTGACCGAGGCCGAGCGGCGGCTGAAGGAACTGAAGATCGACAATGTGATCACCCAACACGGCGACGGCGGCCTGGGCTGGCCGCAGCAGGCGCCGTTCGACCGGATCATGGTCACGGCGGCTTCGCCCGGCGAGCCGACGGAGCTGCTGCATCAGCTGAAGCCGGGCGGGATTCTGGTGTGTCCGGTGGGGCGGTCGTCGGTGCAGCGGCTGCATCGCTACGTCGGCCAGCCGGACGGCAGCTTCCAGCGCGAGAGCTTGGCCGAGGTAAGGTTCGTGCCGCTGGTCGAGGGGACGGCGAAGGAGGGGTGAGGGAGTGGCTAGTGGCTAGTGGCTAGTGGTTGGCCGGCGCCGGTGCGAGGGCTCGGTCGGCGCCGCCCTTCCGCGGGCAGTCGTGCTGCAATCACTATCCACTATCCACTAGCCACTAGCCACTAGCCACTAACCACCAATCACCTCGCCTCCGTTAACCTTCGCGCCCAACTTTGGCGCCCTTTGACGGGTTGGCTTGGAGCGACGGTGGGGGCACACCGGTGCGACCCAAGGGCGGGAGACGGCATGACGATTCGATTCGCGATCAGGGCTTTGATGGTCCTCGCCGGAGCGGCGACCCTGACGGCCTGCGCCAGCTATCCGACCGAGCCGCGCTATCCGATCTATGCCGGCGACGCGCCGCCGCCGTCGCGGGCGCCGGCCTATCCGTCCGCGCCGATCCCCAGCGGCGAAGGGGTGCGCGGGCCCACCGATCCGGCCCGCGAGGCGCCGCCGCCCATCACCGCGCCTGTCGCCGAGATCGAGGGCGGAGCCCTGGGTTCGCCGATCAACACCGGCCCCCGCTATACGCCCGCCGAAATGCCGGCGGCCGGACCGGCCTCTGACGGCTTTGAGGCGCCGCCGCCGCCCGCGCGGTCAGGCGGAGCTGTCGCCGCCGGAGCCGCCTATGAGATTCAGCCGGGGGATACGATCTCCGGCGTCGGCCGGCGCTTCCAGACGCCGGTGCAGACGCTGATCGACCTGAACAGCCTGGGGCCGCGCGCGGCGATCAGCCCGGGGCAGAGGATCATCCTGCCGTCCACGGCTGTCGATATCGGCGGCGATCCCTATGCCACCGGCCCGTCGCCGAGCGGGGTCTATGTGCCGGAAGAGGGGACGCCGCCGCCGCCGCCGCCGCCTCCGCCCTCGGGTAATGTCGCCAGCCCGCCGCCGCCGCCCGTCGATGCAGCGCCGCCGGTGTCAGCGGCCGGGCTGGACTGGCCGGTGCGCGGCGACATTCTGCGTCGGTTCGGCCCGGTCGGGCTGGGTGAGCGGAACAACGGCATCAACATCGGTGCGCCGCAGGGCGCGGAGGTCCGGGCCGCGGCGGCGGGACGGGTCGGCTATGTCGGTGACGATCTGGCAGGGCAGGGGCTGACCGTCCTGATCGTGCACCGCGACGGCTGGCGCTCGGTCTATGGCCATCTGGGCACGGCCGTGGTGCGGGACGGCGACGACATCCGCGCGGGCCAGCAGATCGGCACTGTCGGAAACACCGCCGGCGACGGTCGGCCCTCGATCCATTTCGAGACCTGGCGGATGCGCGGGGACCAGCCGGTGGCCATCGATCCGCTGACCGTGTTGCCGCGATAACGCAAAGCGACGCGGCGAACACACGTCTCGTTGCAAAGTGTGACGGCGCGCCCTAGTTTCCGCGCCTCATTTTCAAGGGCCGCCTGACGCGGTCCCAGACGTTTGCGGAGACTATCGTGGCGGAACTTATGGCGGGGCCGTTCGGCACCCTGATCTTCTTCGTCCCCGTGATCATCCTGTTCTACTTCATGCTGATCCGGCCCCAGCAGAAGGCGATGAAGGCCCATCAGGCGCTGGTCGCCGGCCTGAAGCGCGGCGACACGGTCGTCCTCTCCAACGGCATGATCGGCAAGATCACCCGCGTCGAGGCCGATCAGGCCATGGTCGAGATCGCCCAGGGCGTGAACGTCGCCGTGGTCAAGCAGATGATCACCCAGGTGCGCGATCGCACGGCCGTCGCGGCCAACGACACCAAGACCATCGCCAAGTCCTGACGCCGCTCTGAAAGGTCAGGGAACGCTCCCATGGTTCAGTTTTCACGCTGGAAGGTTTACCTTCTCGCCATTGCGCTCGTGTTCGGGCTGCTGTTCTCCTATGCGAACGCCCTGACGCCGGCGCAGCGTGAAGCCCTGCCGGGATGGCTGCCCAAGCCGACCCTGAACCTGGGCCTGGACCTGCAGGGCGGATCGTACCTGCTGCTGCAGGTCGATGTGGACGCCATGCGCGAAAAGCGGCTCGCCAACCTCAGCGAGGACGCCCGCCAGACCCTGTCAGAGGCGCAGGTCGCCGTCGCCGGTATCGTCCGTGACGGCAACGGGGTGGTGATCACCCTGAGCAACCCGGTGCAGATCGAGCCGGCTACGACCGCCATGCGCAACCTGCTGGGCGGCGGCATGGCCCTGGCCTCGGACCGGACCGTGACCCGCCAGGGCGACAACCGCATCCGCTACGCCTTCACCGACGCCGCCATGACCGCCATGGGGCCGACGGCCGTCGATCAGTCGATCGAGGTGGTGCGCCGCCGTATCGACAGCCTCGGCACCCGCGAGCCGTCCATCACCCGTCAGGGCGCGGAGCGCATCGTCGTCCAGGCGCCCGGCGAGAGCGATCCGACCCAGCTGGAGCGGGTCATCGGCCAGACGGCGCAGCTGACCTTCCAGATGGTCGATGTCGAGAATTCGGTCCAGGAAGCCATGGCGGGCGCGGTGCCGCCCGATGCCGAACTTCTGATGGGCGAGGACGGCGTCACGCCTTACCTGGTCAAGCGCCGGGTCATCGTTTCGGGCGAGAACCTCGTCTCCGCCAGTGTCACCACGGACCAGAGCAACCAGCCGGCCATCGGCTTCCGCTTCGACGGCCAGGGCGCACGGCGCTTCGGCGAGACGACGGCGAACAACATCGGCCGGCCCTTCGCCATCATCCTCGACGGCAAGGTGATTTCGGCTCCGCGGATCAACAGCGCCATCACGGGCGGCAGCGGCATCATCGAGGGCAGTTTCACCATCGCCTCGGCCTCCGAGCTGGTGAATCTGCTGAACGGCGGTTCGCTGCCGGCCCCGCTGACGGTCGAGGAGCGCCGCAGCGTGACGGCATCGCTCGGCGCCGATGCGGTGCGTGCCGGCCAGCTGGCCACCCTGATCGCCTTCATCGGCGTGCTGGTCTTCATGTTCCTTTCGTATGGCAGCCTGTTCGGCGGCATTTCGGTGATCGCCCTGCTGCTGAACGGCCTGCTGATCATCGCCGCCATGTCGATCACCGGAGCGACCCTGACCCTGCCGGGCATCGCCGGGCTGATCCTGACCCTGGCCATGGCGGTGGACGCCAACGTCCTGATCTATGAACGGATGCGTGACGAAGCCAACGCCGGGCGTTCGCCGATCGCGGCCATGGACGCGGGCTTCAACCGGGCCATTGTAACGATCATGGACGCCAACCTGACCACCATCCTGGCGGCCCTGATCATGTTCTGGTTCGGGGCCGGGCCGGTGCGCGGCTTCGCCTGGACCCTGTCGATCGGCGTGGTCACCTCGGTCTTCACCGCGGTTCTGGTGACCCAGGTCCTGCTTGTCGTCTGGCTCCGCGTACGGCGGCCCAAAACCCTGCCGATCGCGTCGTGAGGTCGCCCATGTCGAAATTCTGGCCCCTCATCAAACTTCTGCCGATCAAGACGAATTTCAAATTCGTCAAATACGCCCGGCTGTTCGGCGGTCTGTCGATCCTGCTGGTGATCGGTTCGATCTTCTTCACCGTCTGGCCCGCGGACAACAAATGCGGCGGGCTGACCTGTGGCGTGGACTTCCTGGGCGGCAATCTGATCGAGATGTCGACCCGGCCCGAGCCCGTCGATCTCGCGGAAATCCGGGCCAGCCTGAACAATCTCGGCGTGCCCGACGCCCAGGTGCAGAGCTATTCCGTGCCGGGAACGGACCCGACGGGGCGCTTCCACGCCATGGCCAAGTTCGGAAACATCGAAGGCGTCAGCGCCGCCGACACGATCAACCAGGCCAAGGCGGCGCTCACCCGGGACCTCGGGCCGGGGGTGGAGTTCACCCGCACCGAGGCTGTCGGGGCGGCCGTTTCAGGAGAGCTTCTGACCAATGGCGTCATGGCCCTGGTCGTCGCGATCGTCCTGATGATGGTCTACATCTGGTTCCGCTTCGAGTGGCAGTTCGGCCTCGGGGCGGTGATCGGCCTGTTCCACGACGTGATCCTGACCTTTGGCCTCTTCGCCATCACGGGGATGGAGTTCAGCCTGACCGCCGTCGCCTCGATCCTGACGGTCATCGGCTATTCGATGAACGACACCGTCGTCGTCTATGACCGCATTCGGGAGAATCTACGGAAATACAAGAAGATGCCCCTGGGCGAGCTGATCGACCTGTCGATCAACGAGACCCTGTCCCGCACGATCATGACCGGGGTCACGGCCCTGTTTGCCCTTGGCGTGCTGGCGGTGCTGGGCGGCGGACCGCTGCAGCCGTTCGCCATCGCCCTGATCTTCGGCATCGTGGTCGGCACCTATTCGTCGGTCTACGTCGCCGCACCGGTCCTGCTGCTGTGGGGCGTCAAGCGCGGGGCCAAGGACGAGGACGCCAGACCGATCAAGCTGGGCATGGCGTCGCGGCCGTAGGGGTTCGTTCTCCCTCTCCCGAAGTGGGGAGGGTGGTCGCGTAGCGACCGGGTGGGGAACGCCAGTTCCGCACCGGCGGCGCCCGGCTTGGCAATTCCCCACCCTGTCGTCGCTACGCGCCGACATCCCTCCCCATGAAGGGGAGGGAGAGCTATCATCGCGCTTCAACGAATCGCCCGGGGAGGGGCGGACCATGGGCAAGCTGCTGTCGAACTTTCGCACCACCTTCCTGCTGAGCATCGTGCTCGCCGGGGTGATGATCCTGTCGTTCGGGCGTATCGCGCCGGGCGGCTTTGATACGAGTTTCTGGCAGGCGGTCCTGCGCTGGGTCCACGTTGTGGCCGGCATCCTGTGGATCGGCCTGCTGTACTATTTCAACTTCGTCCAGATCCGGGTCATGCCGTCGATCCCGGCCGAGCTGAAGCCCGCCGTCAGCAAACATATCGCGCCCGAGGCCCTGTTCTGGTTCCGCTGGTCCGCGCTGGTGACGGTGCTGGCGGGTCTCGGCATCATGCTGGCGCGGGGTCACGCCTATGCAGCCGAGGTCCTGAGCCTCGGCTTCGCCGGCGGTCTGGTCGACGGCGACCAGCCGTTCACCCTGATGGGGATCGGCACCTGGCTGGCCATCATCATGTTCCTCAATGTTTGGGGCATCATCTGGCCGAACCAGAAGCGGGCGCTGGGCATCGTGGCCGTGGATGACGACGCCAAGGCCAAGGCCGCGCGCGTCGCCATGCTGGGGAGCCGCACCAATCTGTTGCTGTCGCTGCCGATGCTGACCTCGATGGCGATGTACCAGACGCTGTTCAGCTGATCTGACCCACGCCCTCGACGCCCAGGTCCGCGCCGCCGATATCGACCGGTGGCTGTCCAGCCGGTTCGTGGCCGACGAGCGGTTGCGCGCGGACCTGATCGCGCTCTATGCCTTCGAGGCGGAGCTGATGGCCATCCCGACGCGGGTGACCCAGCCATTGCTGGCCGAGATGCGCTATGTCTGGTGGCGCGAGCAGATGGACGGCGTCTTCGCGGCCGCGCCGCGCAAGGGCCATCCGGTGCTGGAAGCCCTGACCGATCTGGTGGCGCGGCACGGGCTGGACCGGGCTCCGTTTGACGCCCTGATCGAGGCCCATATCGGCAGGGTGCATGGCGAGCCGCACGATCTGGACGCCTTTTACGTCGGGCCGATGCAGGCGGCGGCGAGGGTGCTTGCCGGCCCGGGGTTTGACGGGGCGGTCGTCGAGGCGGGGCGGGTACGCGGGCTGGCCCAGACCGGGCAGGCGGATGCGGCGCGGGCGCTGAAGCCGGAGGCCAACCGGTCGCTCGCCGCCCTGCCGGTTCAGGCCTTTCCGGCTGTGGCCGCCGCCGCCCTGATCCACCCGGATGCACCGGAGTTCGTCAAACGGCTGAGGCTGATCCGGGCCTCGCTGACAGGAAGGCTCTGACGCCGGAAAGAGATCGACCGACACCGGGAAACCGTGCAGGTTCCGAAGATCGCTGTTTGGCCAATCCGGGGAATGTCATGACTGTTCGCACCATACTGATCGCGGCCCTGGCGGCCGCCGGCGCCGCGGGCGTCCCGATGACCTCTGTGGCGGAACCCGCGCGGCCGCAGGTGAGTACGGACGCCGCCGGCGAGGCAGCAAATCAGGCCGTGGTCGAGGGCCTCTACCGGGCGTTCGGAGCGGGGGACGGGGCCACGATCGCCGGCCTGCTGGACCCCGGCCTGGTCTGGATCGAGGCCGAGAACGGCCCCTATGCCGATCGCAACCCCTACAACGGGCCCGGCGCAGTGTTCGAGGGCCTGTTCGCGCGGATCGGGGCCGAATACGAGGGGTTCGTGGTGACGCCGGTGACCTATGTGGCCAGTGGCGACCGGGTCGTGGCCCTGGGGCGCTATACCGGGACAAACCGGGCCACGGGCGAGGCGCTGGACGCCCAGTTCGCCCATGTCTTCACGGTCTCGGGCGGCAAGGTCACCCGGTTCCAGCAATATACCGACACCGCCCAGTGGATGGATGTCGTGACGCCGGACTGATGGTCAGCCGCGCGGCCAGGCGGTGACCTCGTCCGGCCACACTTCTCGGTTGGGCGAACCCTCATAGGCCCATTGCAGGGTGCGGGCGACCGTACCGGCGAGGCCGCGCGTCAGCGGCCGGGGCAGGCCGCGACGCTGGTCGTGCATGGCGCGGGCCCAGTCGGGCAGCAGGTCCATCCCGGCCTGCATGATCACGCCGGCGGCCAGGTCGACAGTGAGCGAGCCGATGGTCTGACGCATGACCATGGCGGCGACCTCATGGGTTCGGGCGTCGGCGCGTAGCCGGGGGCGGAAGCCCTGGATCAGGGCCTCGGCCGTGGCCCGATCGCGGGGCACGGGATCGGCGCCCAGTCCCTCGGCGATTCGGGCCGTTTCGGCGAAATAGGCGTCCTGATCGGCGCGGCTCATGTCCGGCTCGGCGTAGCGAATCCAGGCGTCGAGGAAGCTGATCGTCTCGGTGACATGAACCCAGGCCAGCAGCTCGGGATCGGAGACGCGATAGGCCGTCCCGTCGGGCAGGGTTCCGCCCAGCTTGCGGTGGATGCGATTGACCCGGTCGATGGCGGCCCGGCCGGCCTCGGCGTGATCATAGGTGGTGACGGCGATGAATTTGGCCGTGCGGCGCAGACGGCCGTGCATGTCGGCGCGGAAGTCGGAATGGTCCCAGACCCCGGCCAGCACCGCCGGATGCAGCATCTGCAGCAGCAGACCCGAGACGCCGCCGATCATCATGGTGACGATGTCGCCATTGACCCTCCAGGCGACTGAGTCCGGCGGGAACAGGGCGTCGGCGCGGCGCAGGGCCGGGCGCTCGCCGCGTTCGGCGTCGTTGAAGATGTCGGTGATCCGCTGACGGATAGCGACCTTGGCCGGCTCGAGGATCACGCCGCGTCCCGCCACGCCTTCAGTGCCTCCAGCGCCCGAAGGCTCATCAACCGCTTCTTGGCGCGACCGCGTTCCTTCATCGGGATCTTGACCCCGGCCTCGTCGACCTTGGGCGCTTCCAGCGGGGGGAGCAGGCCGTAGTTGATGTTCATCGGCTGGAATTTGGAGATGCCGCCGGGGCCGTCGAGGTGGCCGCCGGTGATGTGTTCGACCAGGGCGCCCATGGCGGTGTGGACGGGCGGAGCATCCAGCGGCTTGCCCAGCCGTTCGGCGGCGGCGAGGCGGCCGGTCAGCAGGCCCATGGCGGCGCTCTCGACATAGCCCTCGACGCCCGTGACCTGACCGGCGAAGCGCAGGCGCGGCATGGCCTTGAGGCGCAGCTGGCGGTCCAGCAGCTTGGGCGAGTTCAGGAAGGTGTTGCGGTGCAGGCCGCCGAGGCGGGCGAACTGGGCCTCGTGCAGGCCCGGGATCATGCGGAAGACCTCGGCCTGGGCGCCGTGCTTCAGCTTGGTCTGGAAACCAACCATGTTGAACAGGGTGCCGAGCGCATTGTCCTGACGCAGCTGGACGATGGCGTATGACTTGACCTGGGGGTCGCGGGGGTTGGTCAGGCCGACGGGCTTCATCGGGCCGTGGCGCAGGGTTTCGCGACCGCGCTCGGCCATGACCTCGATGGGCAGGCAGCCGTCGAAATAGGGGACGTTCTCCCACTCCTTGAACTCGGCCTTGGGGCCGCCCAGCAGGGCGTCGATGAAGGCCTCGTACTGCTCCTTGTTCATGGGACAGTTGACGTAGGCGGCGGCGTCTCCGCCTGGGCCCTCCTTGTCATAGCGCGACTGACGCCAGGCGATGTCGAAATCGATGCTGTCGGCGTGGACGATGGGGGCGATGGCGTCGAAGAAGNNTCGCCGGTCAGGTCGAGGATGGCGGCGGCGAGGGCCGGGGAGGTCAGGGGGCCGGTGGCGACGATGACATTGTCCCATCCGTTGGTTTCATTGGCCTCGGGGGGCAGGCCGGCGATCTCCTCGCGGACGATGGTGACGAGGGGGTGGGCCTCGAGTTTCGCGGTCACGGCCTGGGAGAAGCCGTCGCGGTCGACGGCCAGGGC
>DDSO01000043.1 GCA_002343425.1 Brevundimonas sp. UBA2388
CGCCTGCGCCGTGCCGGCCGGCGATACCGATGGCCGACCCGCGCGCCTGAAGTTCAGCTTCGCCGACCGCTGGATCGTCAGCGTGCTGCAGAAGGTCGAGAGGGAGGTCGAGCAGCACTTCGTCGATTACCGCTTCGACCTGCTCGCCCAGGCGATCTACNNTTCTGCGACTGGTACCTGGAGATCGCCAAGGTCGAGTTCCAGACCGGCGACGAAGCCCAGCAGCGCGGCGCACGGCGAACGCTGGTGCGCGTGCTGGAAGCCGTGCTGCGCCTCGCCCACCCGCTGCTGCCGTTCATCACCGAGGAACTCTGGCAGACCGTGGCGCCGATCGCCGGGCGCAAGACCCACGATTCGATCATGCTCGCCGCCTATCCGCAGGCCGACCTGGCGCGCGTGGACGAGGCATCGGAGGCCAAGGTACAGCGCCTCAAGGCCCTGACCTACGCCTGCCGCAACTTGCGCGGCGAGATGGGCCTCTCCCCCGCCCTGCGCATGCCGCTCCTGGTCGCCGACGGCAGCGCCGAGATCGCCGAGTTCGCGCCCATCCTGCAGGCTCTCGCCAAGCTGTCGGAGGTCCAGATCGTCGACGACATGCCGAGCAACGCCATGGCGCCGGTCGCGGTGGTCGGCGAGACGAGCCTGATGCTTAAGGTCGAGATCGACGTCGCCGCCGAGAAAGAGCGCCTGAAGAAGGAAATCGAAAAGCTGGAAATGCAGATCGCCAACGCCCAGGGCAAGCTCGCGAACGATAGCTTCGTCGCCCGCGCCCCGGCCGCCGTCGTCGAGCAGGAAAAGCAGCGCGTCGCCGACTTCACGGCGACCCTCGACAAACTCAAACTTCAACTCGCCAGGCTGGGCTGAGTCAGGAAGCCGCCATGCAAGACAACCGCCCCTTCTTCTCGCACGTATTCACGGCCCTGATGATCTTCTCCCTGCTCGTCGGGGTCTGCACCGTCGCCTTCCTGCACTCGTGGCCGTGGGAAAGGACAAATGTCGAATGGAAGCCCGAGTTTCGGCTCGTTGCGACCTGCGGCGCAAAGGGCGAGGCCTGCGGCATCGCTTGGGGCGAACTCGCCGACGCCACCGCCAGGGGAGAAATCGTGTCGCTCGAACCGCCGGAGGCCGCCGGAGAAATCGAAGAGCCGGGCAACTGGCTCAGATGGACCAAGAGCGATGGAATCCTCGAGGTCAAGGCCTCGTCGTGGAATTTCCAGACCGTCGTTCGCTACCGCATCGAAGAGGGCAAACCGGCGCTCGTTGCCTATCAGGACGTGGACGTGGCCCGGGCCTTTACCTACGGGATGGGCGTCGCGATCATCATGATGATCGGCATATACCTGCGCAAGCTCCGCAACTGACCCGTCGCGGTCGACCCCGGAAGAGCGCCGGATTTCAGGCAGTCGAAACTCTCGCCCGCCAAAACCATCTGACACGGGTCACCCCTTCCGACCTGCTGCAAGATGCCGCATGACCTCAGCCTCATCACCACCATTACCGCCGCGTTCGGCCTGGCCCTGATTCTCGGCGTCATCGTCGCGCGCCTACGCATGCCGCCGCTGGTCGGCTACCTGCTCGCCGGCGTCATGATCGGCCCGGCCACCCCGGGCTTCGTCGCCGACATGGACCTCGCCGGGCAATTGGCCGAAATCGGTGTCATGCTGCTGATGTTCGGCGTCGGCCTGCATTTTTCGCTGGACGACCTGCTGGCGGTCAAGCGCATCGCCGTTCCCGGCGCCATCGTCCAGATTGCCGTCGCCACGGCCATGGGCATGGGACTGGCCATGTTCTGGGGCTGGGAACCTGGTTCCGCGCTGGTGTTCGGCCTGGCGCTGTCGGTTGCCAGCACTGTGGTCCTGTTGCGGGCGCTCGAAGCGCGCGGCGTGCTGGACTCGATGAATGGACGCATTGCCGTAGGCTGGCTGGTGGTCGAGGATCTGGTCATGGTCCTCGTTCTCGTCCTGCTACCGCCGCTCGCCGGCATGCTGGGCGGACAGCAGGCGGGCACGGCCGCCGCCGTCTCGGGTGAAATCTGGACCACGCTGGGCCTGACTTTTGCCAAGATCGCCGTGTTCATCGCGCTGATGCTGGTCGTCGGGCGCCGCCTGTTGCCCCGCCTGCTATGGCTGGTGGCCAAGACCGGCTCGCGCGAACTGTTCACCCTGTGCGTCATCGCCGCCGCGGTCGGCGTCGCCTACGGCTCCGCCCACCTGTTCGGCGTTTCCTATGCGCTCGGCGCCTTCTTCGCCGGCATGACGATACGCGAATCGGAGTTCAGCCACCGCGCCGCCGAGGAATCGCTGCCGCTGCGCGATGCATTTTCGGTCCTGTTCTTCGTCTCGGTCGGAATGCTGTTCGACCCAAGGATTCTCATCGACGAGCCCGCCAAGGTGCTCTCCGTCACGGCGATCATCATGCTCGGCAAGACCATCGCCGCCGTTGCCCTCGTCCTCGCCTTCCGCTACCCGCTCAACACGGCGCTGACGGTCGGCGCCAGCCTGGCTCAGATCGGCGAGTTCTCCTTCATCCTCGCGGCCGTGAGTGTTCAGCTTGGCGGCATGACGCAGGAGACCCACGACCTCATCCTGGCGGCGGCCCTGCTGTCGATCTCGCTGAACCCCTTCGTCTTCGCCCTGATCGACCGGATGGGCGCGAGGCCGAAGCCGCCGCTCAAGGGATCGCCCGAGGGTCTGCTCCTGGCCGAAGAAAAGGCCGCCGCCGTGAATCCGGCGACGGCCTGATCTGTCAGACGCAGGCTGGCGTCAGAGGACGCCGATCATCGAGGCCACCAGCGGATGGCGGACGATGTCCTGCTCGGCCAGGCGCACCACCGCAATGTCGGGCACGGGCTCGAGCCGCTGGGCGACGTCCATCAGACCCGAGATGCCGGGAAGCAGATCGGACTGCTGGGGATCGCCGGTGACGACCATGGTTGAATGCCAGCCCAGGCGGGTCAGCAGCATCTTGAGCTGCACATAGGTGCAGTTCTGGGCCTCATCGACGACGATGAAGGCGTTGTTCAGGGTGCGGCCGCGCATGTAGCCGATGGGGGCGATCTCGATCAGGCCCTCGGCCATCAGCGCCTTGACCCGCTTCATGCTGAGGCGATCGGACAGGGCGTCGTAGAGGGGGCGGAGGTAGGGGGCGAGCTTGTCCTCCATGTCGCCGGGCAGGAAGCCGATCGATTCGCCGGCCTCGACAGCGGGACGGCTGAGTACGATGCGGCCAACCTTGCCGGCCTCGAGCGCCTCGACCGCCTTGGCGACGGCGAGATAGGTCTTGCCGGTGCCTGCCGGACCGAGGGCCAGGACGAGGTTATGGTGGTCGATCGCCGTCATCAGTTCGGCCTGGCCGTCCGACTTGGGCTTCAGCGTCTTCAGATAGGCCTGGTCGCGATCGTCATTGGATGGATAGGGCGACCAGCCGGCGTGGGTTGGAAGCCGGCGTACCTTGGAGTCCTCCATGAACTGACGGGAATCGAGCACACCGTGTTCACGGGATGTCTCGCGGGTCTGACGTTTGATGGCCGCACGCTTGGTCATGGACGCCTCCAGGGCATGGAAGACGGCGACGCGGAAAACGCGACGCCGCAGGGCAAGAAAAAAGGCGATGCCGCAAAAGCATCGCCTCGAACGAAGGTGGGGAGGAGAGAAGGGGACGCGACGCATCCGCCCGGGTCGGAAGAAGGGTCAACTTCCAGCGGATGAATCCGCCGAACCGAGCGCACCACGCAAAATCCCCGAGGTCTGACCGGACCGGGCTTGATCCGGCTTCCAATCCGGGGCCGAAATGGCGGCCTCGAATCGCATCTACACTCTAAGCCTAACGTGGTTTACGAGAGCTTAAAGCCCTCGATTTATTGAGAAATGGCGGTGTTCGGATGAATGTTTACGGTCTCGGCGACAAGAAACCGCAGCTTCCGCCTGAGGGCGAATACTGGGTGGCACCAAACGCAACCCTTGTAGGAGACGTGATTCTCAAACCGGGCGCCAGCGTCTGGTTCGGCGCCGTGCTGCGCGGCGACAACGACCCCATCACCATCGGCCGGGACACCAATATACAGGACGGCAGCGTGCTGCATTCCGACCCCGGCGAACCCCTGACGATCGGCGACGGCGTGACCGTCGGCCATATGGTCATGCTTCACAGCTGCGAGATCGGCGACAACACCCTGATCGGCATCGGCGCGGTGGTGTTGGGTCGGGCGAAGATCGGGAAGAACTGCCTGATCGGGGCCAACACCCTGATCACCG
The DNA here is from genome assembly GCA_002343425.1 of Brevundimonas sp. UBA2388. Taxonomy (GTDB): domain Bacteria; phylum Pseudomonadota; class Alphaproteobacteria; order Caulobacterales; family Caulobacteraceae; genus Brevundimonas. The sequence continues at coordinate 4,254 of DDSO01000043.1, forward strand.
AGGGGAAGGTCATTCCCGACGGCTCGCTCGTCATGGGCCAGCCCGGCAAGGTGGTGCGCGAGCTGGAACCGGGTCAGATCGAGGCGCTGAGGGCGTCCGCCGCCCATTATGTGCAGAACTGGAAACGCTATCAGCGGGATCTGAAGGCCTGAGCCTGTCGGTTCAGGCGATCCGGCGGCCGCCGACGGCGGCGAGCGACAGGGCGGGGCGGGCGGCTTCGCCCACGCCGATCGAGACCCGGGCGGTGAGCAGGCGGGGCTCGTCGGCGGCGAAGCTCAGGGTGGCCATGGGCGCATAGAGGCCCAGAATGCGATCCACGGCGCCGGACGGGCCGCGCAAGGGCACCAGCACGATCTCGATCTGGGCCGACAGGAAGCCGGCGAGGGCGGCGATGACGACCGGCCGGGCTTCGCGCACGGTCTGGGTCATGGCGGCGGCCACCAGAGGCCGGGAGGCGGTGCGCCAGACGGACAGAAAGGCATGATCCTTGAGCGGTTCGCCGTGGAATCCCTCAATCCAGGTGCCGGCCAGTCGGATGACGGCGTCGTCGCCATGGCGTTCGGCGATGAAGGCGCGCGGCAGGCGCAGGCCCAGAGCGTCCGGCTCGAGCGAGGCGCGATCAGGAATCCCCGCGCGCACGGCTCCCCGGCGGGACAGCCCGGTCCAATGGTCGATCAGGAATTGCGTGTCAGGATGAAACATCGCTCTGGCCTCTGGCCCCGGCGACGCAAGGCCCGCGCCTGCGAGGGGCCGGGCGAAAGGCAACGGAAATGAAAGGCTTTTGCGGTTCAGATGGACGCTGAAGCGAGCTGCGCCCGACGCAGACCGCATGAACTTGACGGGAGGTCGGCCCATGCGGGTGCGGATCATGACATGGCTGCTGGCGCTGGCGGGTTTCTTCGCCCTGACGCTGTTCGCCGACGAGGCGGCCGCCCAGTGCGGGCC
>DDSO01000079.1 GCA_002343425.1 Brevundimonas sp. UBA2388
GCGCTCGCCAATTTCAAGAGCGGCAAGCTGCACGTGCTCGTCGCGACCGACATAGCGGCGCGCGGCATCGACATCAATGAACTGCCACACGTGGTCAATTTCGAGCTGCCCAATGTCGCCGAGGACTACGTCCACCGCATCGGCCGCACCGGTCGGGCGGGCAAGCTGGGCCAGACGTTCATGATCGTCACGCCGTCGGATGACCGCTCGCTCGACAAGGTCCTGAAGCTGATCAAGATGGATCCCATCGAGCTGACCCTGGACGGGGTCGACTTCTCGCCCGGCAAGGCCCAGCCGCGTCGTGATTCGGACCGCCCCGAACGCCCGCCCGCCCGCGGCCGTGGCCGCGGACCTCGCGAAACACCGAAGGACGCCGCCACGGAGCCCTCGGAGGTCGTCGCGCCCGTCCCGACCGCCGAGCCGGTGAAGACAGAAGCCGCTGCCGAAGCCCCCGCGCTCGATACGCCATCGTCCGACGCGCCCAAGCCGCGCCGGACCCGGAGCCGCCGCGGCGCCAAGTCCGTCGCCACGGAAGCCGTCGAGGTCGCCGAGGCTCCAGCGGCCGTCGTGGCCCCAACGCCCGCAACGCCCTCGCAGGACCGTCCGGTACAGGAAACCCACCTGCGCCAGTCGGACCGTCGTGGCGACAATGCGAGCCCTGAGCCGCAGCGCTCGAACGGCCGTCCGTTTGGCGAGGGCGACATTCCCGCCTTCCTGCGCCGTCCGGTCTCGATCAAGAGCTGAACCTCGAAAATCGACGGTCAGCGAACCGGATTTAACCCGTCGTTACGGAACCCCCGCATAGCGTAGCCGACGGAAACGGTCGCTCAGCGCGGCCCGGCGGGGAAATCGTATGGCGGCTCAGCTCGAAACCACTCTTCGGGGACCTGAAGCCTACGGTCTGGCGCGTCGGGTCATCGAGGCGATGGAATCAGAGGGCGTCTGGCCGACGCCGCTGAATTTCGAGATCTGGGTCCACTATCTCGGCGACCCGGAAGGGGCGCTCGGCCGTGAAATCAAACGAATTCTGGCGGCGTCCGAGCCGTTCACCGAGGCGACGGCCGACATGCTGGCCGCCGAATACCTGCCGCGCGGACGACTGACCGAGGAAATCCGCGACGCCGGTCGCGTGCTGGATCGGGAACTGTCCAGCGTGTCCGATGCCATCTCCAAGGCCCACAAGTCCCAGGCTGCCTACGGCCAGACCCTGGACAAGGCCGCGACGAGCATCGAGACCGCCGGCGACGGCGCGGGCCTGCAGGCTATCGTCACCGGATTGACCTCGGCCACCCGCAAGGTCCAGCGCGAGAACGAGACGCTGGAGAAGCGGCTGGACGCCTCGACCCGCGAGGTTGCCCGTCTGCGCGAACACCTGGAACAGGTGCGCCGCGACGCCATGACCGACGCCCTGACCAATCTGGCCAATCGCAAGGCGTTCGACGAGCACCTGGAGGCCGCCTGCGCCCAGGCCGACACCGGCGGCGGCGCCCTGACCCTCGCCGTGCTGGATATCGACCACTTCAAGCGGTTCAACGACACTTGGGGACATCAGACCGGCGACCAGGTTCTCCGCTATGTGGCCAGCGTCATGGGCCGCGTGGCCAAGGCGCCCCGCATCGCCGCCCGCTACGGCGGCGAGGAGTTCGCCATGATCTTCCCCCAGGAAAGCCTGGGTCAGGTCGAGACCGCCCTGGAGGCGATCCGCAAGGAAATCGCTTCCCGGTCACTGCGCCGCCGCTCGACGGACGACGAACTCGGAGCCGTGACCCTGTCCGCCGGCTTCGCGCAGCGTCGACCCGGTGAGACCGCCTCCGCCCTGCTCGATCGCGCCGACGCGGCCCTCTACGCGTCCAAACACGCCGGCCGGAACCGCGTCACCAGCGCGGACCGGCTCGACGAGGCCGCCTGAAGCCTTCCGCCCGAGCCATTTCGCATCATAGTGGACCGATGCGCAGCCTCGCCTTCAACGTCGCCTACTGGCTCCTGTCGATCGTCTACACGCTCGGGGCCGCCTTCGCCGCCCTGACCCCCGGCCGCCGCGCCACCAGCTGGATCATCCGCCGCTATGTGAAGCGGATGGTGCAGGCCATGAGGCTGCTGGCCGGCATCCGCATTCAGACGCGGGGCAAGGAACGGCTGCCGCAGGGCGCCTTCATCATCGCCTCAAAACACCAGAGCTGGGGCGACGGCTTCGCCACCTACGACCAGTTCGACGACCTCGCCTTCGTCACCGGGGACCACCTGGAGAAGTTTCCGCTGCTGGGCACGGTGCTGCGCAAGCTGGGGGCCATCGTCGTCAATAACTGCGGCGGCCGCGAAGCCCGCGAGGCGCTGAAACACCGTTCCGCCGACGCCCATGCCGCGGGGCGGAAAATCCTCATCTATCCCGAGGGCAATCTGGCGAAGGTCGGCGAGAAATTCCGCTACCGCTCGGGCGTCTGGCACATGTACCGCGACTTCGACATGCCGGTCGTGCCCCTGGCCACCAACCTCGGCCTGTTCTGGCCGCAGGAGGAATTCCGCAAGAACCCGGGAACCGCCACGCTCGAGTTCCTCGACCCCATCCCCACCGGGCTGGGCAAGGAAGAGTTCCTCACCCGCCTCGAAGCCGCGATCGAAGGCAAGACTGCCGAACTCGTCGCCGACGCGACAGGCCAGCCGGCCACCCCGGCGGTGCGGGTTCTGGCGCCCGATGAGGCAGCCAGGGCGGCTAAAGCGGGTCTCAGGCCCGGCGACGCTGCCGCGACCTGAATCCGATCTGCACCAGATCGATCAGGAACCAGGTGACCGCGCCCGTCACAGCTCGAATGAGATAGTCCTGCGCCGATCCCGCTTCCCGCCAGCTCTCCCCATGAAGCAGGGCAGGCACCGCGAACAGCCCCGCGATGACTGCACCCATGAGCAGGCTCACCACGACCCTCCGACCAAGCGAATGGGACATTTCGAACCGCCCTCTGCCTCGGGAGACAACCACGAGGGCGAAACAATCATGGTTCCCGGATAGGTTCAAGCCGCCGGAATCACGGCCCCATCGTATTTCTGCGCGATGAAGTCCTTGACCGCCTGACTCCGCAGCATGGCCGCCAGGGCCACGATGCGCGGATCGGCCCGGTTGTCCGGCCGCGCCACCAGATAGTTCACATAGGGGCTATCGGCGCCCTCGAGTGTCAGGGCGTCGGTGCGCGGATTAAGGCGGGCGTCCAGCGCGTAGTTGGTGTTGATCACCGCCATGTCGACCTGGTCCAGCACGCGCGGCAGGGTCGCCGACTCGAGTTCGCGGAAACGCAGGTTCTTCGGGTTCTCCACGATGTCGCGCAGCGTCTGCAGCGGATTGACCGGGTCCCTCAGCCGCACCAGTCCGGCCTTCTGAAGCAGGATCAACGACCGGCCGATCGAGGAGGCGTCATTGGGAACCGCCACCTCGGCACGGTCCGGCAGTTCGGCGAGCGTCCGGAACCGGCGCGAATAGGCGCCCAGCGGCTCGACATGCACCCCGGCCACCGTAATCAGGTCCGAACCGCGCGAGGCGTTGAACTCATCCAGATAGGGCTTGGTCTGGAAGTAGTTCACGTCCAGCCGGCCCTCCGCCAGCTGTGTGTTCGGCTGAACATAGTCGTTGAACACCTTGATCTCGATCTGGATTCCATCAGCCGCCAGCAGCGGTTTGATGTGTTCCAGGATTTCCGCGTGCGGCACGGCGGTCGCCCCGACCATCAGCGGTCCCGTGGTCCCCGCGGTCTTGTCCGCCCCCTGCCCGCAGGCGGCGAGCGCCGTCGCGGCGGCGGCGAGGATCAGGAGCGAGCGACGGTTCATGGCGGACCTTTCGGGGAAGCGATCAGCGGTGGGAAACGGCTGCGACCAGACGGTCGCCGAGCATCTGGAGGACCTGCACCAGCAGGAGCAGCAGCACGACNNGCCCAGCCCGCCCGCGCCGACGACCCCCGCCATGGCGGTGTAGCTGACCAGGGCGATGGCGGTGACCGTCGCGCCGGCGAGGATGCCGGGCATGGCCTCGGGCAGCAGGGCGCGGGTGACGATCTGGAAGGTCGAGCCGCCCATGGCCTGGGTCGCCTCGACCACGCCCTTGTCGACC
>DDSO01000024.1:0-596 GCA_002343425.1 Brevundimonas sp. UBA2388
GCGGTTCGGACCGCCGCCGAGGATGATCGCCTTCTTGCGGTCCGTCGGGTTGGATTCGCACTGCGGAACCTGGCCCAGGGCGCCGGTCTCATAGGTCGAATACATATAGGCCGTGGCCGAGGCGAACTCGGCGGCGCAGGTGTCGATGCGTTTGAATACCGGGCGGACGTTCAGGCCGCGGCGGGCGGTGCGGACGGCCTTCTCGGTCTGGCCGGTCAGCTGGGCGAGACGGGCGTCGGAGAAGCCCTTGGACTTCAGCTTGCGGAAGTCAGTGGGATCGGTCGGCAGGCCCTGGACCCGGATGTGGCCTTCGGTGCGCACGATGTCGGCGATCTGGCGCAGGAACCACGGCTCATAAGAACAGGCGGCGTTGACCTCTTCCACCGACAGGCCGTGGCGGAAGGCCTGGGCGATCACAAGGATGCGGTCCGGCGTCGGCTGGCCCAGCGCCCGCACCACGGCGGCGCGGGCGGAGGCTTCGTCCTCAACGTCGACGACGCCGTCGATCTCGATCTCGTTGAAGCCGGTCAGGCCGGTTTCGAGGCCACGCAGGGCCTTCTGCATCGACTCCTGGAAGGTCCGGCCGATGGCCATGA
>DDSO01000024.1:644-7870 GCA_002343425.1 Brevundimonas sp. UBA2388
AAGCGCGGGATCTTGGTGACGACATAGTCGATCGACGGCTCGAACGAGGCCGGCGTGACCATGGTGATGTCGTTGGTCAGTTCGTCCAGGGTGTAGCCGACGGCCAGACGGGCGGCGACCTTGGCGATCGGGAAGCCGGTGGCCTTGGAGGCGAGGGCGGACGACCGCGACACGCGCGGGTTCATCTCGATCACCACCATCCGGCCGTCGGCGGGATTGATCGCCCATTGCACGTTCGATCCGCCGGTCTCGACGCCGATCTCGCGCAGGACGTTGATCGAGCCCGTGCGCATCCGCTGGTATTCTTTATCGGTCAGCGTCTGGGCCGGGGCGACGGTGATGGAGTCGCCGGTGTGCACCCCCATCGGGTCGATGTTCTCGATGGAGCAGACGATGATGCAGTTGTCCGCCTTGTCGCGGACGACCTCCATCTCATACTCCTTCCAGCCCAGGACGCTTTCCTCGACCAGCACCTCGGTGGTCGGCGACAGGTCCAGACCGCGTTCGACGATCTCGCGGTATTCCTCGACATTGTAGGCGATGCCGCCGCCGGTGCCGGCGAGGGTGAAGGACGGGCGGACGATGGCGGGCAGGCCGACGAAGGCCAGGGCGTCCTCGGCCTCGTCGATGTGGTGGATGGCCTTGGAACGCGGGCTTTCCAGGCCGAGCTTGTCCATGGCGTCGCGGAATTTCTGACGATCCTCGGCCTTGTCGATGACGTCGGCCCTGGCCCCGATCATCTCCACGCCCCATTTCTTCAGGGCGCCCGAAGCGTCCAGCGCCAGGGCCGTGTTCAGCGCCGTCTGGCCGCCCATGGTCGGCAGCAGGGCGTCGGGCCGCTCTTTCGCGATGATGCGCTCGACGAACTCCGGCGTGATCGGCTCGATATAGGTGGCGTCGGCCACCTCCGGGTCGGTCATGATGGTGGCGGGGTTGGAGTTGACCAGAATGACCCGGTACCCCTCGGCCTTCAGCGCCTTGCACGCCTGGACGCCCGAATAGTCGAACTCGCACGCCTGCCCGATCACGATCGGCCCGGCACCGATGATCAGGATGGACTGGATGTCTGTGCGTTTGGGCATGGGCTACTCAGTTCGTCACGACCGCGCATTCCCAGCCGTCGTAGTCGAGCTGGAAGGCGGCGGCCCAGGATTGCATCATGGAGGAGACGGGGGTGAAGGAGGCCTCATCCACGGCCATGGTCGTTTCGAGAATGGTGCAGTCGTCCTGACCCCGGGTCAGGAAACCCGCGCGCCGCGCGACCTCGTTCAGATCGTCGTGGTCGCCTTCGCCATAGAAGTAAAACAGCGTGTGCCGCGGGGTGACGCCGGAATCGCCATGCTCGGCGAGCGTCGCCCGAATCATGGCGTCGCGTTCCTCGTGCGGGACCTCGTCTTCAAGCACGGGCTGTCACGCTCCTTGCGCGCGCGAACCCGCCGCGGCTGTGACGCCGCGTGGTTCGGTCGGGTTGTCGGTTAAGCGGCCCGTCTAAAGAGGGGCGGGCAGGAGAGCAAGCGCCGTCTGATCCCGAACGAAAAAGGGCGGCCCTTTCGGGCCGCCCTTTCGCTGTCATCCGGTCTGAAGATCAGAACGGACGGTAGTTCAGGCCGATGAAGAAGCGTTGGCCGTAGGGGTCGAAGTTCGAATACAGGGTCGTGCCCAGGTACGGCGCCTGTTCGGCGTCGAAGGCGTTGACCACCCCGGCGCGGATCGACAGGTCGTCACGGGCGTTCCAGCGGACGGTGAAGTCGTGCCGCGTGAAGTTGCGCGAATCCAGTTCCTCGAAGGCGCGTCCGTCGATGTTGGCGACGGCGTCCCGGATCTGGACGATGTCCTGGGCCGTCTGCCAGTCAGCGGTCCAGTTGATGCTCCAGGTGTCGTTCGGCGCATAGGTCAGCGAGGAGGTGAAGCGGACGCGCGGGTAGAACAGGCTGCTGGCCAGTTCGTCGAAGTCCGCGGGATCGTCAGCGTTCAGGAACTGCTTCTGGTCGATCAGCCACAGGCCGCCGATCGAATAGTCCAGCCGGCCCCAGTTGCGACCGGTGACTTCCTCGAGATCCATCGAATAGCGGGCGGTGAAGTCGAGGCCGCGCGTCTCGAGCGAGGCGTAGTTGACCGAGCCCTCGATGAAGCCGCCGATCGGATCGCCGATCGGGGCGCCGATGCCGAACGGGATGTCCGGGTTGTTGCGGAAGATGGTGGCGCAGGCTGCCGTGTTCAGCGACGGGCCGCTGACGCAGTTGGCCGCCGCCGTCGCGGCCGACACCGCCGAGATCACCTGGTCGATCTTGATCTCGTAGTAGTCGAGCACCAGCGAGAAGTTCGGGATGAACCGGGGACGCAGCACCGTCGAGAAGGTGAAGCTGTCCGACTCTTCCGGGGTCAGGAACGGGTTGCCCCCGAACACGCCGGCGACGCCCGAGGTGTAGTTCGGCGTGAAGTCGTCGGCGTTGGTCGCGGTCGCGCCGGCGAAGTCGAAGCTCAGCCCCTGGGCCTGGGCCAGCGCCGTGCAGTTGGCGACGCGGTTGTCCCGCGTCTCGGCGTCCTGGGCCGCGATGCTCAGCGTGGCGCAGGGGTCGACGATGTTGTTGAGGAAGGTCTGGCCGAACGGAGAGAAATTCTCCGCCAGGTCGGGCACGCGCACCGAGCTGTTGAAGCTGGTCTTGAATGCGATGTCCGCGATCGGACGGTAGACCAGGTTGACGCCAAAGACGTCCACATTGCCGACGGTGCTGTAGTCGGCATAGCGGTAGGAGCCGCTCAGTTCGGCGTATTCGCCCATCCAGCTGTCGCGGAACAGCGGGATCGACAGTTCGGCGAAGACCTCTTCGCTGGTGTACTCGACCTGCGGGAAGTCGGGACCCGAGTTCAGGAACAGCAGGGGACGGCCGGCGGTATCGCGGTCGCGGCCGGTGGCCTCGGTCGCCTCACGCCGGTACTCGGCGCCAAGGGCGAGGCCAATGGAGCCGGCGCCCCAGAAGTCCCACAGATTGCCGGAGACCGAGGCGATGGCCTGCTCCTGCTCGTTCCGCTCGGTCACACCGATGACGGCGTCAATGAACTCGAGAGCTTCGGCGCTCTGGTTGCCCATGCCGAAGACGTTCAGCGGCGCGCACTCCGCGATCGAGCGGCGGCCGTATTCCGTGTCACGCAGGTCGCCCGGGCCGGCGGGGCCCTGATCGAGAGCGCCGGCGGGTGCGCCCTGGGCGGCCAGCAGCTGGACGCGGCAGACGATCTCGCCGGGACGGCCGTTGACGATGCCGGCGGTGTCGAAGACGGCGTCGGCGGCCATGGCGAAGCGCTGGCTGTCGGTGCCCCGCTCGCGGTTTTCAACCTCGACCTCGCCGTAGGTGTAACCGATGTCCCAGTCGATATCGCGGATGAAGCCGATGCCGTCGTTCGAGCCGCGGAAGCCGGCGACGAAGCGGGTCAGTTCACGCGTGTTGTCCTGGGTACGGTCCGGTCCGAACATGCTGTGGCGCGCGTTGCGCAACAGGATCGGGGCCAGGGGCTGACCCGCGGTGGTCTGGGTCGGCTCGGAATAGGGCGTGACCAGATTGGTCGTGATCGCGTCCTTCACGTTTTGCGGCAGATAGGCGTTGTCCGTGTAGCGCAGGTCGAAATTCGCGACGTTGTAGATCGGGTTGGCCGAGCCGGCGCTGTAAGAGTTGACCAGATCGATGTCGTAGAAGGTCGGCTGCGACAGGTCGAAGGTGTCTTCGGTGACGTATTTGGCCTCGGCGTAGAAATCGATGCTGTCGGTTACGGCAAACGTGCCGCCGGCCTGGAAGCGCGCCGATTCCGAACGCGGAACGCGCGAGCCGGTGCTGAACGCGGCGGGATTCTCACCGTCGCCGCCTATGTTGAAGGGGCGGTTGATGCCGGTTTCACCGACGCGCTGGCCGAAATCGGCGAGGCGGGCGGTCGAGCCCTCGTACCAGTAGGTCTTGCCGGGCGTCACCGCGAAGCAACTGGGGCTGTAGGAGAAGCCGAAGGCGGCGCCGGTGCCCGAGAAGCAGTCTTCGTAGGGGACGTTCGGATTGTTGAGCTGGCTCGGCTGCTGAACGTTGGCCAGGGTCGTCTGCCCCCACCGCGGACGATCGATGCGGCCCACGCCGGTGAACAGGCGGGCGTCCACGATCCCGTCCGACCGGGCCGTGGTCGGGTCGGCGTCGACGCCAAGGCGCACCGGAGCGTTGCGCAGCCAGTCGATGTCGAGCGAGGTGACTTCGTCGACCTCTTCGTACTCACCGTGGATGTAGAGATTCAGGCGGTCATCGAAGAGGTTCGTACCGGCGAGAATGGATATCCGGCGGTTCGCTTCGCCGTTCTGGTTGATCATGCCGTAGTTGGCGTCGATCTCGAGGCCTTCGAAATCATCACGCAGGATGAAGTTCAGCACGCCCGAGACGGCGTCAGCGCCGTAGACCGAGGCGGCGCCGCCGGTGACGATCTCGATGTTCTCGATCAGCAGGCGCGGGATGGTGTCAATGTCGACGGACAGCTGCCCGCCGCTCGAACCGACGTGACGGCGGCCATCGACCAGCGTGAGGGTGCGGTTGGAGCCCAGGCTCCGCAGGTTCGGCAGCGAAAGGCCGCCATCGCCCAGGCCGCTGCCGGTCGTGTCGGACGGGACGACAGAGTTGGACAGGGCGGGAATGGTGGCGAGGTAGTCGATGACGGTGGTCTGGCCGGTCGTCAGCAGGTCCTCGCGCTGGACCTGGATCAGCGGCGTCGGCGAGTTGGTCGGGTCGCGGCGGATACGCGAGCCGGTGACGACGACTTCGTCGAGTTCAGCGGAATCATCCTGGGCATCGGCGGCGCCGGGCGCAGTATTGAGAGGCTCCTGGGTCGGCGCAGTCTGGGCCCAGACGGGCGCGGAGGCAGCCATCACACCGGCCAGCACTGTGGAGGCCAGCAGTCGGTTACGCATAACAATCATATTTAGCTCGCTTGTGAGTGACAGACATCCGCTCCCCCAAGCCAGATGACGCCACAAACCCAACACAGATGTGTCGGTCAAGCGTTGCAGTAAATTTTGCGATTATATTGTGGTGTTATTCAAACAGATGGACATCACGCTGCCAAAGCTAATCTCAAATGACGGTACGCGAGCGTTGTTATCCGGAATCAGGTGCTGCGTTGCTCAACCCAGGCCGGCAGGTCCGCGACGCTCTCGAGTGCGCCAAACCGCGCATGGTTCTCGGGCGCGTCGGCCAGTTCGTGGGCCCAGGTGATGGCGTATGGAATGTGGACCGCGAAGGCTCCGGCCTCGAGCGCGGGCAGGACGTCGGACTTCATGGAGTTGCCGGCCATGACCGCCTCGCCCGCGCCCGTGCCATGGCGGGCGAAGACGCGATCGTAGGTCCCGCGATCCTTTTCGGAGACGATCTCGACCGCGGCGAACAGGTCTCCGAGGCCCGAGGCGGCCAGCTTGCGCTCCTGGTCCATCAGATCGCCCTTGGTGATCAGGATCAGCCGGTAGCGCTCGGACAGGGCGGCGAGGGCCTCGTCGACGCCGGGCAGGGTCTCGACCGGATGGGTCAGCATTTCGCGGCCGGCGGCGAGAATCTCGCGGATGGCGCGCGGCGGCGGCGCGCCGTCGCACAGTTCCATGGCGGTCTCGAGCATCGACAGGGTGAAGCCCTTCACCCCGTAGCCGTAGAGGCGAAGATTGCGCCGCTCGACCTCGGCCAGCCGGGCTTCGATCAGGTCGTTGTCGTGGTCCGTCAACAGGTCGACGAACCGGTCGTGCGTAAGCCGGAATATCGTCTCGTTGTGCCAGAGGGTGTCGTCGGCATCGAGGCCGACCGTGGTGATGCTCATCCCGGCGTCTTGGCCTATCCGAGTCAGGGTTCGCAAGTCGTGTCCGCGAATATCGCGCGTGGCTGTGACACGGACCGGGCGCGCCGACGCCAATGGTCGATTTGGCCCTTGAAAGGAACAGAGACCCGTTCGAGGGTGGGTTCCCGCTGGAGCAGGCCCTCATGAATGACTTCATCATTCCCTACCGCCGCTATGTCGACTTCGAAGGCCGGTCGAGCCGCAAGGAATTCTGGTACTTTGTCCTCTTCTACCTGATTGTAAGTGCCGTCCTGACGATCCTTGACCGCACCTTCTTTTCCAGCGCCCTCGGCACAGACGGGAGCGTGATCGACCCGCTGACCAGCATCTTCGGCATCGTCTCCCTGATCCCCAACATCTCGGTCAGCGTGCGGCGACTCCACGACACCGGTCGGTCAGGCTGGTGGGTCCTGCTCTGGCTCATTCCGCTGGTCGGCTGGATCCCGCTGCTGATCTGGTACTGCCAGAAGGGTCATCCGGTCGCCAACGCCTTTGGTGAGGCCCCGGAGGGCAGCCGCGTCGTCTGAGCTTGAAAGCCGTCAATCGTCGGCCAGGGCGTCCTTCAGGAAGGCCAGAACGCGCGGCCACAGGTCGGCGCGGGCGGCGACCAGACCGTCGATGGTGCCGCCGACCGACAGGGCCCGCTCCAGTCCGGGCGTGTCGGCCCGCACGGGCGCTCCGAACACGGCATGGCCGGCGTCGGCGTAGGCCAGATGGGTCACGCCGTGGGCAAAGCCGTGGGTCCGCAGCCGTTGTTCGACCCGGTTCGCCATCTCGGTCGAGGGCCAGAGGGTGTCGGCCTGTCCCGAGACCAGCAGGATCGGCCCGGCGATCTGCTCGACCGGGATTTCAGTCTCGGCAGGGGCGGAGGCGATGCTCCCGGCATAGAGGGCGTGCACACTGATGAAGCCATTGCTCAGGTCATAGGGCACATAGGCCAGCGGGACGCCGCCCGATGTCCAGGACGAGCCGGTCATGCCGCCCTGCATGTCGATACCCTGCCAGACGACATGGGACGGCACGGCGGCCACGACGGCCTTGATGGCGGGGTCGCGGCTGGCGGTCAGCAGGGCCAGTTCGCCGCCCTTGGATACGCCCAGCACGGCGATGGCCTCGCCGGGACCGGGGCGGGCCTCCAGCCATTCGCGGGCGCGGGCGACCGGTTCGATCGGGACCTGATCCAGCCGGGATGACTGGCCGGACTCGCCGAAATAGGAGACGGCGATGGCGTCGAAACCGGCGGCGGCCAGACGCCGCGCCAGGTTGCGCGATCCGCCCAGACCGCCCTCCGATCCGCCCAGTACGATGATCGCGCCGGGCGAGGCCGTGGCCGGATCCGCCGCGAAATAGTCCGCCACCAGACCGGCTTCACGGAGTTCGAC
>DDSO01000136.1:0-4988 GCA_002343425.1 Brevundimonas sp. UBA2388
CAGCGAATACATGTTCCTGGACGATACCGCCTGCAACTTGGCCTCGATGAACCTGCTGACCTTCTGGCGGAACGGGCGCTTTGACGCGGATGCCTATGTCCATGCGACACGGCTGTGGACCGTCACGCTGGAAATCAGCGTGCTGATGGCGCAGTTCCCGTCGAAGGAAATCGCGCAGCGGTCCTATGATTTTCGCACCCTCGGCCTTGGTTACGCCAATATCGGCGGGCTGCTGATGAACATGGGCCTTGGTTATGACAGCGATCAGGGCCGTGCCATGTGCGGCGCGCTGACAGCGATCATGACCGGCGTGGCCTATGCCATCAGCGCCGAGATGGCGGCGGAACTGGGCGCCTTTCCGGGCTACGGGAAGAATGCCGACCACATGCTGCGGGTGGTCCGCAACCACCGCGCGGCGGCCTATGGCACCGGCGCCTATCACGGCGTGAACGTCAATCCGGTGGAGCTGGACGCCGAGAACTGCCCCGACCCGCGTCTGGTCGCCATCGCCCGCGAGGCATGGGACGAGGCGCTGACCCTGGGCGAGGATCACGGTTTCCGCAATGCTCAGGCGACGGTGATTGCGCCGACAGGCACCATCGGTCTGGTCATGGACTGCGACACCACCGGGATCGAGCCTGACTTCGCGCTGGTCAAGTTCAAGAAACTGGCGGGCGGCGGCTATTTCAAGATCATCAACCAATCGGTGCCCGAGGCGCTGACAGCGCTCGGCTACACCCCCGAGCAGCGCGAGGACATCGTCAACTACGCGGTCGGCCGCGGCACGCTGAAGGGCGGCAACGCGCTCGGCCACGCCGCGCTGCGCGCCAAGGGCTTCGGCGACGCGCAGATCGAGGCGATCGAGGCGGCGCTGGGCACCGCCTTCGACATCCGCTTCGCCTTCAACCGCTGGACGCTGGGCGAGGCTTTCTGCCGCGAGGTGCTGAACCTCTCCGACGAGCAGCTTGAGGACGGCGGCTTCGACCTGCTGGCGCATCTGGGCTTCTCGAAGGCCGAGATCGAGGCGGCCAATCTGTGGGTCTGCGGGGCGATGACGCTGGAAGGCGCGCCGCACCTGAAGGACAAGCACCTGCCGGTCTTCGACTGCGCCAATCCGTGCGGGCGCATCGGCAAGCGCTTCCTGTCGGTGGAAAGCCACATCCGCATGATGGCGGCGGCCCAGCCCTTCATCTCGGGCGCGATCTCCAAGACCATCAACATGCCCAACAACGCCGGCGTGAAGGAATGCGGCGACGCCTACCTGCTGTCGTGGAAGCTGGCGCTGAAGGCCAACGCGCTCTACCGCGACGGCTCGAAGCTGTCGCAGCCGCTGTCCTCGCAGCTCGTGTCGGACAACGACAACGAGGACGAGGACGCGATGGAGGCGCTGATCGCCGCGCCGCAGGCCCAGCGCACCGTGCAGGTGACCGAGAAGATCGTCGAGCGGATCGTCGAGCGGGTGCGCGAGCGCGCGGCCCGCGAGAAGCTGCCCGGCCGCCGCAAGGGCTATACCCAGAAGGCCGAGGTCGGCGGCCACAAGGTCTATCTGCGCACCGGCGAATACGAGAGCGGCAAGATCGGCGAGATCTTCATCGACATGCACAAGGAAGGCGCCGCCTTCCGCTCGCTGATGAACAATTTCGCCATCGCGATCTCCATCGGCCTCCAATACGGCGTGCCGCTGGAGGAGTTTGTCGACGCCTTCGTCTTCACGCGGTTCGAGCCGGCCGGGACGGTCACGGGGAATGACTCGATCAAGTCCGCGACCTCGATACTTGACTACATCTTCCGCGAACTGGGCGTGTCCTACCTTGACCGTCATGAACTGGCCAACGCCGAGCCCGATCCGCTGAGTGGCAACGGCCTCGGGGCCCTGGAAGGCGATGGCGACGCGCCGGAGGCCGTCCCGGCGGCCCGGTTCATCTCCAAGGGCTTCGCGCGCGGCGCGGCGCCGGACAACCTGGTCGTTCTGCCCTTTGGCCAGAAGCGTGAGACGCCGGTCACATCTCATGTCGCCACCGAAGCGGTTGCCTGTCCGGCCTGCGGTGACTTCTCGCTTCAGCAGCGCGGCGTGGGCTGGACTTGCGACACCTGCGGCGCGGCGCCATCGATGCAGGGTTGATCAACGAATTGGCGTCATGATGCTTCGTGTCGGGCCTCGCCCGACGCCGAGACCGGAGCCCGCCATGAAGCCGATCCTGACCGCAGCCGTCGTCGCCGCCCTTGTCGCCGTCGCCGTCCCTGCTGTCGCCCAGAACGCCGGCCAGATCGCGCGGGTGCGCGGCGGGGCGAGCTGCGCCGGCTGCAACCTGTTCCAGGCCGAACTTTCGGGGCTTGAGGCGCGTGGGCTGAACCTGTCCGGTGCACGGTTGCGGCAGGCGGACCTGAGTCTGACCGTGATGAACCGGACCCGGTTCTCCAACGCCGACCTGCGAGACGTCGAAGCCTACGGCGGCGTGTTCTCGAGCTCGAACTTCTCGGGCGCCAATATGACCAATGCCAGCTTCGTCGGAGCGAATCTGGACGGGAGCGGCTTCTCTGGCGCAACCCTGACCGGAGTCAATTTCTCGGGGGCGTCGCTGCGGCGCGCGACCGGTCTCAGCCAGGCCCGCCTGAACCAGGCTTGCGGCGATGAGGCGACCCAACTGCCGGCCGGCCTGTCCATTCGCCACTGCTAGAATGACCCGCACCTTACAGCGAATTAAGTAGGGTTTGCCGATGTTTGAAGTCATGAAAGTGGCGTGAAACAGATCGCTGCACCCCTGTTCCGTCGCCTCCCAACCGCTGGCCTTGCGCTCGGCGTTGCGATGGCGGCCCTCGCCGCAGCCGGTTCGGCCAGCGCTGAAATCCAGTTCCAGTACCAGTACCAGGACCGCGATGTCGCCCGGATGGTGTCGCTTGGGGGAACCTGCAACCGCTGCGAACTGTCCGGCCGGGATCTGACCGGCGCCGCCTTCACCAATGCGGTCTTCACCAACGCGACCCTCGTCGGCGCCAATCTGCGTGGGGCGGAGCTGGTCGGCTCGAACTTCTCCGGCAGCGACTTCAGCCGCGCCGACCTGTCGGGCGCCGAGATGGTGGGCGCAGATTTCACCGGCGCAAACTTCTCGGGCGCGGACCTGACCGGGGCCGAGGCCATGGGCGCGACGATGGTTCGGGTGCGTCTCGCGGGAGCGGACCTTACGGGGGCCGCGTTGAACGGGGCCAATATGAATGGCGCGGTCATGACCGGTGCAGACCTGAGCACCGCAGAGCTGAACGCGGCGACCCTGGCCAACGTCAACGCCCGTTCGGCGGACTTCTCCGATGCGGAGATCGCCATGTCGAACCTGTCGAACGGCGACTTCCGCTCCGCCGATTTCAGCGACGCGACCCTGAACGGCGCGCTCCTCACTGGCGGCCGGTTCGCCGGCGCTGACTTTGACGGCGTATCGATGAACCGCACCGACATCCGGGGGACAGACCTGTCGGGCGTCCGCGGCCTCAGCCAGGCCCAGGTCAGCCGGGCCTGCGGCGACGCCCATACCCGTCTGCCTGCCCGACTGAACGTCCGCGTCTGCCGCGGCGTCAGCCTGAGGCGCATCGCGCCACCGGCTCCCCCGGCTCCGCCCGCGCCGCCGGTCCCGCCGCGCTCGCGGAACCTCGTCGTGGCCAGTTCCGACCGCTGATCCCCGTCAGCCCTTAAGGGGCAGCGCTGCACGGATGTGCAGCTCCTTGTACTGACGCTCGGCCGCATCCGAGGGTGCGCTCATCAGCAGATCCTGCCCCTGCTGGTTCAGCGGGAAGGCGATGACCTCCCGGATGGCGGTCTGGTTGGCCAGCAGCATGACGATGCGGTCGATGCCGGGGGCCAGACCGCCGTGCGGCGGCGCGCCGTAGCGGAAGGCGTTGAGCATGCCGCCGAACTGGTCCTCGACGACCGAGGCGTCATAGCCGGCGATCTCGAAGGCCTTGAGCATGATGTCGGCCTTGTGGTTCCGGATCGCGCCGGAGCACAGCTCATAGCCGTTGCAGACAATGTCGTACTGGTAGGCGAGGATGTCGAGCGGGTCCTTGGTCGTCAGGGCCTCCATCTCGCCCTGCGGCATGGAGAAGGGGTTGTGCGAGAAGTCGACCTTCTTCTCTTCCTCGCTCCACTCGAACATCGGGAAGTCGACGATCCAGCAGAATTTGAACTCGTCGTCGGAGATCAGGTTGAGGTCCTGGCCCAGTTTGGTGCGGGCGTTGCCGGCGAATTTGTAGAAGACGGCCGGGTCGCCGGCGGCGAAGAAGGCGGCGTCGCCCTTGCCCATGGCCAGGGACTTCATCAGGGCGTCGGTCGCCTCGGCGCCGAGGTTCTTGGCGATCGGACCGCCCCAGGCGCCCTGGTCCTCGGACCAGAAGATGTAGCCGAGGCCCGGCTGGCCCTCGCCCTGGGCCCAGGAGTTCATGCGGTCGCAGAAGGCGCGCGATCCACCCGTGGGGGCCGGAATGGCCCAGACGGCGTTCTTCGCGTCAGCTCCGAGGATCTTGTTGAAAAGACCGAAGCCGCCATCGCGGAAATGGTCCGAGACGTCCTTCATCTCGATCGGGTTGCGCAAGTCCGGCTTGTCGGTGCCGAACAGGCTGATGCTCTCCCGGTAGGGGATGCGGACGAAGGGATAGGGGTCGACCTTCTTGCCGTCGGCGAACTCCTCGAACACGCCGTGCATGACGGGCTCGATGGCGGCGAAGACGTCTTCCTGGGTGACGAAGCTCATCTCGACGTCGAGCTGATAGAACTCGCCCGGCAGACGATCGGCGCGCGGATCCTCGTCGCGGAAGCACGGCGCGATCTGGAAGTAGCGGTCGNNGAAGTCGCGCGCGCCTTCGGGGCTTGAGGCCGTCAGGATCGGGGTCTGGTACTCGAGGAAGCCCTGCTGAACCATCCGCTGGCGGATCGAGGAGATCACACGCGAGCGCAGGACGATGTTCTTGTGCAGGGTCTCGCGGCGCAGGTCGAGGTAGCG
>DDSO01000136.1:5068-5225 GCA_002343425.1 Brevundimonas sp. UBA2388
CTCGATCTCGCCGGTCGGCAGGTTGGGGTTCACGACCGAGGCCTCACGGGCCACGACCTCGCCGTCGACGCGGATGACGCTCTCGGCGCGCAGGCGTTCGACGGCCTCGAAGCCCGGCGTCTCCGGGTGCAGCACCAGCTGGGTCAGGCCGTAGTGG
>DDSO01000152.1:0-1369 GCA_002343425.1 Brevundimonas sp. UBA2388
AGCTGAAGTTCAAGGAGGGCGACAGCCTGGCCTTCCTCGTGCCCGGCTATACGACGGACAAGATTCTGGTCGCGGCGTCCGACGGGCGCATATTCACGGTGGGGGCCGACAAACTGGCCTCTGGCCGGGGCCACGGCGAACCGCTGCGGCTGATGATCGACCTCGATGAGAAGGCGGACATCGTCAACCTGCTGGCCCATCAGCCTGGCGGCAAGCTGCTGGTCGCCTCGAAGGCCGGCTACGGCTTCATCGCCCCCGAGNNTGCTGGCCCAGAAGCGCGGCGGCAAACAGGTGTTGAACGGCGAGATGCTGGCCGCCATCCGGGTGAATGGCGACCATGTCGCGGCCATCGGCGACAATATCAAGGCGCTGATCTTCCCGCTGGCGGAACTGCCCGAGATGGGCCGGGGCAAGGGCGTCAAGCTGCAGAACTACAAGCAGGGCGGGCTGGCCGATGTGGCGGTGTTCGACGGCGCCCACGGCCCCGAATGGGTCGACGGCGGCGGTCGTCGGCGCAACTGGCCCGACTGGAAGGACTGGCTGGGCAAGCGCGCGGGGGCCGGACGACAGGGCCCGCGCGGACTCAGGAAGTTCCGTTAGCCTCTGCCAGCCAGGCCCGGGCCGTGTCGAGGCAGGCGTCGTGCTGCAGATTCAACTGGTCGATGGCGGCGTTGGCCGCCGCCTGATCCGGGTTACGGGTGATCGAGCCAAGGGCGAGAGTCGTGCTGGCGGTAAAGGCTTCCGACAGCTGCTCCTGGGTCAGTCCAAGCGGCTGGGCGAAAACGGACGCAGCCGTAATGAAGCCTCGACCGTTTCGGTCGGAGCGAGCCTGGGCCTCGGCGTTGCCGGTGAAGGCGTGCAAGGCCGAGGTGGCGGCCATCNNCCCCGGCGCAGCGCATGGCGCTTTCATAGCGATCCGGCCGGGCGACCGGAACAGGCGGCGCTGCATCCTGTGGCGAGGCGAGAGCGAAGGACACAGCCAGAAGCGATACGAACATGATGGTCCCTTTGGTGACCACCAATCTATCTGCGGCAAGGAGGCGCATCAATCCGTTCCGAAGCGTCGCGGAATCCGGGATTGCGCCGATTTCACTATCCGGGCGGCGGGACGCGCGCGATACTCGCCGCCTTCGCCGGAGAAATCGAAATGATCGTCACCCTGATCGTCATCGCCGTCATCGTCGCCGTGGTGCTGTTCGTCGTCGTCGGCGCCTACAACAAGCTGGTCGCGCTCGATCAGCGCGCCGACCAGTCGTTCGCCGACATCGACGTCCAGCTCAAGCAACGCCAGGACCTGATCCCCAATCTGGTCGAAACGGTGAAGGGCTATGCCTCGCACGAGCGCGGCACCCTGGACGCCGTGACCCAG
>DDSO01000152.1:1519-3159 GCA_002343425.1 Brevundimonas sp. UBA2388
GCCGCCGCGCGCCGCTTCTTCAACAGCGCCGTCAGCGAGTTCAATGCCGTGCGCCGCCAGTTCCCGACCGTCCTGTTCGCCGGCATGGTCGGCTTCGGCGCCGACAAGCCCTTCTTCGATGTTGGCGAGGGTGATCGCGCCGCCATGAACGCTGCCCCGCCCAAGGTCAGTTTCACGGCTTAAGGGACGACATTGATGGGCGCCGTCGGGCTCCAGACCCACATCTGGGCGAACAACACCCGTTCCCTGCTGCTGCTGGCCGCCTTCCCCGTGCTGATGATCTTCATCATCTACGGACTGCAGCTGGTCCTGATGGGATTCGGCTTCCTGCCCGGCACGGGCCGGGGGCTGGGTGACGACATGGCCCTGGCCGCCTCCTGGCTGGGGGGAACCATCCCCCTGGCCGTCGTCGTCTCCGGTATCTGGTTCGCCATCTCCTACTTCGGCAGCCAGGCCATGATCGACATGATGACCGGGGCCCGCAAGGTTGAGAGGAAGTCTGAGCCGGAGCTCTATAACCTGCTGGAAAACCTTGCGATCTCTCGGGGGCTGCGGACACCGACGCTGCGCATCATCGACAATGACAGCCTGAACGCCTTCGCCACCGGCCTGCATGAAGGCCAGTACAGTATCACCGTGACCCGCGGCCTGGTCGCGGCCCTGACCCGCGATGAGCTGGAGGCCGTTCTGGCCCATGAGCTGACACACGTCATCAACAGGGACGTGCGGACCATGGTGATCGCCTCGATCTTCGCGGGGATCATCAGCGTCATCGCCGAACTGGTGTTCCGCGGCCTGTTGTATTCACGCGGCGGCGGTCGGCGGGACAACAAGAACGCCATGCCGCTAATCCTGATCGGCCTGGCCTTCGCCGCCGTCGGATTCGCCCTCGCCATCGTCATCCGGATGATGCTGTCGCGGACACGGGAGTTCGTCGCCGACGCCGGGGCGGTTGAACTGACCAAGAACCCTGACGCGATGATCTCCGCCCTGCGCAAGGTGGAGGGCCGGTCCGGCCTGAAGGGACCGGATGAGGTGCAGCAGCTGTTTCTCGACAACCAGCCCGACGGCGTGGGGCTGGAAGGCCTGTTCGCCACCCATCCGCCGATCCAGAAGCGGATCGACGCCCTGGTGAAGTTCGGAGGCGGAATCGATCCGGGAGTATGGTCCGGCGAGGCGATACGGCCAGCCGAAGTCTATGCGATGTCGACGCCCGTAGCCGGCTGAGCCATTCGCTCCCAGCCCAGCCTGGTCAGCTGCTCCATCGGCCGGAATTCGGCCTTGTAGTCCATCTTCTTCGAGCCCCGGACCCAGTAGCCGAGATAGACGAAGGGCAGGCCGACGATCCGGGCCTGACGCACATGGTCGAGGATGGCGAAGCGGCCGAGGCTGCGGGCCTCGAGCGCGGGATCGAAGAAGCTGTAGANNGCTGTAGACCATCGAAAGGCCGTCACCGAGCAGATCGGTGAGGCAGACGCCGACCAGATCGCCGGGGCCGCCGTCGGGGGAGGGCAGGCGGTATTCGATCAGATGGGTGCGGACGGCCGTGTCCTCGACCATGGCGATATAGTCCAGCCACCCCATGCCGCTCATTCCGCCGCCCGGATGGCGGCCATGCAGGTAGCGGCGCAGCAGGTCGA
>DDSO01000159.1 GCA_002343425.1 Brevundimonas sp. UBA2388
GACCTTCCTCGTGCGCGTCAAGGAGCTGCTGGAGGATCCGGCGCGGGCTTTGCTGGACCTGTAGACCCTGGATCCCGTCTTCCACCTGTCGCTCTCCGTCTCCGACCTGACGCGGACGCGGCGGTTCTATGAATCCATGCTCGGCGCGCGCGCCGGCCGGGTGACCGACCAGTGGGTCGACCTTTGGCTGTTCGGCGCGCAGGTCACCGTCTACCAGCGACCGGCCGCCGTCGTGCCGTCGCCGTTCCGCGAAGCCCAGCATTTCGGCGCCACCCTGGACTGGGACGTTTGGGCAGGACTCGTGGATCGGCTTGTCTCGACGGGTTGCGAGTTTCGGCTACGGCCGACCGTCGATGAAGCGAAGGGACAGGCGAAGATGATGCTCGCCGATCCCGACGGCTATCTGGTGGAGATCAAGGCCTATACCGATCCATCGCTGCTGCAGCGGCCGACGAGCTGACGAGCGGCCAGGGTGGCCCGGACAGCTGATCAACTGTAGGGAGGCGCCATGGATCGTCTGGAAGTCGCCCGTTTCTCGACGCTGCCGGAGGCCGAGCTGGCGGCCGCCCTGCTGAGACAGCACGGGGTCGATGCGCGGGTGACGGACCGCGAGATGGCCAACAACGCCTCCCACCTTCAGTTCGCCCTCGGCGGGGTCCGCGTCAGTGCGCCGGACCATCAGATCGTTCAGGCCCGGGATCTGGTCGCCCGCGCCCGGAAGGGCGAATTCGGCGGTCTGGACGCGAACGAGGACGACGAGTGGATGACCGACCATACACCGGGCAAGATCGGCGAGCTGGATGAGCAGGAAATCCAGGGCGTCCTCGGATCCGCGAAGAAGGCCGGGGTGGCGGTCGTGGTCGTCTTCTTTGTGATCTTCCCGCTTGCGGGCTGCGTGATCATGGCCTTGGGCGGCGGGTGACCCGCGGGGTCCGATAGCCTCCTCTCATCCGCGCCGGCCGCCCGTGCTGAAGTTGCGTAGAGATACGGAGTTGTCGCGGGGGCGACGCCATCGTCTCATGGCCGGGCTGGCGCGGATGCCGCCGCCCGCACCCGAAAGGACGATGAGCGCCATGACCTATCGCGACATCCTGCTGCCCCTGTTCACCTATCCCGACACCCTGCCCGAGGCCGCCATGCGCACCGCCGCGTCGATCGCGGCCCGGCTCGGCGCCGCTGCGGAGGGCGAAGTCACCGCCATGGCGCTGGAGGTCCGCATCAAGCCCGCGCGAAACCGGCTGGCCAACCTGCTGGCCGGGATCGACGAGCTCGTTCGCCAGGAGAACGCCGCCAATGTCCAGCGCGCCCTGACCGCCGGACTGCTGTGGAAGGAGATCGCCAGCGAGCGGGCGCTGAACAGCCGCTCGGTGGTCCAGCCGGTCGAACTCTATTGTGAGGCCGGGGTGCTGGCCGAGGCGGCGCGTACCCGCGACATTTGCCTGATCTCGGTGGGGCCGCGGGTCGAGATCGATCGGTCGGTGGCAGAGTCGGTGTTGTTCGGATCGGGCCGGCCGGTGCTGGTCTTCCCCGAGGACGGCGATGTCGGACAGGCGGCGACTTTCGAGCGCGTCGTCGTGGCCTGGGATGGCAGCCGCTCCGCGTCCCGCGCGCTTGCCGACGCTCTGCCGTTGCTGAAGCAGGCCACGGAGGTTCGCATCCTGACTGTGGTGAACGAGAAGGCCTCGGCGACGGCGGGGATGGGCGAGGGGGTCGTCCGCCATCTGGCCCGGCACGGGGTCAAGGCCGGGATTGACGAGGTCGCGGCGGCGGGTCGGTCCATCGGAACGGTGCTGGAGACCCATGTCACGGCGAACGCCGACTTGCTGGTGATGGGTGGCTTCGGCCATTCCCGGGCCCGGGACTTCCTGCTGGGCGGCGCCACCCAGTCGGTCCTGCATCAGCCGCGCGGACCCGTCTTCCTCTCGCACTGACGGCGGTCCGGGGCCCGCGTTCGACGGGGTCGGTTCACGGCTCCGCGCCGCCCTGAGCCATCCTGACTAGCGGTTGGCCCGCAGTGGCCCCAGCACATCATCCGTATCCGCTCCAAGCGCGGGCGGCGCCCGATCATAGGCGACGGGCGTCACGGACATCCGGATCGGCGAGGCGACGGTCCGCACCGGGGCCAACAGGTCAGCGCGATCCTGCGTCACTTCCAGCCCGCGGTGTTTCGCCTGTGGCTCGTCGAACACCTGATCGACCGTATTGACCGGCCCGCAGGGCACGCCGGCCCTTTCCAGCGCCGCCATCAGGCTGTGCATCGTATGGCCGGCGGTCAGGGCCGAAACTTCAGCCGTCATCACCGCGCGGTGCTCGATGCGCAGGGCGTTGGTCAGGAAGCGGGGGTCGGCGCCAAGGCCCGGCGCGCCCAGGGCTTCCGCCAGTGCGCGGAATTGGCCGTCATTGCCGACCGCGATGACCACCATTCCATCTGTACACGGAAAAGGTTGGTACGGAGCCAGGTTCGGGTGAGCATTTCCCATCCGCGTCGGCGCCTTGCCCGACACGAACCAGTTGGTCGCCTGATTGGCCAGCATGGCGGCCTGAACGTCGAACAGGGCGATGTCGATATGCTGCCCTTGCCCCGTCGCCCGCGCATGCATCAGCGCCGCAAGGATGGCGTTGGAGGCATAGAGGCCGGTGAACAGGTCGACGACCGCGACGCCGACCTTCATCGGCTCGGCCCCGGCCGCGCCGTCAGGCTGGCCGGTGATGGACATGAGCCCGCCCATGGCCTGCATCATATAGTCATAGCCGGCGCGGTGGGCGTNNAGCAATAGACCAGCTTCGGATTGATCGCCGCCAGCGAGGCCTGGTCCAGTCCGTACTTCTTCAGCCCGCCGGTCTTGAAATTTTCGACCACAACATCGCAGGTTTTGCTCAGCTCGCGGACGATCTCCGCGCCCTCGGGCGTCGCCAGATCCAGCTCAACCGATTTCTTGCCGCGGTTGGCGCACAGGAAATAGGCCGCGTCGCCCTTCGATCCATCGGCCTTGGTCGTGAACGGCGGGCCCCAGGCACGGGTGTCGTCGCCGACCCCGGGCCGCTCGATCTTGATCACCTCGGCTCCCAGATCGGCCAGCATCTGCGTCGCCCACGGCCCGGCGAGCACGCGGCTGAGGTCGAGGACACGAACGCCGGAGAGGGGGCCTGAAGGAGTGGCGAGTGGCGAGTGGCGNNACTCGCCACTCGCCACTCGCCACTTCTAAAGCCCCGGATCCCACACGCCCGCATCCCGCATCCGGCACTCGCGCGCCTCGCGCGCCCGGCCGTCCATCTCCTCGGCCATGCAGCAGACCGCCTTGGACACCGTTGCCTTGTGAACCCCGGGGATCAGCGCGTGCATGAAGGCGCAGCCGGCCAGTTTCAGCAGGCGGAAACCGAACCGCGACGATGCGGCCATGTGGTGGAAATAGCTCTCGTCGACCTCGCGCGGGTGTTCGACGAACAGGCGATGAAAGGTGCGGCTCATGTCTGCAGTCTAGCCTGCGTCGGGCCGTCCCTCTACCCGACCGGTGCATTTTGGCCTAAACCGCCCGCCTCCGCCACGCTTGAGAAAGACGACCCATGGCCGACGGCGCCTCCGCTCCCCAAAAGACCTTCCGCTGGGACGACCCGCTGGACCTCGACGGCCGGCTGACTGACGACGAGCGGATGATCCAGGACGCGGCGCGCTCCTACGCCCGCGAGAAGCTGCTGCCC
>DDSO01000118.1 GCA_002343425.1 Brevundimonas sp. UBA2388
CTTCCCGCCCCCTATAGTCTCGCCCCTCCCGACCCTGAATCCGCCCCTTTCACCCCCGGTCGCGGACCCCTTCAGGCGCGTCTCCGCAGCCTGCGACCGAAACTGACGTCGGCGTGTGCTCTATGGCGAAAGTCCCACAGGGCCGGTCTTTGACAGTCTGAATCCGCCGCCGACGCCGCCCCGGGTCCGGCCGCTCATCCGTCCGCCGACGGCGTCGGGCCGGCGCCGGAACGCCCCGCGCATTTTTCCGTGTCTTCTCGCCCCTGGCGCGCCCGGCGCGAGCCCGCTTCCGCCCGGCTTCAGGGCTGGCCCTGCGCCCCACCCACCGAGGCCATCTGCAGCGTACCCGACGGTTCCCGGAAATAGCGGTCGATCCCGTCCGCCACCGCGCGCATCAGCCTGCGGCGGGCGCGGTTGTCGTTGAGCAGCCGCTCGTCCTCGGGATTGGTGATGAAGCCCATCTCCAGGAGGACGGCGGGCACATCCGGGGCCAGCAGCACGGCCAGGCCGGCGTCGCGGTGGCTGCGGCGCAGCATCGGGTGGTCGGCGCTCTCCAGCTCGCCGAGCAGGGTGCGGGCCAGCCGGGCCGAGCGGTTCTGGGTGGCGCGCTGGGTCATGTCGAGCAGGATGCGGTCCACCGACGGGTCGCGGCCCGGCAGGTTCAGGCTGCGGTGCCAGTTTTCGCCGCGGGTGAACTCGCGCACGGCCCGGCCGGCGCCCTGTTCGGACAGGGTGTAGACGGAGGCGCCCCGCGTGGCCGGATCGGCCCCGGCGTCAGCGTGCAGGGAGATGAACAGGTCGGCGTCGGCCTGACGGGCGATGGCCACGCGGCGGTTCAGGGCGACATAGGTGTCGGTCTCGCGCGTCAGCCGGACCCGGAAGCGGCCTGTGCGCTCCAGTTCCCGCTTCAGGTCGAGGGCAGCGGCCAGGTTGATGGCGCTCTCCCGCGCCTCCGCGCCCTGGGCGCCGGGGTCGCGACCGCCGTGGCCAGGGTCGATGAAGATCAGCGGCCGCTCGGCGGGCCGCTCGGCCGCGCGGGGCGGCGGGGTCCGGGCCGGGCGCGCCGCCGGGGCGCGGCCCGTGGCCTTCAGGTCGATCACATAGCGGTAATGGGAAATGCCGTCGCCGGGCGGCAGCAGGAAGCGGCGCTCGATCTCGGCGCTGGTCGCCAGGTCCAGCTCGACCCGCGAGGCGGCGCCGGCGCCGGTGACCCGCCAACCGCGCACCAGGCCCGTGCCCGCGCCGGTCAGGCCGCGGCTTGTGGGAGCCACGCCCGCCAGCGACACCACCACCCGGCCGTCGTCGCCCGCCTGGATCACCTGTCCGCGCGAGGTCCGATCCAGATCGAGCACAACGCGGGTATGCTGGGCGTCGCCGCCGAACCGCACGCGCAACACCTCGCCCATGGCCCCCGAGGCAAGGCCCCGCCCGGCCGCCAGCAGGACGACGCAAATCACGACGAGGGCTATCGCCGTCATCGCCCATTCGCGAACGCGCCACTGCGTCAGGTTGATACGCGACAGTCCGTTCATTTTGACGGAGACCCACCTTCTTGGTTGGGGCCATCATGCCGCAACGTCGTCGCCAACCGGTTAAAGCGCACGCGGCTTTTAATTCACGATTGTCATGCCTATGCTTGCAGGGCTCGCGACCGATCGCGTCCCCTGAACTCTCAGGCCGGGCGCGCCCTCTTCGCGGCATGACTTTCACTGATCCGAGAACCGGCCGGGTTTCCACCCGCCTGTTCGACGACCGGGTCCGGGACGCCCCAGACGGCGTCCGGGCCCAGGACCGTACGTACCCCATGGGCCTTATCGCCTGCGCTCCCTTCCGGTCTGATCTGACCGACCTCGCCCACGGCATCCGCCGCGGCGACGGGATGGCGCCTGCGTTCGCCCCCAATCCCATTCGGCGAGCCGCCTGCCCCCTTCGCGGGGATGGCCGAGCGCGCCAGAGAGAAATATCCCATGTCAAAGACCATGTTGATCGATGCCGCGCATCCCGAGGAGACCCGGGTCGCCATCGTCGAGGGCCGTCAGGTCGAGGAATTCGACTTTGAATCCCGCGCGAAGCGCCAGCTTCGCGGCAACATCTATCTCGCCAAGGTCGTTCGCGTAGAGCCCAGCCTGCAGGCCGCCTTCGTTGAATACGGCGGCAACCGCCACGGCTTCCTCGCCTTCAGCGAAATCCACCCTGACTACTACCAGATCCCCGTCGCCGACCGCGAAGCCATCATGGCCGAGGCGCATTCGGACGACGACGATCACGACGAACACGCCCGCGAAGGCGACGACGAATCCGAAGGCGGCATGGCCGAGGAGGAGCGGCTCAAGCGCCGTCTGATGCGCCGCTACAAGATCCAGGACGTGATCAAGCGTCGTCAGGTCATGCTGGTCCAGGTCGTCAAGGACGAACGCGGCGGCAAGGGCGCGGCCCTGACCACCTGGCTGTCGCTGGCCGGCCGCTACTGCGTGCTCATGCCCAACACCGGCAAGGGCGGCGGCATCTCCCGCAAGATCACCCAGGCCACCGACCGCAAGCGCCTGAAGGCCGCCGCGGCCGCCCTGCATGTGCCCCAGGGCATGGGGCTGATCATCCGCACCGCCGGCGCCAAACGCACCAAGGCCGAGATCAAGCGCGACTACGAATATCTGCTGCGCCTGTGGGAAACGATCCGCGAGACCACGCTGAAGTCCAACGCGCCTTCCGTCATCTATGAGGAAGAAAACCTTGTCCGCCGCGCCGTGCGCGACATGTTCGACAAGGATTTCGACGGCATCCAGGTCGAGGGCGTCGAGGGCTTCAAGGAAGCGCGCGACTTCATGCGGGTGCTGATGCCCTCGCAGTCCAAGAAGGTGCACCTTTACCAGGGCGCGCGTCCGCTGTTCGCGACCAACGGCATCGAGGAGATGCTGACCCAGATTCACCAGCCGATCGTGCCCCTGCACTCGGGCGGCTATCTGGTCATCAACCAGACCGAGGCCCTCGTCGCCATCGACGTCAACTCGGGTCGCTCGACCAAGGAACGCAACGTCGAGGCCACCGCCACCAAGACCAATATGGAGGCCGCCGTCGAGGCCGCCCGCCAGCTGCGTCTGCGCGACCTCGCCGGCCTGATCGTCATCGACTTCATCGACATGGATGAGTCGAAGAACAACCGCGCCGTCGAAAAGGCCCTGAAGGACGCCCTGGCCAAGGATCGCGCCCGCATCCAGATGGGCCGTATCTCCGGCTTCGGCCTGATGGAGATCAGCCGTCAGCGCCGCCGTCTCGGCGTCATCGAAGGCGCCACCGAAGTCTGCCCGCACTGCCAGGGAGCCGGACGCGTCCGCTCCGCCGAGAGCGCCGCCCTGATGACCCTGCGGGCTGTCGATATCGAGGCCGGCAAGAACGGCGCGGGCTCGATCAATCTGCGCCTCTGCACCGCCGTCGCGCTCTACATCCTGAACCACAAGCGCGACTATCTGCAGCGCATGCTGACCCAGCGCGGCCTGAACGTGGTCATCCTGATCGACGACAGCCTCGGCCAGGGCGAGCACGCCGTCGAACGCACCGAAACCAACGAGGACTTCGTTCCGCTCGAACGCCCCGAAGCCTTCGTCGATCTCGACGACGACTTCGACGACAGCGCCTGGGCGGATGATGACGAGGACGGCGAGGAGTTCATCGCCGGCGACGACGATTCCGACCTCGACGCCGAGGACTCCGGCGACGACCAGCCGCGCGAGCGCGCGGAACGCGCCGAGGGTGAAGGCGGCCGTGGCCGCGGCCGCCGTCNNCCCGCCGCTGCTCCGGCCGCAGGCGAGGATGACGACGACAGCGAAAGCGGCCGCCGTCGCCGACGGGGCCGCCGTGGCGGACGCCGGGTGCGGGAAGAAGGCGGCGAGCGCGACGGCTTCAACTGGGTGCGCGGTCGCACGCCGTCGCTCGAAGACCCCTATGTCTGGTTCGACCCGATCAATCCGGACCGGAGCGAAGCGCGCGCCGAGACCCCCGTGGCCTCTGCCGCATCCGGCGACGTCAGCGAAACCATCGGCGAGCGTCCCGAGGACGAAGGCGGCGGCGAGCGCACCGGACGTTCGCGTCGTCGTCGGGGTCGGGGCCGTGGTCGGGATCGTGGCAGCGAGCAGGGCCTGACCCACGAGGTCAAGGTCGAGACCCGCGCCACCAATGAAGGCATGCCGCCGGACGGCTCACCCGACACGCCGATGGCGGTGGTCATCGACGACTCAGCCGACGCCGCCCCTGTGGCGGTCGCAGAGGAACCCAAGCGACGTCGGGTTCGCCGCAAGGTCTCGGCCAGCGCCACGGCGGAGTCGGCCGTGGAACCCACGTCGGAGGTCGAACCCAACGAGATCGAGTCGGCCGCGGAACCGGCCGTTCTGGACGTAACCCCTGCGGAGGCCGCAGCGGAACCCGAAGCAGCTCCGGCCCCCGAAATCGCCGTCGTGGTCGACCCCACGCCGGTCCCGCAACCCGAAATCGACGTCGCCGCCCTCATCGCGGACGACCCGAACCAGATCGTGGCGCCGCCCGAGAAGCCCAAACGCGGATGGTGGCGCCGCTGAATGGCCGTGATTAGATAGTGAGGATTGTCGCGGGGGTGTTCCGGGTATGAGGAGTTCGGCTTGAACTGGTTTTCCCGCACCGCCTTCCGTGCATCAGGCGTTGTCGCCGCCGTCGGCCTTGTGCTGGCGGCGGCCTCGCCAGCCTCGGCCCAGAGCGCGATTCGGGACACCGAGATCGAGGGCATCATTCAGGAGTGGGCCGACCCGGTCCTCGTCGCCATGGGACTGGAGCCGACCGAGGTCGAGATCCTGCTCATCAATGACAACGATCTGAACGCCTTCGCTACGCGTGGGCGGATCATGGGCATAAACACCGGCCTGATCCTGAAGACCCGAACCGCCAACGAACTGCTGGGCGTGCTGGCCCACGAGGCCGGGCATATCAAGAACCGCCACACCCTGCGCGACGGGGCGCAAAACGCCGGTATGCAGCCGATGCTCATGACCATGGCTCTCGGCGCCCTCGCCATCGCGGCGGGTTCGCCTCAGGCCGGCGCGGTCCTGCTCGGCAACAGCCAGTATTTCGGTACGCTGAGCGCCCTGCGCTACATGACCCACCAGGAGGGCGAGGCCGACAACACCGGCGCGCGCGCCCTGGAGAACGCCGGCGAGTCCGGCCGGGGACTGGTCAGCTTCTTCGAGAATTTCCGCTCACAGGAAGTCTTCTCCGACGCCCGGCGGTTCCCCTATTTCCGCAGCCATCCCTTGTCGTCCGACCGGATCGAGAACCTGCGCCGTTTCGTGTCGGAACAGTCCAACTACGATCGCAGGGACAGTCCCGAGCGGGTTGCCCAGCACGCCCTGATCCTGGCCAAGATTCACGCCTTCATGGATGAACCGAGCCAGACGCTGCGGGACTATCCGGAAAGCGATGTCTCCCTTCCCGGGCGCTATGCCCGCGCCATCGCCTGGTACCGCGACGGCCAGACGGACAAGGCCGTCGCCGCCGTCGACGCCCTCCTGACCGAGCAGCCCGAGAACCCGTATTTCTGGGAGCTCAAGGGCCAGATCCTGTTCGAGGAAGGCCGGCCCGCGGAGGCGATCGGCGCCCACCAACGTTCCGTCGACCTGCTGCCCGACGCCCCGCTTCTGCGCATCAACCTCGCCCATGCCCTTATCGAGACCCATGACCGCGCCCTGCTAGATGCGGCGATCGCCGAGCTGAAGCGCGCTACCGCGCTCGAAAATGACAACACCATGGCCTGGCGGTTGATGAGCCAGGCCTATGGCGCCCAGGGCAAGGAGGGCGAGGCGCGGCTGGCCTCGGCCGAGATGTATTTCGCCGGCGGCGCCGAGGTACAGGCCACCCAGTTCGCCCTGCGCGCCCGCGATATGCTGGAGCCCGGCACGGCTGAATGGACCCGCGCCATGGACATCGTCTTCGCCTCGGGCGCGACCCAACAGGACATTGATGACGTCGACCGCCGCAACAGCCGCCGTGACCGCGGCGGCGTCATTCCCGCCGGCTAGGCCTTCGTACCGAGAGACCGCATGACCGACACGCCCGAGACACCCCGCGGCGGCTTTCTGACAGGGCCGCGCGCCAGCATGGCCGCCCTGGCCGTATCGATCATCGCCCTTGTCCTCGCCGTCGCCCCCTATGCGACCGGCGGCGACTTCGATGGCCGGGTCCGCTCCTATCTGCTGGAGAACCCGGAAATCCTGCAGGAGGTCAGCGTCGCCCTCCAGGCCAAGGAAGAACGCGCGCTCACCGAGGCCATCAACCAGCGCGCTGCGGCCATTCCGTCCCTGCTCGCCGCCGATCCCCGCGATCCGGCCTTCGGCCCCGCCGACGCCCGGGTGACGGTGGTCGAGTTCTTCGATTTCCGTTGCCCTGGCTGCAAATCGACGGCCCCCGAAGTGCTGCGCCTGATGCAGGCGCACCCTGACGTCCGGTTCGTGTTCAAGGACTGGCCGATCCTTGACCGCGGAGCGGAGGATACGTCCCACTACGCGGCTCGCGCGGCCCAGGCGGCCCACCGTCAGGGCAAATACCTTCCGGTATTCCGCGCCCTGATGGCCGAACCGGCCCTGACCAAGGCCGCCGTCGATCGCATTCTCGCCGCCAACGGCGTGGTCATGCCGACCGCCCGGACGGCGATGGCGGGTCCCGAGATCGCCCGGCATCTGGCCGACATCCAGTTGTCGGCAACCAGCCTCGGCCTTCGTGGGACACCGACCTTCTTCATCAACGGTCGGGCGATGGCCAGCATCCAGCCTGCCGATATCGACCGCGCCATCCGGGCCGCCAAGGCTGGCTGACCCTGAGGCGCAACCCGATCAGCCGATCGCGCCGACGCAGCCCTCGTCTCCACCGACCGAAAGTTTCGCGTCGGTCAGCGACAGCGTCCATCCGTGGTGTGTCGCCAGACCGCGCCGGCGGATGCCGCCGCCGTCGCCGGCGTCGCCGCCCGCATCGACAATGACCCGCCGTCCGGTCGGCAGGGCCGCCGGATCGATCCGGCCGACGGCCAGCGCCGTGGGCGTCTCACCACCGAACCCGTCGAAGACGCTCAGCATCGACCATTCGCGACGCAGTCCCGTCCACCAGGCGTCATCGGCATTGACCGCCAGGACGGCGACCCCGTGGCCCTCGGCGGCCCATGCGAGGGCCGCCTGCGGGTCGCGGACCGCGCGCATATCGGCCGCTGCGCCGAAGCGCAGGCGCGCGCCGTCGAACGCCCGGGTCGGCTCCACCGGCGACCAGACCTGGACCTTGATCCGGCCCTGACGGGCCAGGCCCCAGCCAACGATCTGCCGCCAAAGGCTCTCGACCGCCTCCTGGTTGTCAGGTCGGGCACGCTCGAGCATCCGCGCCAGCACGGCCTGTTCGCGGTCAGGCCGCAGCTTCACATGGGGCCCGGCGGGGGCATCCTTGGCCTGGCCGACGCGGGCGGCGATGGCCAGACGGCGTTCGAACAGGGCCAGCAGATCGTCATCGATCTGGTCGATCTCGTGGCGCAGGGCAGCGAGCGCCATATGCTCGGGCGAGATCTCCGAGACGGCGGGCCAGACTTGCTGGAGGGCGGGCTTGGTGCATGAATTGGACACTGGAAACGGCTTTCGATTTCGATGAGCGGCAATGAGGATTTGCGAGCCGCCGCCCCGTCCCGGGGCGGTCG
Organism: Brevundimonas sp. UBA2388; assembly: GCA_002343425.1. Lineage (GTDB taxonomy): Bacteria > Pseudomonadota > Alphaproteobacteria > Caulobacterales > Caulobacteraceae > Brevundimonas. Next base: position 7,691 of record DDSO01000118.1, read on the forward strand.
CCGGCGAGGCCGTCAGGACGATGTCCCCGAGGCCTCAGCCGGCGTATCGAAAGCCGTAGAAATACAGGTCCGCGGCCGCGAAAACGCGGGCGAATGCAGTCGCAGCGATGGCTTGCGAACGGACCATACGCCCAGAGGGCGCACGGATTGTGCGACGTCAACCTGCCCTGGCGCTCAACAGGACAAAACGCGTGCGATTGTCTTCTGAATCCTGGATGTCGTTGCGCAAAATCGACAATCCATAGACCTCGGCGGCCCGGACCGGTGCTACCGCGGCGCGGCTGAGGTCGCCCGCTTCCGCCACCGCCCGCGCGGCGCCGGCGGTGTCAAAGGCCTCGACAGGCGTGATGCCCAGGGCGGCCAGCGAGGCCGGACACTGGCGCAGGGCGACCGGATGGCTCTCGGCGGTCTTCACCGTCCGCAGGCTGGCTCCAGCCGGCGCCATCAGGGCCAGACGAATGGGTCGCCAGACCTCGGACACCACTCTCAGTTTCGCCGCCTCGACCAGTGTGGCCGCCGGCTCTACCCGGCCGATAGTCGTGTTCTCGACCGGGATCAGGGCGCAACCGACGTCCCCGGATTTGAGGGCAGCGATGGCGGCCTCAAACGTGTCGTAGGCGACAGCCTCGTCCCACGGCCGCAGGTCCAGACAGGCTTCGTGGCTGAAGGCCCCCGGCGCGCCCTGATAGGCGCAGCGCCCGCCACCCGCCTCGAGTTCAGCGGCGTCGCCCGCGGGTCTGCCGACGCCTTCCATCTCAGGCCGCTTCCGACTGCGCGCGCCGTCCGGCCTTCAGCCGCTCGGCCACGAGGAAGGCCAGCTCCAGCGCCTGGTCGGCGTTCAGGCGGGGGTCGCAATGGGTATGATAGCGGCTGGACAGGTCGTCCTCTGTCAGGGCCTGGGCCCCGCCGAGACATTCGGTGACGTTCTGGCCGGTCATCTCCAGATGCACGCCGCCCGGGTGGACGCCCTCTGCCTCGGCGACGTCGATGAAGCCCCGGACCTCGCCGAGGATGCGCTCGAACGGCCGGGTCTTGTAGCCGTTGCCCGCCTTCAGCGTATTGCCGTGCATCGGGTCGATCGACCAGACCACGCGCTTGCCGTTCTCCTTCACCGCCTTCATCAGGCGCGGCAGGCGGTCATGCACCTTGTCCGATCCGAAGCGGCCGATCAGCGTCAGCCGACCCGGCGTATTGTCGGGGTTCAGCACATCGATCAGGGCCAGCAGGACGTCAGGCTCCATGGTCGGCCCGCACTTCAGACCGATCGGATTCCGGATGCCCCGCGCGAATTCGATATGGGCGCCGTCCAGCTGGCGGGTGCGCTCGCCGATCCAGACCATGTGGGCCGAGGTGTCGAACCATTCGCCCGTAGCGCCGTCCAGGCGGGTCAGGGCGCTCTCGAGGTTCAGCAGCAGGGCCTCGTGGCTGGTGAAGACCTCGACCCGGCTCAGGTCGGGATGGCTCTCGGGCGTGACGCCGACGGCCTCCATGAAGGCGAGGGCCTCGGTGATCTTGTCGGCCAGTTCGCGGTATTTGTGGCCATAGGCGCTGTCGGCCGCGAAGCCCATCGTCCAGCGGTGGATGTTGTACAGGTCGGCATAGCCGCCGCCGGCGAAGGCGCGCAGGAGGTTCAGGGTCGAGGCCGACTGGTTGTAGGCGCGCAGCAGTCGCTGCGGATCCGGCAAGCGCTCTTCCGGCGTGAAGGCCATGCCGTTGATGATGTCGCCGCGATAGCTGGGCAGCTCGACCCCGTCGATCTGCTCGACCGAGGATGAGCGCGGCTTGGCGAACTGGCCCGCGATGCGGCCAACCTTCACCACCGGCTTGCGGCCCGCGAAGGTCAGGACCACCGCCATCTGCAGGATCAGGCGGAAGGTGTCGCGGATATTGTCGGTCGAGAATTCCTTGAAGCTCTCAGCGCAGTCGCCGCCCTGAAGCAGAAAGGCGTTCCCAGCCTCAACCTCGGCCAGTTTGGCCGTCAGACGCCGGGCCTCGCCGGCGAAGACCAGCGGTGGAAGGGCCCGAAGATCATCCTCGACACGCGCGAGAGCGGCCATGTCGGGATAGTCCGTCGGCATCTGCACAACGGGCTTTTGTCTCCAGCTATCGGGGGTCCAGCGCATACTCATGCCGCCAAGATAGGCGGATGGCCGTTCGGGGACAATGAACCCGGTGTCGCGTTTGTCAGCCCGCCGACATATTTCCGGGCTGTTGTTTCTCTTTCAGCGTGACCAGTTCCTCGGCCATGGTCGGGTGGACCGCGCAGGTGGCGTCCCATTGCGCCTTTGTCAGACCGGCCTTCACGGCGATGGCGGCCAGCTGGATCATCTCCGGCGCCTCGGGTCCGACGATGTGGACCCCGACGACCTTCTGGCTCTGGCCGTCGACGACCAGTTTCATCAGGACCCGCTCGTCGGAGCCGGTGAAGGCGTATTTCATCGGACGGAAGCGGGTAAGATAGACATCGACCTCGCCCGGACAGCTGTGCCGCGCCTCGCTTTCGGTCAGACCCACCGTACCGACGGGCGGCTGACTGAACACCGCGCTGGCGACGGCCGCATAGTCAAAGGCCTGCGGATTGTCGCGATAGACTGTCTCGTGAAACGCCACGGCCTCCCGGATCGCCACGGGTGTCAAATTCATCCGGTCAGTGACATCGCCGATGGCCCAGATGCTGTCGGCGGTGGTTTTCGAGAGCGCATCGACCTTGATGGCCCCGTCGTCGTTCAATTCGACTCCGGCGGTCTCCAGCCCCAGCGCCTTGACGTGCGGCACGCGGCCGGTGGCGAACATGACGACGTCGGTCTCGATCTTCATGCCGTTCCCCAGCACGCTGAGCAGGCCGGTCTCCGTCTTCTCGATGGCCTCGTGCTGGCAACCCAGGATGACCTTGATGCCCCGCTTCTCGATCTCGCCCGCCAGATGGGCGCGCACGTCATCGTCGAAGCCGCGCAGGATGTTGGGGCCGCGATAGATCAGCGTCGTCTCGACGCCCAGGCCGGCGAAAATCCCCGCGAACTCCACGGCGATATAGCCGCCACCGGCGATCAGGATGCGCTTCGGCAGTTGCGGCAGGTGGAAGGCCTCTTCGGAGGTGATGGCGTGCTCGATCCCCGGCAGACCTTCCGGAACCCAGGGCCGGCCGCCGGTGGCGATCAGGATCCGCTCGGCCGTGACGGTCTGGTCCTTGCCGAGGATCTCGACCGTGTGAGCGTCCTTGAGGACTGCGCGGCCATGGATCAGGTCGACGCCCGCCTTGCCCAGGTTGGCGGCGTAGATGCCCGACAGCCGGGCGATCTCGACATCCTTGGCCTGGAGGAATTCCGGCCAGTCGAAGCTGGCCTCGACGGTCCAGCCATAGCCTTCGGCGGTATGGAACTGGTGAGCGAAGTCACTGGCCATGACCATGAATTTCTTGGGCACGCAGCCTTGGATCACGCAGGTGCCTCCGACCCGATGCTCCTCGGCGATGGCCACGCGCTTTCCGCCAAGCGCGGTCAGGCGCGCCGCCCGGACGCCGCCCGAGCCGGCGCCGATGACGAACAGGTCGTAGTCGTAGGTTTTTGCCACAGCGCATTTCCCGGAAGGTTCGTCGTGGCAGGTAGCCATCCCCTCCCCGACCGGCAAGTCGCCCGCGCCGGAATAGCCGGAGCCGCCCGTATAAGGCGTCGTCCGGGCGTGTCGTCCGAACCTCGTTTCGTGACCGGAACATCGATCCGCGCCGATTCGCGTTGACCGTGTCCGATCCGGCCCGTTAGTGACCGCAAAAGTATCAAATCAGGGCGTGCATGATGATCGAACTGTTCCTCGCCGGCGCGCTGCTTCTGGCCCCGCCGCAGACTTCCGGCCCTGTCGTCAGCCAGGACCCGGTCCAACTGGAAGACGTGGTCGTCTCCGGACGGACGCTGGACAGCCTGATCCGCGACTTCGTCGGCGAGGTCGCCGAGCCCAACCGCAACCGCGGCCTCGCGCGCTGGAAAGACCGCGTCTGTGTCGGCGTCGCGAACCTCGACGGAGAGGTCGCCCGCTATCTGTCCGACCGCATCTCGACCGTCGCGGAGGATGTGGGCCTTTCGGTTGGGGGGCCGGGCTGCACACCGAACATCCTGGTCATCGCCACCGCCGACGCCGGCGACCTCGCTCGCCAGTTGACCGAGGAACGTCGCCGCGCCTTCCGTATGGGGGGCGCCGGCATGGATCGGGGTGGCGCGGCCCTGCGCGATTTCGTCGAGACGGATCGGCCGGTGCGCTGGTGGCAGTTGGCCATCCCGGTGGACTCCGAGACCGGGGACATCGCCGTCCGTATCCCCGGCGTCTGCACGGGCGCCTGCGTCAGCGCTGCCGACTACGCGCCCCAGATCGCGGTCGCCTCCGCGTCCCGCCTGACGACCCAGATCGTCGACAATCTGACCCGCGCGATCGTCATCGTCGACGTCGACGAGGTATCGGACGTCTCGGTGCTTCAGCTGGCCGACTACATCGCCATGGTGTCCCTGGCCCAGATCGACCCCAAGGCCGACACCAGCGGCTACGCCACCATCCTGAATGTCTTCCAGGCCCCGGAGACCAGCGACAGCCTGACGGACTGGGACCTGGCCTATCTCGACGGCCTCTACGGCGCCGAACGCAATCATCTGGCCACCCAGGCCGACCGCAACGAGATCGCCAATTCGATCCGCCGGTCTCATGAGCGACTGCGTGAGAGAGACGAGGCCGAACAGCCAGCCCCCGCCGAATAGGCCGCCTCAGGGCGTCCGCAATTCGAATCCGTCATCCGTGCCGATGATCGCCTCGTCCGCAAGGTCGAGGAACAGGCCGTGTTCGACCACGCCGGTGATCAGCTTCAGGTCATCAGCCAGGCGCACCGGGTCGTGAATGGCGACGCATTTCGCGTCATAGATCAGGTTGCCGCCGTCGGTCCGAACCAGCCCCCGCTCCGCCGAGCGCACGCGGGCAGGCATGGCGATGTCATGATCGGCCAGCACATCGGCGATGCGGTTGGCGGTGGTCTTGTGGCCGAAGGCGACCACCTCGATCGGCAGGGCGAAGGCGCCCAGCACCGGCACCACCTTGGCCTTGTCGGCTATGACGAGGCAGCGGGCCGAGGCCTCCCACACCAGCTTCTCGCGCAGCAGCGCCGCGCCGCCGCCCTTGATCAGGGCCAGCCCCGGCCCGACCTCGTCGGCGCCGTCGACCGTCAGGTCAATTCGCGGCGTGTCCTCGAGCGTCGACAGGGTCAGACCGAGCTCACGCGCCAATTCTGCCGTGGCTTCCGACGTCGGCACGCAGCGCAAACCGTCCAGCCCGCGCGCCGCCAGCGCCTTGACGAACCAGGCGGCTGTGGAGCCGGTGCCCAGGCCCACGACCATGCCGGGCTCGACGCGCAGGGCGGCGGCTTCGCCGGCGTGGCGCTTCTGGTCGTCGGCGCTCATTTCGCCTTCGCCGCCTTCTTCGCCCGCATGGTTTCCATGAACCGCGCCGCCCAGCCGGGCTTGGCGGTCTGGGTTCCGCGCGCCAGCGCCAGATCGCCCGGAGCCACATCGGCGGTGACCACCGAACCCGAGCCCACCATGGCGCCCGCCCCGACCGTCACCGGCGCGACCAGCGAACTATTGGAGCCGACAAAGGCCCCCTCGCCGATCGTGGTGCGGTGTTTGAAGAAGCCGTCGTAGTTGCAGAAGATCGTGCCGGCGCCGATGTTGGCCTTCGCCCCCACCACGCCGTCGCCCAGATAGGACAGGTGATTGGCCTTGGCCCCGGCGTCCATGCGGACGTTCTTGACCTCGACGAAATTGCCGACCTTGACCCCCTCGCCCAGGTCTGCGCCGGGCCGCAGCCGGGCATAGGGACCAACCTCGGCCCCGGCGGCGACGGTCGCCCCCTCGATATGGCTGAAGCTGCGGATGCGCGCGCCGCCCGCGATCTTCGCGCCCGGGCCGAAGACGACATAGGGTTCGATCGTCGTCCCGCCGCCGATCTCGGTATCGAAAGAGAAATGCACCGTCTCGGGCGCCGGCATGGTCACCCCGGCGGCGAGGAAGGTTTCGCGCTGAACCGTCTGGAACAGGGCCTCGGCCACCGCCAGCTCGGCCTGGGCGTTGACCCCCATGACGGCGTCCTCGCCCGCGAAGACGGCGCGGGTCGGTTCACCGCGCTTGCGGGCCAGCTCGACCACGTCGGTCAGATAGTATTCGCCCTTGGCGTTGTCGTTCCTGACCTCCGCCAGCAGCCCGAACAGCAGGGCGGACGGCGCGGCCATGACGCCGGAGTTGCAGGCCGTCAGGGCCAGCACCTCCGCCGACGCCTCCTTGGCTTCGGTGATGGCCGCCAGGGTCTCGCCGTCCATGACCAGGCGGCCATAGGCCCCCGGATCGCGGGCCTCGAAGCCGATGACCGTGACCCCGTCCGCCGAGGCGAAGACCGGCTCGATGTCGGCAGCCTTCAAAAGCGGCACGTCGCCATAGGTGACCACCACCTGACCCGCGAACCCCTTCAGCGCCGCCTCGGCGCAGCGGACGGCGTGGCCGGTGCCGATCGGCGGATCCTGCACCGCGATCGCGGTCTCGCCCAGCCGCTTGACCACATGGGCCCGCACCTCGGGTGAGTGATTTCCGACTACGACGATGATCCGCTCACAGCCCAGCGCCTCGGCGGCATCGATGGCGTGATCCAGCATGGCGCGGCCGCCGACCGGGTGCAGCACCTTGGGCAGGGGCGACTTCATCCGCGTGCCCTGGCCGGCGGCGAGGATGATGGCTGCGCGAGGGGTACTGGTCATGAATCGGTCCGGCGGTTAGTCGTCGCCAGCGGTCTAGCCCATCCCGGCGGACTGGGGGAGATGCCGATGCGCATACGCGATCTCGAGGGCTGGACCATCGCCTTCGATCTGGACGGCACGCTCGTGGACTCCGCCCCGGACCTGATCGGTACGCTGAACCGCATGCTGGCCCCGCGCGGCTATCCGCCCGTGCCCCTGTCGTCCGCCCGCCACCTGGTCGGCCACGGCGCGCGCGCCCTGCTGCGTCATGGTTTCGCCGAAGCCGGCGCCGTCTGGGACGAGGCGGCCGAACCCGAACTGTTCGACCATTTCATCGACGACTATATCGGCCACATCGCCGACGACAGCCGGGCGTTCGAGGGTGTGGTCGAGACGCTGGACCAGCTTTCTGCGCGCGGCGCCCTCCTGTGTGTCGCGACCAACAAGCGCACCGACCTGGCCGTCGCCCTGATCGACGCCCTCGGCCTTGCGCGCCATTTCGTCGTGGTCGCGGGTCCGGATCGGGTCAGCGCCCGCAAGCCGGACGGGGCCCATGTGAGAGAAGCGGTTCAGCTGGCGGGCGGCGATCCGGCCCGGGCGGTGATGGTCGGCGACGCCACCACCGACACCGGCAGCGCCCGCGCGGCGGGCGTGCCCTGCGTGGTGGCCGGCTTCGGCTACAACGACGCCCCCCTCGCTGAACTGGGCGGCGACATCGTCATCGACTGCTTCTCCGATCTGATCGCCGCGGTCGAGACCCTGCACCGGGCGGCGAACCCCCGCGCCATCTGACGGCTTGCCAGCCCCGGACGACCGGGCTAAGTCCCCGCCTCCTGAATCGGCCGGATGCGTAGCTCAGCGGGAGAGCACCTCGTTCACACCGAGGGGGTCACAGGTTCAATCCCTGTCGCATCCACCATTCCTGTCCGGCGCCAGACGCCGATGGTTCAGGTTTCGCCTTACAGATTGCGGCCAGGCCGCAGGTCGTCAGACCGGCGTGGCGCTGGCGTCGCCGACCAGATGCCAGCCGCCGGGCGGCAGCATATTGGCGAGGAACGACGGGCGGTGTCCGCGCAGCACGACCCGCAGCGCCGGCCCGCCGGCCTGGTCGACAATCTCGTATTTCGCCTCAAAGGCCGGGGCGTTCGGCCACCGGCGCATTTCGGCGGCGACAAAGGCGGCGGCGCGCGTGCGGGCGGCGGCGAGGTCTGCGGCAGGATCCAGCGCCTCCGCCCCTGCCGCGGCGGCGCCGTCGGCGATGGTCTGCAGCCGGTCCTGCGAGCGGTTGACCGCCAGAAGATCGATTCCGCCAACGGCCAGCAGGAAGACCGCGGGACCGACAAAGGCGAATTTCAGCGCGATCGATCCACCCGTGGCGCGCAGGAAGCCATCAGTAGTCGGGATAGGGGCGAAGCGGCTCACAACATTGTTCCTATTGGGCCGGACACGGCCCGCAGGTGCGTCGAACGAGCCGGAAGTTTACTCGCAGGAGCCTTAATCGACCGTGTCGGCGACCGGGGTTCGGCGTCCTACAGTTCCGCGAGGGCGACGCCCTTGTCCGACAGGTATTTGGAGCCGATGTAGGCGGTCGCGAGCCACAGGGCGGACCAGAGAGTCCATGCCACCGTCGCCGATTCCAGGCTGATGTTGACGTCCTGCGCCGTCCGGAACTGGCTGATCGCTCCCACCGCTGCGGCGGCGGCGGCGGACGCCAGCACCACGACCCGAGACCACGGCTGCGCCAGAAGCAGGGCGAATCCGCCGATCGTCAGCAGCACGGCCGAGATCAACCACGGCAGCTCCTGCCGGTTCAGGCCGAAGGCAGCGTTGAACAGGGCGTAGATCAGAAGGGTTGAGCCGGCGGCGCGAAGGACGAACATGGGATATGCCTGCGTGAACCCGCCCAGTATCTGCCCCGGAGGCTCTCCAATTGGTAAAGCCCTCGATCGTCCTGTAAGGGGCGCAGCCTCAATTCGGCGGCTTTCACCATTCCGCCGTTATTTCCCCTCATACGCCGCCGTCCGCCGCCTTCCGCGCCGACCGTTCGCGCGCTGAATCGTGCTATTGGACCGCCCCATGCCCTTCCCCGCCAGTCATCCCGCGCTCGATCGCGCCCTTTCCGAACGCGGCTATGCCGAGCCCACGCCGGTGCAATCCGCCGTGCTGGAGGCCGAACAGGGCCGCGACCTGCTGGTTTCCGCCCAGACCGGTTCCGGCAAGACCGTCGCCTTCGGTCTGGCCCTCGCCCCCACCCTGCTGGGCGAGGCGGAGAAATTCGCCGAGTTCGGCGCGCCGGTGGCCCTGGTCATCGCGCCCACCCGCGAGCTGGCCCTTCAGGTCTCCAACGAACTGCAGTGGCTCTACGCCCAGACCGGCGCGCGCATCGTCTCCTGCGTCGGCGGCATGGACCCCAAGGTCGAGCGCCGCGCGCTGGAACGCGGCTGCCACATCGTCGTCGGCACGCCCGGCCGTCTGCGTGACCACCTCGAGCGCGGCTCGCTGGACCTGACGACCCTGCAGGCCGTCGTGCTCGATGAAGCCGACGAAATGCTGGACATGGGCTTCCACGAGGACCTGACCTTCATCCTCGAGACCGCCCCGGCCGAGCGCCGCACCCTGATGTTCTCGGCCACCCTGGCGCGCGACATCGTGCAGCTGGCCAAGACCTACCAGAAGGACGCCCTTCGCATCGATACCGTGGCGGGCAACGCCTCTCACGCCGACATCGAATACAAGGCCATCCGCGTCGCCCCGAACGAGGTCGAACTGGCCGTCGTCAATGTGCTTCGCTATTTCGAGGCCCCCGGGGCGCTGGTGTTCGCCAACACGCGTGAGCGGGTGAAACACCTGACCTCGTCCCTGCGCGAACGCGGCTTCTCGGTCGTCGGCCTGTCCGGCGAACTGACCCAGAGCCAGCGGTCCGAGGCCCTGCAGGCTCTGCGCGACGGCCATGCCCGCGTCTGCGTCGCCACCGACGTCGCCGCCCGCGGCCTCGACCTGCCGGATCTCGGTCTGGTCATCCACGCCGAGATTCCGGTGAACAAGGCCGGTCTGCTGCACCGTTCGGGCCGCACGGGCCGAGCCGGCAAGAAGGGCGTCTCCGTCCTGCTGGTCAGCTACACGCGCCGCCGCAAGGTCGAGCTGATGCTGCAGTCGGCCTCAATCAAGGCCGAATGGTCGGGCCCGCCCTCGGCTGAGATGATCCTGGCCAACGACCACATCCGCATGCTGGCCGATCCCGTGTTGATCGCGCCGGTCGAGGACGAAGCGGTCCTCGCGCTCGGCAAGCAGTTGCTCGAGAAGAGCACGCCCGAACAGGTCGCTGCCGCCCTGATCCGCCTGTACCAGCAGAAGCTGCCCGCGCCGGAAGATGTCTATGACGACGACCGGATGAAGCGTCAGCAGGAGACCGGCAAGAACGACAAGGGCCAGGCCGACGTCCCGTACACCGACTTCGCCCGCGGCGGCGACATGACCTGGTACCGGATCAACATCGGCCGCGACAAGAACGCCGATCCGAAATGGCTCATGCCGACCATCTGCCGTCTGGGCCATGTGACCAAGCGCGACATCGGCTCGATCAAGATCTTCGAGCGCGAGACCAAGTTCGAGATCACCCAGGAAATGCAGGCCAAATTCGAGGCCGCCATCGCCCTGGGCCTTGAGGACGGCGTCAAGATCGATCCGGCCGTCAAGCCGGGCCCCTCCGAAAAGCCCGTCAGCCGCTGGGACAAGAAACCCGCGAGCGGCGACCGTCCCGACAAAAAGCCATGGAAGGCCCGCGAGGAAGGCGGCGACAAGCCGGCCTGGAAGCCGCGCGAGGATCGTCCCGAAGGCGCGAAAAAGCCCTGGGTCAAGCGTGAGGACACCGCTCCGGCGGAGAAGAAGCCGTGGGTGAAGCGGGACGATGCGGGCCCGACCACCGAGAAGAAACCTTGGGTGAAGCGTGAGGACGGCCCCGACAGGCCGGCGTGGAAGGCCCGCGAGGACCGTCCGCAGGGCGACAAGAAGCCTTGGGTGAAACGCGACGACGCCCCTGCCCCGGCCGCCGAAGGCAAGAAACTTTGGGTCAAACGCACGCCCAACGATCCGACGCCCGAAGGCAAGAAGCCCTGGGTCAAGAAGCCTCCGGTCGAGGGCAAGACGCCCTGGGCCCCGCGCTCCGACGCCGAGGCGGCTCCGGCCGCCGCAGGCGACAAGCCGTGGAAGGGCAAGCCCAAGGGCGGCGATCGTCCGTGGGCAGCCAAGGATGCTCGCGGCAAGCCCGCAGCGCCCCGCGCGCCGTACAAGGCCAAGGGGCCTCGCTAGCCCCTTCCCTGCTCTCACATCGCGAGGATTGATCGCGCACTGTAACCGTTTACGGTGCCCTCAGTTCAGGTAGTTGCGGGCAGGCAATCATGGCGGACGTCCGGCTGACCGGCGTGACCAAGAGCTTCGGGACCACCCAGGTTCTGAAAGGCGTCGATCTGGAGATCGCCGACGGCGAGTTCGTGGTCTTCGTCGGCCCCTCGGGCTGCGGNNCACCCTGCTGCGCACCATCGCCGGTCTGGAAGAGGCGACCGGCGGCGACATCGCCATCGGCGGCCGTTCGGTCAACGATCTGTCGCCGTCCGACCGGGGTATCGCCATGGTGTTCCAGTCCTAC
>DDSO01000148.1 GCA_002343425.1 Brevundimonas sp. UBA2388
GTGGACGCCTTCTTCGACAAGGTGATGGTCAACTCGGAGGTGGCCGCCGAGCGGGAGAACCGGCTGAAACTGCTGGGGCAGGTTCGCGCGGTGATGGGCCGGGTGGCGGACTTCGGGATGGTCGGGGGGTAGGTCCCCGTCGCCTTCCTTCCCCCATTTCGGGGGAAGGTGGGCCGCGTAGCGGGTCGGATGGGGGCTCTGTCCGCGCCGCTGTCTGCGCGTGTCGTGCCCGCCGCAACCANNGTCCCGCAACCCCTCATCCGTCAGGCTCCGCCTGCCACCTTCCCCCGAATTGGGGGAAGGGAAGGGCATGGGCTCTCCGCAAAAAATGCCGAAAAGCTGCCTTCTCGCCCCTGCGCGGGCGTGGCCAAGCCGGAGCTGGGCTGTGGGTTCGCCGCGCCTGGGGCGGTCGCGGGGGTGTGGATTGTCAAAGACCGGCGGCGGTCCGGGGACCGACGGGGCCTATTTTACGGGGGCGCCAATCTGCGCTGAGAAGAAAAATTTCGCGGAGGGGCGAGAAGGGAGCTTTGGGGGTCGGAAGGGGACGGAGGATCGGGGGCGGGAAGGGAGGCTTCAGCGGCCGAGCGCGGGCTGGTCCATGAAGGCGGCGTCGAGGCCGTAGACGGCAAAGCGGGCGAGGCGTTCGCGCGCGCGGCCGTGCGCCGCCGGGTCGTCGCCGATGCGGTCGGCCTCGGGCAGGAAGGCGTTCTCGGCGCGGAAGGTCCAGGCGGCGACCCTGAGGCCGGCGGCGTGGGCCTCGGCGATCAGGGCGGTCGGGGCGCCGGGGGTCGGTTCGATCAGGGCCGTGTCGGCGCCGATCCAGTCGGCGTAGCGCGCGATGCCGGCGAGGCCTTCGGGCGTGGTCATGGCGGCGTAGCTGAGGTCCGGGCGGTCGAAGGGGCCGCCGGATGCGGCGACCAGTTGCAGCAGCGGGGCGGCGAGGCGGGCGCGGAGGCGTTGCAGGGCTCCGACCTCGAAACACTGGATCAGGATCGGGGCGTCGGCGCCGGTCAGGCCGCGGCGTTGCAGGGTTGCGACGAAGACCTCCTCCATCGGCAGGCCGAGGGCGGCGAAATACGACGGGTGTTTGAGTTCGGGGGCGACGCCGACGCCGGCCGCTGTGGCGATGTCGAGGACCTCTTCGAAGGTCAGGATCGGGTCCTGGCCGTCGAAGGCGGTGTTGGCGGGACGGAGGTCGGGCAGGCGTTCGCGGGCGCGCAGGGTCTTCAGCTCAGCGAGGGTGAAGTCCTCGGTGAACCAGCCGGTGACGGGCCGTCCGTCGATGGTCTTCGTCGTGTGGCGGTGGGCGAAGGCGGGGTGGGCGGCGACGTCGGTGGTTCCGCCGATCTCGTTCTCGTGGCGCACGATCAGGACGCCGTCGGCGGTCATGACCAGATCGGGTTCGATGACGTCGGCGCCTTGCTGGATGGCGAGGTCATAGGCGGCGCGGGTGTGCTCGGGGCGTTCGCCGGAGGCGCCGCGGTGGGCGATGATGAGGGGGTGGCGGGTCAGGGTGGTGCTCCCTCTTCTGCTGTCGTCATCCTCCGGCGAGCGCAGCGAGACCGGGGGACCCAGCGGCGCCGCGACGGCGGCGAAACACCGGCGAATGCAAACAGCCTATGCCCAAACACTGTGCTCCCGACAGGGTCGCGCTCGGGCGCGCCGCTGGGTCCCCCGGTCTGCGCCGCGAAGGCGCGGCTTGCCGGAGGATGACGAAAGCAAAGAGCTACGCCCCCAGAATCCAGCCTTCTTCCTGCTCGACCTTCGCGATCAGGGCCTCGGTCGCGCCCTTGGGCGGGGCGAAGGCGGCGGAGAGGGTTCCGGCCTCGTCGAGCGCGGCGAAATGTTCGGCGGTGACGCGGACCTGGGCCTGGTCCTTGAACTCGCCTTCGTTCGGTCTGGCGTTGAACATGGACGGGTAGACCTCGACGACGAGGGCCGAGAGGGGCTCGACATCGGCGGCGTCCAGCGCGCGCCAGCCGGTGCCGAAGGGCCAGACGGCGCCCGAGGGGCCGAGCTTCTCGAGCAGGCGGCGAACAGCGGGGACGCCGACGAGGGTCTGGCCGCCGACGGCGCCGGCGCCGTGCATCTGCCAGACGCTCTTGGGCTGGAGCTTGCCCTTGCGGGCCGCGTCCTGCGTCGCGCGGTATTCGGGGATGTCGGCGCCCGAGCCGGCGGGGGGCTTGGTCGTGGTCAGCCAGCGCTGGGCCTGATTGGCCGGGGCGCCCCACATGGGCCAGGCGTTGTCGGTCATGAGGCGGTTGATCTTGGCCGCGACCTGGTAACGGTTGTTGGTGTTGTCGGGCTTGTCGACCACGTTGGAGGCGAGGAATTTCCACATCGCCGACCACGGGGTTCCGGTGAGCTTCAGCCGCTCGGCCGTGCCGGCGGGGAAGCCGAAATTGAAGTCGAAGCCGACCAGGACCCGGTCGCCGCGCTTGCGGTGTTCGGCCAGCAGGGAGGCCAGCAGGGCCTCGCCCTCGGCCCGCGTCGCGACATTGTGGGTCTCGGTATAGAGGCGGAAACGCACATCGCGTTTGGCCACGCCGAGCCAGACGGAGCCCTCGCCGAGCTTCTTGCCCTCGGCGGCGGTCCAGTCAGCGATGATGTAGGCGTCGAACAGGCGGGCCACGGGGGCTCCTCGGGGAACTCGGTCACAGGGAATGGGGGGTTCTAGCGGTCCGGGGGCGGGGGAGGAAGGGCTGCGGGCGCTATCCGTGCTTGGGTTGCCTCGCCTCCCGCTCCTTCGCCCAAGCGAAAGCTGGTTCATCACAAAGGACACGAAGGAATTCACGAAGGACACCAGGGGTCCTGTGAGGAGGATCCAGCTGGCCTCGCCGTCGAGCAGCGAGACGACTCTGGATCGAGGCCAAGGCCTCGATCGGGTCAGGCGGCGAATGCCGCGATCCCATGATCCCCGAAAAGGGAAGCTCCGATCTGGACGCGCACCCGGTTCCTTTGTGCCCTTCGTGAATTCCTTCGTGTCCTTTGTGATGAACCTGCTCGCGAGAAGCCACGCACCGACCGCGGAGCCTAGCCTTTCAGCAGGGCCTCGAGGTGCGAGAGCCAGCGGCGGCCCAGTCTCAGGGCCTCGCCGGGGGAGCCGGTCTGGACGGGGAGGGTGGCGTCCCAGAGGGCCAGTTCGAACTCGGGATGGCGGGCGTCGGCGAACATCAGTCGCAGCACCACCTGTTCGGCGTCGGGGGCCAGAAGATCGAGCGCCTTGCGGGCCTCGCCGCGGCGGACGCGGGCGACGACATGGCCGTCGACGATGATCTCGCCGCCCTCGATCTCCTCGAAGGCATAGACCAGACCGGAGCCGCCCCGGTTCCACAGGACCGCGACCTGGGCGCCGTCAAAGTCGAGACCGGCGGCGCGGCCCTCGGCAGGGGACAGGGCCTCGGCCTCGGGCGTGACGCCGAGCGATTTCAGCAGGGCCCGGCGCATGCGGCGGATCGGCTCCATCCACCAGTTCAGGACCAGGGCGCCCGTGGTCAGGGCCGCCGCCGCCAAGGCCACCAGCAATATGACCCTGAGGACGTCGGCCAAGCTCAGTCCTCCAGCTCGACGACGACGGGGACGTGGTCCGAAGGCTTCTCCATGTCGCGGGCGTCGCGATGGGTCTCGACGCCGACGAAGCGGTCGGCGGCCTGGGGCGAGAGCAGGTGGAAGTCGATGCGGATGCCGTGGTCGCGCTGCCAGGCCCCGGCCTGGTAGTCCCAGAAGGTGAAGGTCCCGGGCGGCTGTTTGCCCAGCGCGCCGGCCTCGGACAGGCCGAGATGGGTCAGGGCCCGGAAGGCGGCGCGACTCTCGGGCTGGAACAGGGCGTCGGTCACCCAGGCGGACGGGTTCTTCGCGTCGTCCGGGGTGGGTATGACGTTGTAGTCGCCGCAGAGGGTGAAGGCCTCTTCCTGCCGCAGCAGGTCCTTCGCATGGGCCTGCAACCGGTCCATCCAGGCCAGTTTGTAGGCGAACTTTTCCGTGCCGATCGGGTTGCCGTTGGGCAGGTAGAGGCAGCCGACGCGGACCGGCCGCGGGCATTCGATCACGGCCTCGATGTAGCGGGCCTGTTCGAACTCGGCCTCGAAGCCCGAGGCGTCGACGCCGGGCAGGCCGCGCCGCACGTCGCTGAGCGGATATTTCGAGAGCAGGGCGACGCCGTTGTAGGTCTTCTGGCCCTGGGTCTCGACATTGTAGCCGAGCGATTCAAAGGCCTCGCGGGGGAATTTCTCGTCGAGACATTTGATCTCCTGGAAGCCGACCACGTCGGGCTGGGCCGCTTCCAGCCACGCCAGCACTGTCGGCAGGCGGGCGTTGACGGAGTTCACGTTCCAGGTGGCGATGCGCATGCGCCATGCTTACGGCGCGTCGGGGCGGTCTGTGAAGAAGGGATCGCCCCGACGACTTTGCCGTCAGGTCGACCAAACTGACGGCAAAGTCGTCCGGAATTATGCTGGAGCGAAATCTGAGCCCCGGCGGACTGCGTCCACCAGGACCGATTTCGCTCTAACGAAAACGCCCCGGAGCGAACTCCGGGGCGTCATCTCGATCGAACCGTGGTCCGCTTACTCGGTCGGCGGCAGGGCCGGGGCCGGGGTGAACCGGCAGCCGCCGCCGATGCGCTGGGCGGTGGCGCAGGGATAGATCTGCTGGGTCACGCCCTCGGCGTTGATGCGGGCGATATAGCCTTCGCCCTCGGCGGCGCATTTGGCTTCATAGAAGCGGCCGTTGGCGTTCTGGCCCATCAGGCGGACCTGGGTGACATCGCAGGCAGCGGCTTCCGTACCGGCCAGTTTGGGCTCGAAGCCGTCGGCCTGTTCCTGGCCGGTGGTGAAGCGGCAGGTACCGCCGACGGACGAGATCTGCAGGCAGTCCTGGAGCTTCCAGCCGGTGCCGACCCTCTCAAGCCAGTAGCCGTCAACACCCGCGCAGCCGACCTCATAGACGATGTTGTCGGCGTCGCTCTTGCCGATGGCCACGGCCTCGTCGACCGTGCAGGTGACACCGGCGTCGCGGGCCCAGCCGCCGATCACGGCCAGACCATTCTGGTTGGCGGGCAGGGTGCACTGCTGGCCGACGTCGGCGGCAGGATCGCGCAGGCGGGCCGTGTAGGCGGTGCCGGCCAGCTCGAGGCAGTTGAAGTTCTGGGGCGGCGTCGACTCGATAAGGATCAGGCCGGGGCCTTCCGAGCAGGCGGCCTCGTAGATTTTCTGCTGTTCGGCGTTCATGCCCGGCTGGGAGGCCTCGGTCACCGTGCAGGCACCGCCGGTGGCGACGACCAGCGCCTGGGCGGCGGCCTTGATTTCCTCGGGCGTCGGGGCGACCGGGGGCGGCGCGGGCCGATTGCGGGTCGCGCGGTTGTCCGGCACGCGGTCGCGACGACCGCCGCCGACGCGGCCGGGCAGCACGCCGTCGCCGCGAATATTGCCGGAGGCCCGGTCCGATTCGGAACGACCGCCTGTCCCGGGGTCCTGGGGGACGTCCTGGGCGAAGGCGGGCTGGGTCGCGACCAGCGCCAGGGCGACGGCGCCGCCCACGAGCGCGAGCAACTTTCTGTGGAACACGAGACTACTCCGAACAGGAAAAATGTTGGCTCAACCCTTGGCGGGCCGATGTGGCGGGGTCAAGGCATGCGCTCGCGAGCGGCTGGACGACGACGGTCGCTTGAGGGTATCAAGGTCATGAGTTTCAATTGGAGACGGACTTGGCGGACGGCGTTGTCCCGGCGGAGATCGATCAGGCGGCGCGGGACGGGCGCGGCCTGACCTATCCGCATCCGGTCCCGCCCGGGTTTGGGGAGGCGATCGAGGTCGCGCCGGGCGTACTGTGGATGCGGCTGTCGATGCCGATCGCCCTGAACCACATCAATGTCTATGCGATCGAGGACGGTGAAGGCTGGGCCCTGATCGACACCGGGCTGAACATTCCCGACTCGCGCGACCGCTGGGACGCACTGCTGGAAGGACCGCTGGGCGGGCGGCCGGTGACGCGGGTCATCTGCACCCATATGCACCCCGACCATATCGGACTGGCGGGCTGGCTGTGCGAGCGGACGGGCGCGCCG
Source organism: Brevundimonas sp. UBA2388 (assembly GCA_002343425.1). Classification (GTDB taxonomy): domain Bacteria; phylum Pseudomonadota; class Alphaproteobacteria; order Caulobacterales; family Caulobacteraceae; genus Brevundimonas. The sequence goes on from DDSO01000148.1 coordinate 6,065, forward strand.
CTGGTGATGACGCGGGTGGAATATGTCACCGCGCGGATGCTGCTGGCGGATACCGGACAGCCGGCGCCGGAAGCGGGGGCGGTCCACTATCGCGCCGCGGGCTGGGATGAAGCGCAGATCGAGACGTACCGGCGGGAATACGGCCAGTTCGGCCGGGCGGTATCGCCGATGCCGACCGGCTATGTGCGTATGCGCGAGGGGGACCGGCTGAGCATCGGCGGGCAGGACTGGCGCGTAGTGGTCGGCGAGGGGCACAGCCCGGAGCATGCCTGCCTGTGGCGCGAGGCCGACGGCGTGGTGCTGGGCGGGGACCAGATCCTGCCGCGGATATCTTCGAATGTGTCGGTCTGGCCGACCGAGCCGGACGCGGATCCGCTGGGCGACTGGCTGGACTCGCTGGAGCGGATGAAGGGGATCCTGCCCCACGACGGCCTGATCCTGCCGTCGCATGGCGAGCCTTTCCATGGCGTGCACACGCGGCTGGACGCCCTGATCCGGGGGCATGAGGTTTCGCTGAAGCGGCTGGAGAAGACGTTGCAGACGCCGAAACGGGCCGTCGATGTCTTCGGCGCCCTGTTCGCGCGGGCGGTCGGGGACGGGGTGCGGGGGATGGCCACGGGCGAGGCGATCGCACATCTGAACTATCTGCTGCGTCGGGGCCGGGTCAGCAAGGTCCGCGATGCGGACGGGGTGGACTGGTGGACGATGATCAAACGGGGAGAGGCGGCGTGAGCGACCAAATTCAGACGGAACTGTCGGGCGGCGTCCTGACCGTCACCCTGGCGCGGCCGGAGAAAAAGAACGCCATCACCCAGGCCATGTACGCCGTGCTGGCCGAGGCGACCGTACGGGCGCGGACCGACGACGCCGTACGGGTGCTGGTCTTCAAGGGCCAGGGCGACAGCTTCTCGGCAGGCAACGACATCGCCGACTTCATCGCGCTGGGCTCGCAAGGGCAGCAGCCGGCGCAGATGCCGGTGTTCGACTTCCTCAAGGCGCTGGCTGAGCTGGACAAGCCGGCGGTGGCGGCGGTGCGGGGGCGGGCGGTCGGGATCGGCCTGACGATGCTGCTGCATTGCGACATGGTGGTGGTGGCCGAGGACGCCCTGCTGTCGGTTCCCTTCATCAACCTGGCGCTGGCCCCCGAGGCGGCGTCCTCAATGCTGCTGCCGGCGGTGCTGGGTCATCAGCGGGCGTTCGAGCTGTTCGCGCTCGGCGAGCCCATCGACGGGCGGACGGCGGTGGCCTGGGGACTGGCCAACCGGGCGGTCCCGGCGGATCAGGTCGACGCGGTCGCGGCGGACCTGGCCGGCAAACTGGCCGCGCGGGCGCCCAACTCCATCCGCAAGACCAAGCGGCTGATGCGCGACGCGGAGCGGCTATGGACCCTGATGCAGCGCGAGGGCGAGGCCTTCGGGAGCCAGATGACCAGCCCCGAGGCGATGGAGGCCTTCATGGCCTTCAGCCAGAAGCGCGCCCCCGACTTTTCAAAAGCCGGTTGATTCGCAGGTCGGCGAGCCCTAGTTGCGCGCCCTCATGTTCGACGCCCCCGCCAGACCCGCGCCGCTGCGCATAGAGATCGAAGCCCCCGGCGATGCGGCGGCGGTCGAGGCGCTCGTGCTGGCCGCCTTCGGTCCGGGCCGGTTCGCCAAGACGGCGGAGCGGTTGCGGGAGCGGGCGCGGATCGCGGCCGGGTTCGTGGCGCGCGAGAACGGACAGGTCATCGGCTCGGTGCGGCTGTGGGCCATCACCATCGACGGACAGCCTGCGTTGTTTCTCGGCCCCATCGCGGTTTCGGCGGCCAGCCGCCGGGCCGGACTGGGGGCCGATCTGGTGCAGGCCTGCGTGGATCACGCCGGGGACGCCGGCATCCTGCTGGTCGGTGATCTTCCCTGGTTCGGCCGGTTCGGATTCCGGCCGGCGCCGGATGCGCGGCTGAACGGGCCTGTCGATCAGCGGCGGGTGCTGTGGCGAGGCGATGGCGAGGCGGCGGGAGCGGTGCGACCGGCCTGAGTTCGGTGGTCGACGCCTTTCCGATCCGCCCGACGCGGCCTAAGTCTTGGCCATGGTGGAATCCCCGGACAGCAAGACCGGACTGGCGGGCGTCGCGGCGGCGGCGAAGCAGGCGCCGGGTCGTGGGCTGCCGCCGGTGCATCTGTGGCACCCGGCCCATTGCGGCGAGATCGACATCGTCATTCGCCGCGACGGCCTGTGGATGCATGAGGGCTCGCCGATCGGGCGGGCGGAACTGGTGCGGCTGTTCTCGACCGTGCTGCGCAGGGATGAGGACGGCTATGTGCTGGTCACGCCGGGCGAGAAGCTGTCGATCACGGTCGAGGACCTGCCGTTTCGCGCCGTGAGCGTTGCACAGCGGGGCGAGGCGCTGGTCTTCACCACCGATGTCGGCGACGAGACCGAGGCCGGACCCGAGCATCCGATCCGCGTCGATACGGATGCAGAGACTGGCGAGCCTTCGCCTTCCGTGCACGTCCGCGCCGATCTGTGGGCCCGGATTGTGCGACCGGTCTTCTATGAACTGGTCGAGATGGCGACCGTCGAGAATGGGCGGCTGACGGTGCGGTCGGGCGGCGTGGCGTTCGCGCTCGGTCCGGTCGGGGCGGGCGTTGAATGAGTCTGGCGACCCTGCGCGAGCGTCTGATCGAGCAGCTGGAACCGGCGGGCAGCTGGACAGCGGATCGTGCGCCCGCGCGGTCGGACTTCGACCTGAATCCTGACGCCGAGCGGCCCGTGCGGACGCTCAGGCCTGCCGCGGTTCTCATCCCGGTGATCGCCGGCCCGGAGGGGGCCGTGGTCCTGATGACCCGTCGGTCTGACAGTCTGGCCAGCCACACGGGCCAGATCGCCTTTGCCGGCGGGCGGCTCGATCCCGGCGAGACGGCGGTCGAGGCGGCCTTGCGCGAGGCCTTCGAGGAGGTGGCGCTGGACCCCGCGCTGGTCGAGGTGCTGGGCGTCGGCGACGCCTATGAGACCGGCACCGGCTTTCTGGTGACGCCGGTAATTGGCTGGCTGACCGCCACGCCGGCCACGACCCCGTCGCTGGACGAGGTGGCCGAGGTGTTCGAGGTGCCGTGGGACTATCTGATGGATCCGGCCAACCATCGCCGCGACTCCTATGACCGCGAGGGCCAGCCGCGCCGCTGGTACTGGGCCATCACCCATGAGGAGCGCTACATCTGGGGCGTGACGGCGGGGATCGTGCGGGCGCTGCGGACGCGGCTTTACGGCGAGGATGCCAGCGCCGATGTGGTCGCGGAGGACGCGGCGTGATGCGGCTCGACGACCAGCCCTGGCTGACGGATTCGGCGACCCGCGCCGTCATGGCCGCGCTGGAAGCAGCGGGTGGCCCCGGTTGCGCCCGCTTCGTCGGCGGCTGCGTACGCAACGCCCTGATCGGCGCGCCAGTGGCCGATATCGATATCGCGACGACCTTGAAGCCTGAAGCGACCGACCGGGCCATCCGCACCGCCGGTCTGAAGTCTGTGCCCACCGGCATCGCCCACGGCACGGTGACGGCGGTGTCGGAGCGCCAGCCGTTCGAGATCACCACCCTGCGCCGCGACGTCTCCACCGACGGGCGAAACGCCACCGTGGCCTTCACCGACGACTGGGCCGAGGACGCGGCGCGCCGGGATTTCCGCCTGAACGCCCTGTACGCCGACGGCGAGGGGCGGGTGTTCGATCCGACCGGCGAGGGCGTGGCCGATGCGGCGGCGGGACGGATCGTCTTTGTCGGCGATCCGGAGACGCGCATCCGGGAGGACTATCTGCGCATCCTGCGCTTCTTCCGCTTCTTCGCCTGGTACGGCCGGGGCGAGCCTGACCGGGCGGCGCTGGCGGCCTGTCGGGCGTTGGCGTCCGGGATGACGCGGCTGTCGGCCGAACGGGTCTCCAAGGAGTTGATGACCCTGCTGGCCGCGCCCGATCCCCGCGTCGCCATGGCGGCGATGGCCGAGGCCGGGGTGCTGGCGCAGATCCTGCCGGAGGCGGAGAGGGGTCCGTTGTTCGATGGAGCGGTCAAGACGAGCGTCGATCCCGTCATCCGCCTGATGACATTGATGCCGATCGACGAGCGCCTTGTGAGAGATGTCTCGATACGCCTGCGATTTCCAAACTCAACCCGCGACCGGCTGGCCGATGCGGCTCGCGCCGCGCCCGTCGCAAGCCTGACGATGCGCGATCCCGAGGTCCGGGCCGCCGTCTATCGCCACGGCCAGCGCGCCGTCGCCGATGCCTTGCATCGACGCTGGGCGGAAACCCCCGGAGAGGCGGATGCCGCGCAACGTTTGCTGGCGTTGGCGGAAGGCTGGCGGCGCCCGTCCATGCCGGTCGGGGGCCGGGAACTGGCCCGACTGGGCGTCGAACCGGGGCCGGAGACGGGGCGGCTGCTGAAGGCGTTCGAGGAGCGGTGGATCGCCGAGGACTTTCCGTCAGAGGGTCATGCCGAACGGCTGGCCGCCCTGCTCAATCCGCCGCGCGGGTGATCTCAACCACCACCGGGCGATGGTCCGAACCGGTCGGGCGGCCGAGCCGGCGGCTGACGAAGGCGAGGTCCGGCGAGGCGTAGATCTGGTCGATGGTGATCGCCAGAGCCGAGGGCACGGCGGCGGGCCAAGTCCCGGGAAAGCCCGGCGCAGGACGAAGGCCGATGTCGCGCTGGACCTGTTTGCCGATGCGGGCGGTGGAGACGCTGTTGAAATCGCCGGCGACCACGACGGGACCGTTCAATCCCTCAAGCATCTCATCCAGGGCCATCGTCTGGCTGATCTGCCCCCACGATTCCTCGAAGGGCCACGGTCGGGTCAGATGGATGCTGACGAGATTCAGCGCGCCGAGGGGTGTCGCCGCCCTCGCTCCGACCGCCTCTACCCCGGCCGGCCGGGGGAGCGCGGTGAGCGGATAGCGGGAGGCGATCACCGACCGGACCGCGCCGTTCGGGCGGTGAATCCGGGGGCTTGCGATCCGATGGGGATAATCGCCGACCAGCGCATCCAGATGGGGTGCAGTGGCGTCGCCCAGCTCGATCAGCATGACGACGTCGGCGTCGGCCTGACGGATGGAGGCGGCGATGGCGTCCAGATCGCGGTTCCGGACCCAGAGGTTGGCGGAGTAGAGCCGGATGGTGTCGGCTCCGGCCTCGGGGCGTGAGGCCGTTGGATACCACTGGGGGCCGACGGCGATCAGCAGCAAGGCGGCCGGCACGACCGCCGCGGCGGCCCACCGCCGCTGTTTGACGAACACGAGGAAGAGGCCGAGCCCCACGGTGGCGAACAGGGCGGGCGCCGTGAACTGGGCCAGCAGATCGGCGTACTGGTTCCGCATGCCGGAGAGCGCGACCAGACCCACGAACGTCGGGGTCGCGATCAAACCCGCCAGGGCGAGCCGGACGAGCCACACGAGCCGATTTGCGAACGATGCTTGCCTTTCCGGCTGAACGAGGTTCGTCATGGCGCGTTACGGTCTCGCTTCAGGAGGGCAGAGATGGCCAGACGGTCCGTCGCGGATATCGAGAAGATCTGGTCCAATGTCGAGGGCGTCAAGAAACTGTCCGACCGGGCGGTCGGAATCGGCCCGTTCGGAATCGGGCTGGACGGCCTGCTGACGTGGATACCGGTTGTCGGGTCGGTCTACAGCCTTGGCGCCTCCGGTTGGTTGCTGCTGCAGGCGGTGCGGGCAAGGGCCACCCCGGCGACACTGGCGCAGATGTTCGGCTATCTGGGACTCGACGGCGTGATCACCCTGACTGGCGAGGTCCCGCTGCTGTCGATCGCTCCGGACCTGCTGGACGTCGTCTTCCAGGGCCACCTGCTGGCGGCCAAGGCGCTGCAGAAGGACATTGAGACCACCCACTGGGTCGAGGCCAATGAGCGGGAGGCGCGGGCCTCAGGCGCCTATGAGGGCCATGTCGCCGACATGCGTCGGAACCCGAAGCTGCGGCGCATCGTCTATCTGCACGACTGAACCGCTTGACGAACTCCCGCAGTCACCGCCATTTCCAACCCATGCTTTGCCGGACCACTGAATGAGCGCGATTCTGACCCGAGACGAACTGGCCCAGGCGCTCGGCCGCGCGGGCGAAGGGGACCGCGCCGCCTTCCGCCGCGTCTATGAGGCGACCTCGGCGAAGCTATTGGGCGTGACCCTGCGTATCTTGGCTGACCGACAGCTAGCCGAGGACGTCTTGCAGGACACCTATCTGACCGTATGGAGGAAGGCCGGGAGCTTCGACGCGTCCCGTGCGAGCCCCATCACCTGGCTGGTGACCATCGCCCGCAACCGCGCGATCGACCGGCTGCGGTCGGGCGCTGCGATGCGCAAATCGACGCCGATCGATGAGGCTGTCACGGTCATCGCGGACGACGCCCCTTCTCCGGCGCAGGCGCTGGAGACCGGCGACGACGTGCGGCGTCTGAACGACTGTCTCGGTCAGCTGGACGACAAGACCGGGGGCGCCATCCGCACGGCCTTCATGGAAGGCGTGACCTATGACGCCCTCGCCGTGCGCGAGAATGTGCCGCTGGGGACGATGAAGAGCTGGATCCGGCGCGGATTGATGCGGCTGAGGACGTGTCTCGAATCATGACCGACTCGACCGATATCGGCGGAATGGACGAAGATCAGGCCTTGGCCGGGGAACTGGCCTTGCGCGTTCTTTCGCCAGAGGACGAGGCCGCGGCCCGCGCCCGTGAGGCCGCCGACCCCGCCTTCGCCTCCCATGTGGATGCCTGGAATGAGCGGCTGGGCGGACTGGCCCACGGGATCGCGCCGGTGGAGCCCTCGCCCTGGGTCTGGCCGCGCGTGGAGGCGGGGCTGACGCCGCCGGCCGCCGCCAATGACAATACGGTCGTCTTCTGGCGGCGCTGGGCCATCGGATCGACGGGCCTGCTGGCGGCCAGTCTGGCGGCGGTTGTCATGCTGGCGATGCAGCCGCAGCCTGCCCCGGTCGCCCCCGTAGCTCCGGCGCCCGCAGTCATCCGCGTCGCGACCCTGACGCTGGAGAGCGGCGCGGCGGCGATGACGCTGGCCTATGACGCCGGCACCGGCGAACTCTATCTGGCCCCGACCAACGAAATGGCGGGCGATGCGCGGGTGCCGCACCTGTGGCTGGTCATGCCGGAGGGCGGGGTCCAGCTGGTCGGCGCCATCGACGGCTCGTCTACCTCACGCCACAGCCTTGGCCAGGCGCTGTCCGGCCCCGCCGGATCCGCGAACGCCGTCGCGGTCTCCATGGAGGCTCCCGGCCATACGCCGGCGCCGAACAAGCCGGACGGCCCGGTCGTCGCCCAGGGTGTGTTCCAGCGGCTCTAGGCTGCATCCGCCGGCCATCTGACGCCGTAGCTGTCGTGACGGGTACGATCGCGGTGTCGCGCAAGCGCGCCGCCTGGTCCTGACAGCCTGCGGGCCCGTCGGCGGGGAGGCCGTCCAGCCCTTCCAACTACGGTCTCCCCGCTACCATTTCGCCGATTGTCAGCATATTCCTGCGCATCAGATCGTTGATAATGCGGCGTTTCATGCCGCCGACAGCGTCATCAGCCCGCCTGAGGTAGCCGCCCCTCCAGACTGATCTCCGACACGATTTCGGAGACTTCCATGAGCGACGATCACAGCGCCCGGCTGGCCCTGCCGTATCTGGCGGCCGGGCAGATGCAAAAGCACGTCACCCTGAACGAGGCCCTGACCCGGCTGGACGCGATCGTCCAGACCGTGGTGGTCAGCCGCACGACCACGGCCCAGCCGGGCGCGCCCGATGACGGCGGTCTGTGGATCCTGCCGTCCGGGGCGACGGGCGCGGACTGGAGCACGCGACCGGTAGGGGCGCTGATGCGGGCGGAGGGCGGCGGCTGGACGGTCGTGGAGGCCGGCGACGGCCTGATCGCCCTGGTGGCGGACGCCGACGAGGTCGTGGTGCGGCACGGCGGGGACTGGTCGCCGCTGGGTGCGAGGCTGGGCGTGGCGCAGGCGCTGAGCCGGCTCGGCATCGGGACGACTGCGGACGCAGGCAATCCTTTCGCGGCGCGGCTGAATACCGCCCTGTGGACGGCGCTGGAGGCCTGGGCCGGGGGCACGGGCGATCTGCGGCTGACGCTGAACAAGGAGGCGACCGGCGATGTCCTGTCGCTGCTGTTCCAGAGCGGATGGGGCGGTCGGGCGGAACTGGGTCTGGTCGGGGATGATGACCTGAGGCTCAAGGTCAGCGCCGACGGGTCGAGCTGGCATGACGCCTTCGCCGTCGACCGAGCGACGGGCCGGACGACGTTTGCGCAGGGCGCGGGGCGGCGGGCCGTGGCGGTCCTGACCGCTGATGGAAGCTATGCCGTCCCGGTATGGGCGCGGAGCGTCGAGGCCGTGATGGTCGGAGGCGGCGGTGGTGGGGGAGGCGGGGCCTTCGGCGCGTCCGGCTCTCGCTTCGG
>DDSO01000066.1:0-845 GCA_002343425.1 Brevundimonas sp. UBA2388
GGCGGCATCGGCATGAGCGGGATCGCCGAGATCATGCTCAAGATCGGCTATTCGGTGCAGGGCTCCGACGCCAAGGCCAGCGCCAACACCGAGCGGCTGGAGAAGCTGGGCGCGCGCATCTTCATCGGCCATGACGCGGCGCATATCGGCGACGGGGTGTCGGCGGTGGTCTATTCGACCGCGGTCAAGCCGACCAATCCCGAGATGGTCGTGGCGCGCGAGCGGCGGATTCCGCTGGTCCGGCGGGCGGAGATGCTGGCCGAGCTGATGCGGCTGCAGTTCTCGATCGCGGTGGGCGGGACCCACGGCAAGACCACGACGACCTCGATGGTGGCGGCGATCCTCGACGCCGGCGGGCTGGATCCGACGGTGGTCAACGGCGGCATCATCAACGCCTATGGCACCAACGCCAAGGTCGGCGACGGCGACTGGATCGTGGTCGAGGCCGACGAGAGCGACGGCAGCTTCCTGCGCCTGAAGTCGACGGTCGCCATCGTCACCAACATCGACCCGGAACACCTCGATCACTACGGCGACTTCGACGGGGTGCGGAAGGCGTTCGTGGACTTCGTCGAGAACATTCCCTTCTACGGCTTCGCCGCCGTCTGCCTCGACCATCCCGAGGTGCAGCGGCTGGTGGCCTCGATCGATAACCGGCGGCTGGTGACCTATGGGGTGAACCCGCAGGCCATGGTCCGGGCCGACAATGTTGAGATGAAGCCCGACGGTTGCCGCTTCGACGTGCTGATCCAGCCGCAGGGTCTGGCCGCGCTGGACGAGCCGATCCGGATCACGGGCCTGCACCTGCCCATGGCGGGCTGGCACAATGTCGCCAATGCGCTGGC